>DAHWHJ010000029.1:0-9794 GCA_027335745.1 bacterium | reverse complement strand
TACTCCGTAAGTGCAGCCATTCACATATGTTGGATGCGGATTTAATCCCACCATAGAGTCTATTGAATCTGCCGTTCCGGCGCATCCGGAGAAAGCAAGAACCGGGATTAATAATAATGCCGCTAAAAGTAGTTTTTTCATAAAATCACCTTAATTTTATTATAAAAACAAACTATTATAAACGAAGTAAAGATACAACATTCAAATGGATAAAATTTTTTTACTTGACATTACAATCATTTGATTGTATTTTTATAAGTAAGTAATATAAACAGGTAATTTTTAAGAAAATAAAAATATTAAAGGTAAGAAGACTAAAGATGAAAGATGTAGTTATCAGGGAAATTCTTAAAAGCAACTCATTGCGTTATTCTAATTATCGAGTAACAGAAATAACAGAATATTTTATTTTTATTACACTAGCGGATATTTATAAAAAAACAAAATTTGAAAATAATATCGTTATTAATAATGAAAATAAGCTAATTTTTCAGTCAGGCTGGAAGCAGGTTTAACTAAAAAAATTATTACCGGTGGAAATTTCCACCGGTTCGATAAACTAACCATGAAAAAATAAATATTAGCAAAATGAACATAAAATCCTTTGAATTTTTAAAAAAGTTTTTACACACCGCCGAAGGCGTCGGGTGTGTGTTATTTAGTTATTTAGTTATTTTAGTTATTTCACGCCCGGAAACTCAAAACAGGCATAGGTTTCCGGGCGGCAAGGGGGAAACCTGGCTATGCTTTTGGGGAAACCTGGCTATGCTTTTGGGGAAATAAGGATATATGGCTGATTTAATCAAAAAAGACGAGGAAAAAGAGTTAGACCTGCTTTCTATTTTCAAATGGTTTAACTCGACCGGATATTTTTCTTATCAAAAAAAAAGGGAGAAACTGCCCGTGGATAAATTTACGCTTATAGCCAAAGATACGATTCAAGATATTGAGATATATGGAAAATCGCTAAGATTAATTATAGAAGACGAAGTAGTTTTATCGGTTTTAATCGAAATAGCTAAAAAACAGGGCATAGAAATAACGTCGTCCAAGTATTTTTTATCGAGAGCGGTTTTTAATAAGACAAATACTAAATCGTATCAAGATATTAATGATTCTTTAAATGCTTTAAAAACGGGCGTAAATCAAATTGGAAAGGATAATAAGAGCCTTATCTTTAGTTTCATCGATGCTCTTACCTTTGACGATAATATGAACGAAAAAGGCAAAATAAAAATTAGGCTGTCTAAAGAAATATACGACTTTTTTACGAAAGAAAATAAATATTTAATAGCGTTTGATATAAAGAATTACCGCCGGCTGACCGGCGGCCGCATCCAGAAGCTTCTGTATTTTTACTTCCTGTCCGTAAACCTTACCATGCCTACGCCGCTCGTAAAAATCAAAGAAATACTTAGACTCAACCAAAAATTGAAAGACTTTAAAAAATCTTTTACGGACAATCTTATAAATGTGCTGGCCGCAGAAGGCGTACACATAAAAATTAAAGGGGACGACCTTATTTACCACCGCAAACATCGCAGTATGATAGCAGAAAAAAGCGGACAACCGGGCAGTCAGAATACGGAACCTAAACAAATTAACCTTGAAAGATTTAATTTCGAGGAACTAAAGCTTAATAAATCGTTCGTCATAGCCCTTTGCAAGATTTACTCGGAAGATAACGTCGTAAAGGCATTAGAAAAAATGCAATATATCAAAAAAAACCAAGAAATAAAGAATCCGGCGGGATTTCTTAAAGCCATGCTCGCAGACGGGACATACGAGGATGCGGCAGAAATAAAAGACAGGCACGAGCTCAGGAAAAGCGAACTGGTAGAAAAACGAAAAAGCAAAGAAATAGAAAATACCTTAGACGAGCTGACGGAAGAAATTTACGCGAATATGGATCCGGCGGAGAGAAATAAAAAAATATGCGAGCTCGGAAAAGAATTCTCCGGTCCGGAGGAATTAAAAGAAGGCCTTGCAGCGTTAAGACTTAAGGCCCAAATCAGGGAAAGCATCGTAATTAACGGAAAATAATAAGGGTTTAAAAATGGAAAACGAATCTGTAGAAAAGTTATTTGAAAGAATAGACCAGCTGGTAGGTTATTTAGAAAGAAAAGAAAGCGATAACTCCGCCGTGAATTCAAGTCCTTATTTAACGACAAAGGAGGCCGCCGACTATATAAAGGCCAGCAAAAGGACAATCGAGCGCATGATAAAGAGTAATCAGATTAAATACTATCCTATCAACCAGGAAAAAAACCGAAGCAAATACCTTATAAAGAAAAAAGACCTCGACGCTTATCTTGAACATTTTGCTAAAGAGCCAAAATACGAAATATTTCAGCGGGCGGTAAACGGCGGGAGGGGAAGGAGGTGATTATACTGACGAAAGAAGAAAAAGAGGAGATTAAAAGACAGATTAGAGACCTTATCGAAGCTTACAAAGTAACACTTTTTTTAACTAAGGCCTTTCCTGAAAACGGGCGTTTTAGGTCAGCGCTGCAAAAAGAAAAGTATGCCATTAAGAGCCTTAGGTTTAAATTAACGTAAATTTAAAAGTATCTTGGGGGTACTGTTATGGAAAACAAAATTTTTTTAAAGATTAACAAAGAGGAAATTCTTTTCTCCTGCGAGGGTTACAGCGAGGAATTTATTAATTCAATAAGCGAAGCTATAAATCAAGCGCGTCGTCAAGGATTAGAAAATCGAAGACAGGCAGAACTGGAACGCCGCGTTCCAGAAAAAACAGATGCAGAAAATAGTAACGAGGCTGCAGCTCCAAAATTAGGGCATAATTCTTCGAGAAAAGACGACACGCAACAGCATATGCATATAGCCGCCGGACTTAGCGATAACGATAAGAGTAAGATGAAAAAGAAAAATAAAGCTTTTATCTTAAGAGAAGACGAAGAAAAAATTATCGGCGATATGCGCGCCGGAATGAAATTTAAGGGTGCCGTTCAAAAATACGGCATTACGAGCATAGCGTTCGCCAGATATGCAAGAATATTAAAAAATAGAGACGGTAATAAATTAGGCGATACTTCAGGAAGGGAAGGAAAAGAAACAGGCGGCATTAGTTCAAGCCCGTCCGGCAAGACGCTTGTGCCGGTAGATATTAATTCTGGATTCGCAGAGGCCGATAAAGGTGTTTTACTGTCCAAAAACCCTGCTATGGCCCAGTGGCAGCTCCAGCAGATGGCGAAGGGAAATTAAACCGCCATTGGGCCGAAAAATTAATAAATAAGCTCGGCGGGGGCATTAAGAGAATTAATTTAGAGCTTGAACATGTGTCCGGTTTTTCGAGAGAAACCAATTTAAGGCTTAAAGAATTATATGAGAGCAAGATAATTGAACTTAAAAAATTTATAGAGGGGAATTAATGAAAAAAGTGGTTTTTATTTCCGTTCCGTATTCGGCCGACACAGAAAGGGGAGTGGAGCTTTCAAAATTGGGCGGGAAATACGTCCGCCAGGTCGGCAAAGTTCCGTTTAGCCCCGTATTGAATTTTAGGTATTTTTACGACAACGGGAACGAATACGAGGCTGTCCTGCAAGACTGCCTTACGGTACTCAAAAGGTGCGACGAAGCTTTGTTTATTGAGACGGAAAGTGGCTTATCAAAAGGGCAGTCTATGGAATATGCGGCGGCGGTAAGTATTATGCCGTGTGAAACAGTAACTTATGAGATACTGACTGCCCTGGTAGATATAAAATCGAAACAGGTCTGCAACTGCAGTTTTTATTCTATAAAAAAAGCCTTAAAAACCGTAGGTATTCCTGTAACACCTAATAAAGATTATTAAGCGGGGGATTTTTATGAATTGTTTAGCGTCTGGGGGTTGTTCGACGGATGTAAGTTTAGGAGAAACTATAGCTATGCAGCTTTCGTTAAAAGGTATTTATGAGGACAATGGTTACGCAATATCGGTCGTAAAGATAGGCGAATATGAAGTATTTGCGATAAAGCGGATAACCGCCCCCGTGGGTTCCATATTTAACGATTTATCCGAAGCAGTTAATGAATTTATCAAATTAACCAGTTAAAAGAAGGAGGGTTTTGTTATGAAAGGGTCGCCGTCGGTCATAGGTTTTACGGATGCGTTCCAATTAAAGTCGCATAGGTTTATTTATGGGCAGAGTAATAAAAGCATATCGCCATTTAAAGATGAGGCGTTGAAAATTAGCGTAAAAGAAAGATTTATGGATTTTATAGACGAACATACGAATTCCCACGGCGTTTTTATTTGCGGTTCTAAAAAGCTCGTGGATTTCGTAAACGAAAACTTAATTTAAGGAGGCGGTATTTTGGAAACTATTGCGATAATAAATCAGAAAGGGGGGGTCGGAAAAACGACGACAGCCGTTAATCTCGCCGTCGCGCTTAAAAAGTACTACGCTAAAATCATGCTTATAGATATGGATCCGCAGGGCAATGCCGGCACGCATCTCGGAGTAAGGGCAGATATGGATAATTCTATAGGCGCCGTCCTGCTCGGCGAAAAAAAGATAAAAGATATCGTGATTCGGTCCGAGAATATCGACGTAGTTCCGAGCAATATTAACTTGTCCGGCATAGAATATAATATCGCCAACGAAATCGCCCCGCAGATGTTATTAAGGGATGCCTTAAAGGACGTCGAATACGAATATGAAGTGATAGTAATCGATTCTCCGCCGTCGTTAGGGCTTTTATCGGTCAACGTTCTTACCGCGGCAGATAAGGTTATTATTCCGGTTAATGACTATCTTGCCATGGAAGGCGTTTCCGCCCTGCTCGAAACTATCAATAAAGTTAAGAAAAAACTAAACGGCAAGCTTGACGTTATGGGCTATTTAGTTACCATGAAAGATTTTACGTCTATTTCAAACGAGGTACTGGAAAGACTCCAATCGCATTTTTCAAATAAAGTGTTGGATACGACAATAAGGGAAAATACGGTATTAGCTCAAGCTCCGGGCTATGGCAAGAGCATTTTCGAATATAAAAAAAACTGTAACGGTTTTAAAGATTATGAAGCTTTAGGCGAAGAAGTTTATAGAAAAATAAACAAGGTTTAAAAAAAGTGGAACGCCGCGTTCCACTCAATATATTATTAAAAACACGGAGGCTACAATGAATAAGAAAAAAATGAAAGATCCGTTGAACTGGATTGATGATTCAACGGATAAAGAAGGTTTAAATGCCGCTTATATAGAATTAAACAGGATAAGCGAAGACCCGGAACAGCCAAGGAAAGATTACGGAACGGAAGAGGAGCGGGAAGAAATCAGGAATTCTATTAAAGACTTAGGTGTTATCCAGCCTATAATTATCAGGAATACCGACGACAATGGGTACTATATCATATCCGGACATAGGCGATATAGGGCATGCGTAGAATTAGGACTGTCTAATATTCCGGCCGTTATCAAGGACATCGATTTCAGCGATTCGGAGTCTGCAAAAAAGGAAATACTTTTTACGCAGTTAGAGGAAAATCTTCACAGGAAGAATCTCACCCCGCTCGAACTGGCTAATACTTACAAGATATTTCAGGACGAGTTTAAGCTTTCATCGAGGGAAATTGCCGCAAAAGTTCAAAAGTCGCACCATCACGTATTGGAGCATTTAAAACTGCTTAAGCTTCCCAGCGAACTTCTTGGTATGGTCGAAGCCGGAGCTCCATTGACAAAAGTTTTAGAAGCTTCAAAATTAGAAGGGCCTGAGCGCGGAAGCGTGCTTGGAAATTTAGAAGGTACTTCGCGTGAGGATATTCGAAAAATTAATAAAGCGCAGAAGCCCGCTAAAGATAAAGGAAAAAAAGAACTGGAACGCCGCGTTCCAGGACAAAAAGATTACGATAATAAAACCCATGCGGCCATCGTAGATTTTAACGGAGAACATAACAATATCCGTATAAATTTAGAAAAACCGAGCGAAACCTACGGACTGGTTTTAAAATTATCCTGCCGCTCGGAGGAAAATCTCAGCCATGTCCTGAATGCGCTTAATAAGGCTTTTAATAACTATTAAGAGGGAATAAAGGTATGGTCAGTATAGAAATGCTTGATTTCGAACAGGCCGCGCAGTATTTTGAGTCTTTTGCAAAAATATGCCGTATCGACGGCCAAGACGGCTCTTTTTACGGCGGGAAAGCTAATAAGCTTATAGGGGAGAGCGTGATAGAACATACGGACAGCTTTCCTATGTTTTTGTCGCATAACGATAACGCCGCCATAAACCTGACTTTTTCAGCTCCGAAATCTTTTTCTGTATTACTTGAGTTGACCGATAATTCCGTCCTGCGCGATAAACTTATCGAGATGCACGATAATTCAGTATGTAAAACCACGGGATATATAGAAAATAATTTAATAGTAACTAGGGTGTCAAAAGGCAAAGACTTTAGGGGAAAAAGGGTAAACGACCTTGTTTCTCCCGATAAAGGGATAGAATGGGCGGCGTTCAGGTATCATGCTTCAAGCGAGAACGACCCGCACCTTTATACTAACGTCGTCATCGCCAACCGCATATACGTTAAGGGGCAGAAATATTCCATAGACGCAAGGGATTTATTTAAATACCTAATAGAGCTCGGCAAGATGTACAGGGCTGAATTATATAACGACCTACAGGCGGGGTGGATAGGCGTTAAAATAACGGATTATAAAAATTTCTTTTTCGCGATAGAAGGCGTAAGCGAGGAGACTATACATACATTCTCAAAGCAGTCTAAAAATATAGACAAAGCTTCCATGGAATTAATGAGTGAATTTCCGGACGAACCGGAAGCAAGGCTCAAGGAGTTCGCCAACCTTGAGAGTCGCCCTGACCAAGGTAGAACCGAAACGCTTGAGGAGATTCGCACCAGATGGAAAGAAGAATCGCCGCAGAAGCACGTAAATTATATTGAAAAGCCTGTTATTCTCGCTAATATGGAGGATGCGGCCGAGGCAGCTGCAGAGGCGGCTGGAAGGCTTCAACCTCTTGATTTTTTTTCAGACCTGGATTTTAGAAATTTAATTAAACAAATCATAATTTTTAAAGGTTTGCGGTTCGATGAAACAATTATTCAAGCCGCTTTTAAAACGGCGGTTAAAAAGCGGCTCGTGAAAGAAATAGACAAACACGTTTTTACTGTGAAAAGAGGATAAAAATGGTTTCAATAGGAAAACTAAATTTCGAACAGGCTATGCGTTATTATGAGTCTGACGTGGAGCAGTATTACGCCGGCCAGAATGACGAGTCCTTCTACGGCGGAAAGGCTAATAAACTGCTGGGGGAAAGCGTAGCGGAGCATAAAGGAAGTTTTTCCAAGTTTCTATCAAAAAATAGGAAAGTCGCCGGTATAGATTTAACGTTTTCCGCTCCGAAATCTGTATCTATCCTTATCGAGCTGACCGACGATCCCATACTGAGAGATAAACTTATCGAGATGCACGATAACGCCGTATGCAAAACCATAGGATATATAGAAAAAAACGTCATAACCGCAAGAGTCTTTAACGGTAAAGACGAAAAAGGAAGAAGAAAGTATGTCCCTGTCCCCCCCGATAAGGGGGTAGAATGGGCGGCTTTCAGACATCATACATCGCGAGAAAACGACCCGCAACTGCATACACACATCGTAGTCGCCAACCGCATATACGTTAACGGCAGGGAGTATTCTATAGACTCAAGGGATTTGTATGAATATCACATTGCTTTCGGCAAGATGTACAGGGCTGAATTATATAACGCTCTGCAGAAAGAGGGCTTGAGCGTTAAAATAACGGACTATAAAAATTTCTTTTTCACGATAGAAGGAATAGGCGAGGAAGCTATCCAAGTTTTTTCGAAACAATCCAAGAATATGGATAAGCTTCTTAAAGAACTAAAAAAAGAATTTCCGGACGAACCGGAGGCCCGCTTAAAGGAACTTGCCAACTTAGAGAGCCGCCCTGCTAAAGACAGGAGTAAGACTCTTGAGGAGCTCCGCACTCGCTGGAAAGAGGAATCGCCGCAGAAACGCATTGAATACGTTAAAAAATTCGGAGTTTTGGCCGGAAGTGAAGAGGTCGCAAAGGCGGTAGCGGAAGCGGCCGAAAAGCTTACTGAGAATGCAAGCGCTTTTTCGGATTTGGATTTTAAAAATTCTGTAAAGCAGATTTTAATATACAAAGGTTTTCGCTTTGATGAAACTGCTATCCATGCGGCGCTAAAAGAAGCCGTCAAGAAGCATGACGTAAAAGAAATCGGCAAAAATAAATTTACTACTAAAGAAATAAGGACAGCGGAGTTTCAGATACAGAAGCACGCGCGGGAAACGCATGATAAATTTAAGGAGATTTTCGGTAAAGAGGCCGTGCTTAAAGTAATAGAATCCTGGGAAAAAACCGAGATGATGAAATTAACCAATGACCAAAAAAGAACGCTGGAAGTTATGCTTACGACAAAAAACGGGATATCTATTATCCAAGGCGATGCCGGCACCGGAAAGACCACCGTCCTTAAAGCCCTTAACGAAATAGCAAAAGAGCAGGGAATAGAATTAATAGGCCTGTCCACCACGGGTCAGGCCGCTAAAGAAATTGAAGAAGCGAGTAATATAAAAGCTATCACCATTGACAGCTTTTTATCGAGTATGCTCGGCAGAAAAAATATCCAAAAGAACAGCAATAAAATATATATCGTGGACGAGAGTTCTATGAACGCGACTATTAAGTTAAGAGACGTGATTAAACAGGCGGAGAGAGAAGGTGCCAGAGTCTTTTTGCTCGGCGACACTAAACAGTTGGCATCCATTCAGGCTGGCGGAATGTTCGAAAGGCTGCAGAAATCTGCTTATGTTAGTTATGTTGAACTTAAGGAAACTATAAGACAGAAAGACGCGGCGCTTAAGGAGATAGTCGGGTATTTGGCGGCCGGAAGGGCAATAAGGGGTTTAAAGAGTCTCGACGCCGCCGGGAAGATTCACGAGATAAAAGACAAGGACGATTTGTTTCAGGCTATTACCGACGCCTACGTAGCCGCCGGCGATAAAAATAATATCATCCTGTCCGCAAAAAATAAGGACCGTTTTATTATTAATCAGATTACCCGGGAAAAATTAAAACAAAAAGGTCTTTTGGATACCGAAGATTTCAAGATAAAAATCAAAGAGGGGAAAAATCTTAACGACTACGACAAAAAGCAGATTTGGAGCTACGACGAAAAAGACATAATAGTGCGGGGCAGAGATAAATCGCACGAATACGAAGTTAAAAACGTGGATATCGACGGCAGGATGTTGACCGCTTACGACAGAAATAACTATAAAGAAATTTCTATGGCGGCGTCGAAAGACCAGCGGGTTTATTACGAAGTGGAAAAGAATTTTTCAAAGGGAGACAAAATAGTTTTTCTCGAAAACGATTATGCGCATCTCGATGTTAGAAACGGTCAGACTGCCATTATTGAAGGTATTACAAAAATGGATGACGGGAATTATAAAATAGACGCTTTGATGACCGGGGAGAAAAATAAAAAGATAAGTTTCGAGACGAAAGATTACGATTTTTTTACGCACGCATATTGCGTAACGACCTATAAGAGCCAAGGGCAAACGGCGGCAAAGATATGGGCATACGCAGTCGATACTACGTTGAATGAAATGTATGTTAATATTTCGCGCGCAAAGTATAATGCGGAGGTCTTTACTACGAACATAGTAAAACTGTTCGGCACGTCTAAAAAAGTGAATAAGCAGGTCGATAGTTTAACCCAGGAAGGAAGGGAGCGTTTCAAGGAAGAACAGGTAAAAAAAATAAAAGAAAACGGCATTC
>DAHWHJ010000044.1:0-3609 GCA_027335745.1 bacterium | reverse complement strand
TCGGTTTTAAGCCGTACTCTACTTTAAACTTTTCGTTTTCGTAAACGATTTGGGCGTAAATATTGGTTATATTGCCGCTCCGTCGTGCCAGTTCTATCAACCCCCTGTACCCGATTATCAGGTTTACGAATTTTCTTCCCGATTTTGCCTTAAACGGGACCAGGTAAGCATAACCTAAGAACCCGTCCGGTTCCAACCCGAGCTGGCTTGCCTGGATGATCGCCGAAACGAAAGAATACGGTTCGACGTCGTAAAGTTCCTTATTCGTCCTTAAAGCCGTTACGGCTATCCTGATTATTCTTTCAGGCGTTAAATGTTTTGGCAGCGCCTCCGCTATCTGTTCTTTCGATTTTTCAAGAAGTTCTTTAATTATCATTGCGTTGTTTTTAGGCGTAACCGCCTGATTTTGAATTGCCATTTGTTTTTCTCCTTTATTAAGATTAATTTAATTTCTAAAAATAAGCGGATGCTTGTCCTTGTATACTTCCAACATTTCTTTTATAACCTCATCTATGTTTTGCCCCGCACAACTTGCTATCGCACGGATTTCCGCGCATAGTTCTTCATCTTGAATCGTCAACATTTATGGCTCCCGTAGTTTAAAGATTAATTTTTTTGTCCGGTTACCGGACAAAGTTTTAAGCCGCCATTTTTGCGTCGGCGGCTTTATTTTTTTTACCGTAAAATTCAAACAATTTGTCGTAAAAAAACTGCAATTTTTCGGGCGGACAATCTCTGCCTGCGGCATCTACCAATATAGCGTCCACGGTGGAATAGACATCAAGGGTATTATCGGCGTTTAAGTATTCTATCTCCTCTTTTAATTTATGAACGCCCCTGTTTACAAGGATGAGGCAAATGTCATATATTTTTCTTGATTCCATATTACCCTCCAGTACGGAAACCATTAAAAATATCACATAAACGGCTTCCGCTTTATCCTCATCTGGCATCTTGCCTAATTTTCTTTTTTGTTTTTCCGTTTGTTTTTGTATCTTTCTTTCGCTCTTTTCGGCTTTCCTTCTTTGTTTCTCGTAT
The DNA here is from genome assembly GCA_027335745.1 of bacterium. Lineage (GTDB taxonomy): Bacteria > SZUA-79 > SZUA-79 > Acidulodesulfobacterales > Acidulodesulfobacteraceae > Acidulodesulfobacterium_A. The sequence continues at coordinate 2,571 of DAHWHJ010000044.1, read as the reverse complement.
TTTCTATAACTATCCTTCTCGTCAGATACTCTAAGTCTTCGAAATTTAGTTCATCCTTTATACATATAGCGAAGTTAAGCGGCTTCTTTTGCCTTTTCTTTCTTGGATGCTTTCTTTTTGCTCCTGATAGTGAGATTCTGGCTGTACGATATTTCCGCAAGTTCTTTATAAATATCCGGATACTGAAACTGCAATTTTTTTGAGTTTACGCTCTGCCTCGAGGACGGCCTTAAATCGTAAATAAAGTTTTCCGTTTCGCCGTAATTTATGTTTTCGGCCTTAAGCTTTTCGGATATTCTTTTTCTTATTTCTTCCTCCTGTTCTTCAACTTCTTTTTTAACCTGGATGATTTCCGTATAAGCCTTTTCCATGTCGGTAAATTCTTCCCCCGTTATCAAGGCCCTTTCGGCTTCTCTCGTGAATTCGTATTCTTCGCCCCTGCAGGTTCTTCTGAAAGCGCAGTCCTTACAGCGCCTGTCGTTAAAATCTTCAAGTTTGTCAGGCGCTTGCTTTTTTTCTACGCAGTTATTCCAGAAACTTACCGCTTCCGTTTCTATCGCATAGATTATTTTTTCGTCCCTTTCGACCTTAAAATCGTATAAAGTCCAGTCCTCCAAAGGAAATATAGCAAAATAGCCCCAGTTAAGGCCGCTTAAATTGAGATAGTGCTGCATCTGCAGGCTATACCCGTCCGATAACCCGTTTTGCTGAATATATTTAGAGCCTTCAGGAGCTTTGATTTCAAGTATGCCGCTGTCCCCTTTAAACAGAGTTACGAGACGGTCTATATGTCCGGTCATAAACGGATATTTCTTATGGACGAGCTGTTTCTCTACGACCCGGACCGCCCCTCCGATTTTTTCTTCGAACTTGTTTGCTATCACGGGTTCCAAATCCTGCCCCCTCTGCGTATGCGGATTTCCTAAAAACGGATAATCCGCCGGCTTTTGGGAAACCGTATAAAATAACTTCCTCCTGCATCCAAATTCTAAATTAAACAATGCGGCAATATCCGAACCGCCGATAGTGTCTCTTTTCATTTCTGGCATTTTTAATCTCCTTGTATAATTTTTAGTTTACTTGTTAATATAGCGAAGTTGTTTTTAATAAATCTGTCCCGAAATTTAACCGGCTAACATCCACCCAGACAAGGAAAATATACATTGATTCTGTATGTCTATAACTACAAAATTTTTTAGTTTCTCGCCAGTTTCGTTATCAAAAACATTCAACTGCAACGAATGTTCGCTAATTTCTACAATTTCAAATTCCCGCGTAAGATTTTTTCGATTTCTATGTTCGTCATCATAGCCCCCTCACTATCATATCCTTTTGCCAATCCCGAACTTCCGGATTGGCGGATAATGGTCCGAATGATTTTTGATCGTGCATTTTTTCTTGAATGTTGTTAATATCTACGGTATCCGGTTTTTTAGCGGCCGGCGACGCTTCCTCTTTATTATCTAAAAATTTATTCGTCATATTCTCAGACTTGAGCGGATGAGCCGGACCAGATACCGGCGGATCATTTTTTCGTATTTCTTTTATATAGCGTCCGTAAGTTATCTTAGAAATACCGTATTTTTCCCTTAATGCTTCAAAACCTACGCCTGCGGCAGCCTCGGACATAATTTTATTTCTGTTTTTTCTGACCTCCGCCTTATGCCTGTATAAATCGCTAAGCCTCTCCGAATGTTTTTTTGCCGCTTTTTTCGGTTTAATCGATTTTTCCGGCGAGTGTAATTTTTTATAATAGTAAAAAGTTCTCTTTGATACTTTAAATTTTTCCATAAAATCATCCTGAGACATTCCTGACCGGATAGAATCGATCATAGACTCGGCCGTATGGAATTTTTTCAAAAGCCCCGTCCCGCTTTTTTCCGTTTTGCCTATAACCGGGGTTGTAGTCTTATTAAACTTAGCCGCAAACGTGTCGGTAATATGGATTGTTCCTTTTATGGCGCCTTCCCTCGTTTCGAAACTCCCTATTACGTCGAAAAACGGGGTGCCGTTTATAATCACGTTAAACCCTGCGGGCAGGGAAGCTAAAATGTCCTGAAATTCTTGATTGGTCATAATCAACCCTCTTTCTTTAAAATTCAGGGCTGCCGAGGGTTCGCCGTCTTAAATTGCGCGGCTGCTCCCTCTCGCCCTTGTTAATATAACTTTATGTTTACATTATACAATAATTTTTTTGCTTTGAAAATGCTTTATTAATAGCCATTTTATTTTATTTATTTCAAAGTCTTCATCCCATAATTTCGGAAATTTTCTGTAAGATTTAAAAATAGCAATATTTTTATAATAAAATTTTACGCAATATAGCTTGAGATTTGCGTTTCCTATATCTTCAAGCTCCATTAAAGGATACTCTAAGTTCTGAAAACTCTCGGAATAAGATGCTTTTATTTTTAAAATCTCGCTTTCGATTTTCTTGTCCATTTTAAAATCCTCTTTTTAGTTTGTCCGGCAAGCGGACAGGTTATTTTTTAATATAAGCATCCTTTTCTTAAAAATAAAATAGGTTCGGAGTATAAAAATTTCTTTATATCTAAAATTGCAAACCATTCC
>DAHWHJ010000030.1:0-3307 GCA_027335745.1 bacterium | reverse complement strand
TCGGGAATATTTAAAAATATCCCGAAAGCCGTTACGGAATTTGAATTGAAATATAAAAAATCGTTAAAAATTAAAAGCAAAATGGTTATAAACAGGTCATATTTTAATTATTCTAAAGAGGTGAAATTTATACCTGCGTTTTTAACGGATTTAAATTTACCATAAACCCGCCCATGCGGATCGATTATAATCAAATGCAATGCCATGGTATCGTCGATATTTCGTTTCTTTTATAAAGGGCATTCCCGCCGTGTATAAGAACGCCTGTTTTAGATACGTCTTTTCCCCCAAGGTTTTTAAAAAACTTAAGTCCGTCATAAAACGAACCTGCTATGGTTTCGCCGGATTTTGCCTCTATCGGGATAAGTTTTTTCCCGCCGTCTATTATAAAATCGATCTCGTGTCCGGTTTTGTCGCGCCAGAAATATAACGGGGATATTTCTCCTATATTAGCAAAAGATTTAAACAGTTCCAGAAACACGAAGTTTTCGAATATCTGCCCCTTCATAGAATGGGTTAAGACCTCGTCCGGGGTTTTAATCCTTAAAAGATAGCACAATAAGCCGGTATCTAAAAAATATAACTTAGGGCTTTTAATTATTCTTTTCGAAAAGTTCGAATGATGAGGCGGGAGAATGTGAACTATAAAACTTGCTTCCAGAACGGAAATCCAGCTTCTTGCAGTGGTGTGGGAAATTCCGGCGTCGGATGCAAGCGAAGAAAGATTAAGAATTTGTCCGCATCTGCCGGCGCATAAATGAATAAATTTTTGAAACGCCTCAAGGTTGGCTATATTTGCAATCTCCCTAACGTCTCTTTCCACGTATGTCCTGTAATAGCCAGAAAACCAGTCGTAAGGTTCGTACCCTTTATCGTACACCGGCGGATAAAAGCCTTTAAAAAGGTAATCCTCTATATTTAGCGGCGGCTTTACGCATTTGCCCGTTTCCGTTAAAAATTCTATAGAGATTGGATTAAATGCAGGCTTAGATAATAATTCGGTTAAGCTGAAGGGGAAAAGGTTGACGACGGCAGTTCTTCCCGCAAGCGTCTGAGTTATGTTTTTTATAAGATGAAATTGATTAGACCCTGTAAAGATAAACCTGCCGGGAACGTATTTTTCGTCTACGATTCCCTGTATATATGAAAACAGGGTCGGCGTTCTCTGGATTTCGTCCAATATTACGCTTTCCGGCAGCCTTCTTAAAAAGCCCCTCGGGTCGGAAATAGCAAACTCTCTTTCGTCGGGGTCTTCGAGACTTATATATTCATAACCTTTAAATACGGACTTTACGAGGGTAGTCTTGCCGGACTGGCGCGGTCCTGTTATCGTAATTACCGGAAACTTTTTAGATAACGCCGTTATTTTTTCGGATAAAATCCTTTTTATCATAATTAGTTTAACTGTACCATACGAAAGAGTTATTGTCAAATTGAAAGCATTGCTTTCAATTTGGCTGTATCCTCTTACCCTTACTCCGCAATAATATAATTTATAATGAACCGGTAAATTAGGGCAATTTTTTAAAAAGTATAATCTATAATCCGCCCGTGCCAGTTGTCTAAATTTACGGGAGCATTATAGTATTAAAGCCAATAAAGGGGGTAGATTTATTTATTCCTATACTACCGACCACATTTGACGATTCCGTCGGGAGTTTTTGTTTGGAATTACGGAAACCCAAAGAATCCTTGCCGTCAACTTTTAATTTGTCATACAATTTTTATTATCTATTGAGGTTAATTTATTGATTAATGAGATTAATATAAAAAACCAAAAAGCCAGAGCGGGATTCTTTCGCCGTAGCCCGTTTCTATATCGTCCGCAAGAATCCAGCCGTTTTTGACTTCCGATATTTGTTTTCTTTTCTTATTTCTGCCTCCTATTTCGAAAGTCCATTTTTCGTTAATTATAAAATCCCCTTTTTTTGGAATAGCGATAAGTTCGTATAACGGTAACTCGCCGGCGCCCGTATATGCGTTTACAATCTGATTCGCAAAGAAGGTTTCTCTTGTAGTCCCTATATCCGGCGATATAGATAAAGCGCTCATAATGTTGGTGTTTTCAAGATACAACTTTTCCGGTTTCGAAAGTCTTTCGTATCCGCGCCCGGTTTTTTGAAGCATAAGGATAATTTTAGCGGCGGCGAGTTTCCCTAAATAATCGTAAATAGTTGGACGCGATATATCCGTACTTCTGGCAAGCTCCGTAATATCCGGCGTAAAAGGAACGCTTTTAGCGAGGAGATAAAGAAGTTTTTTAATTTTTGAAATTTGCCTCTGAGGAATAGAAGATGCAAAAGGCAGATCTACTTCAAGAATTTGATTGAGGATTCCGGCAAGTTTTTGCCTGTAAAATTCCTTCCCTTCCAGAATAAAAGGGTAATATCCGTATTCTAAATATTCGCGGAATAAAGGAAGGATTTTTAAGCCTTTTGCAGTAATCACGCTAATGATTTCTGATGAGACGGCCAAGTGATTTTTTAATATTTCTTCTATTTTATAGTCTTTATGAGAAAATCCGTATGCAAGGTTCAGATATTCGCGGAAGGACAGCCCCGTAAGATTGTAAATAAGCGCCCTCCGGCTTAAATCTCCTTTTTGTCTGTCCATTTGCAGAATAGACGAGCCTGAAAAGATTAGTTTAAGACCGGGGATACCGTCGTATATTGCTTTTACATGACTTGACCAGTCCGGATATTTATGCACTTCGTCTATCGAAAGCAATTTACCGCCGTATTTAAAAAAATATTCGGCAAATTCATATAGCGGATTGGCTTCGAAATAAGGATGATCCACGCTCACGTAAAGGGCTTTATCGGAATTTCCGTAATATTCCTTTATGAATTGAAGCATAAGGGTTGTTTTTCCGGTGCCCCTCGAACCGACGATGCCGGTTAATCGCCCTTTTAACGCCTTATCTACTTCGGGATATAGATACCGCTTATATCCTGGTAATGCGTTTAGCTGCTCCCTTTGGAGCGAAAAAAACACGTTAAGCATGTCTGTATCTGCTTTCATATAAAATGATAAGGATAATATTTATATCGGTTTGACGACTTATCTGTATTAATTATTAATTTGAATAGTTTAATTTAATCTTACATTTTATTATAATATTTGTAAAGTAAATTTTACAAACCAAATTTTTTAAAACAGTAAACCCGTCCGTGCTGAAATCCACCTATATGGGTTGTTTAAATTTATGGGTACATTATAGGACTCCTATAAGCTCTTGATGATTTCGGATGCGGTTTTGTTGTCGTATAAACCGCTATAATTAATTTTAAGCTCTCTCATTATAACG
>DAHWHJ010000017.1:0-16466 GCA_027335745.1 bacterium | reverse complement strand
AGTTATATTTTTTTTTCTGGTGCTTCCGAATGCCGTTAATTTAGAATTTTTTAAATTTTTTTTTGACGCGGTTTCAAAAAATTTTTTATCCTTTATATTGGAAGCCGGAAATCCACCCTCTATAAAATTAATCCCGAGTTCGTCAAGAATATCCGTTATCATTAATTTATCGTCTATGGATAAAGAAAATCCTTCACCCTGAGTTCCATCTCTTAAAGTAGTATCGTAAACTTCAATAAAGTCTGTTTCTAAGTTCATATTTTTACCGTTAATCGTTAGTTTTGCCTAGATTAAATGCATCATGTAGTATCCTTGCGGCAAGTTCTGCATACTTGGCATCTATTACGCATGATATTTTAATTTCTGAAGTTGAAATCATCATAATATTTATATTTTCTTTAGAAAGGGCGTCAAACATAGTCGAAGCGGTTCCGTAATGGTTTCGCATTCCGACGCCTATGACCGATATTTTGGCAATTTTATCGTCGCTGACCACCTCTTTTGCATTAAGTTCTTTTGCAAGCTCGTCGGTTATTCCCAAAGCTTTTTTTAAGTCTTTTTTAGATACCGTGAAAGTTAAGTCCGTATGCCCTTCCACCGAAATATTTTGGATAATCATATCCACTACTATATTAGCATCCGATATTCTCGAAAAAATTTTTGCCGCAATGCCCGGTTTATCCGGAATTCCTCTGATAGAAATTTTAGCTTCGTCTTTATCGCATGCTACGCTTGATACCTGAAGTTCTTCCATATTATCTTTATCTCCTAAAAATTTAATTTGCGTTCCGTTTCCTTCCACGAAAGTCGATTTAACGAACAGGTTTACTCCGTATTTCATTGCAAATTCCACAGATCTGATTTGCAGAACTTTTGCGCCGAGACTTGACATTTCAATCATTTCGTCGAAATATACCACGTCCAAACGACGCGCATCGGGGACGATATTTGGGTCGGCGGTATAAACTCCGTCAACGTCGGTATATATATCGCATCTGTCGGCTTTTATCGCCGCCGCGACTGCAACTGCCGTAGTATCGGAACCCCCCCTTCCGAGGGTCGTAATGAATCCGTTGGAATCTATTCCCTGAAATCCGGCAATAACTACAATTTTGCCGTTTTTAAACATTTTGTATATATTTTCCGAATCTATCGAAGATATTCTTGCCTTACCGTAAGATTCGTCCGTAGTTATTTTAACCTGATGTCCTAAAAGCGGAACTGCATCATAACCTTCATTCTTTAAAGATAGAGAAAGAAGCCCTGAGCTAATTTGTTCCCCGCTTGATATTATCAAATCGGTTTCCATATTATCCTGACGCCCGCCCATTTTAACGGCAAGGTCTAATAACCTGTTGGTTTCTCCGCTCATAGCGCTCACGACGACTACTACGTCGTTTCCCGCCTGTTTCTCTTTTATTACGCGTCCTGCGACTTGCTTTATTCTTTCGATACTGCCCATAGACGTGCCGCCGAACTTTTGAACTATCAATGCCATAAATATTTCCTTTCCCTCTTTTTATTTTTTTATTTTTTTGAGGCTCTCGGGTTAAACTTGTGGATGGCTTCGCCTATGGAATCCAACGCCGCTTCGGGGACTATTTCCGAGAGGGTCGGATGAGAATGAATAATTGACTCGACGTCGAAAATTGTTCCTCCAAAATACATATATGAAGCTATTTCGGCAATAAGCTCGGGAATGTCCGCGCCGGTTCCGGTTGCTCCAAGAATCTTTTTAGATTTTTCGTCGACGATAATTTTTAAAAAACCTTCAGGCTCTTCCATAGCTAACGCCATTCCGCTTGCGGCATAAGAAAACCGTCCCGTGTTATAATTTAATTCCGAAAGAACCGCATCCCCTTCTTTCAATCCAACCGTTCCTATAGCGGGATTAGTATATATAGACCACGGGAGGATACCGTAATTTTTCTCTTTGACGATTCCGGCAATATTATCCGCCGCTATAATTCCGTCGTATGATGCCTTATGCGCAAGCATAGGACCGTCGATTATGTCGCCGCAGGCGTAAATTCCTTTAACGTTAGTTTCGTTATGGACGTCTGTTTTTATTTTCCCTTTTTCGTCTATTTCAACTCCTATCTCTTCCAACCCCAAACCGGTAGTATTTAATCTTCTTCCAATTGAAACAAGCACTTTTTCGGCTTCAAATTTTTCGCCGGTTTTTAATTCGACTTCCACGCCGTTCCCGCCTTTTAAATCAAAGGCTTTAATACCCGCAACTTCAACGCCGGTCATAATATCTATATTGCGTGATTTGAAATTTTTATTGATAAATCTGGAAATTTCCTTATCCTCCGTAGAAAGAATAGACGGCAGAAGTTCTATCATCTTAACCGAAGAACCGAATTCGGAAAAAATATTGGCAAACTCGCATCCTATAACGCCTGCGCCTATTATAATCAAGGACTTGGGTATATCCCTTAAAGAAAGGGCTTCATCGGAAGTTATTATATTTTTATGGTCTATATTGAAAGCAGGTATCATAAAGGGAACCGATCCTGTGGCTAATATAACGTTATTCGCCGAAATATGGGCGTCGGAACCGTTGTTTGTATTTATGCCGACTTGAAATACGCCGCCGTCTTTACCCTCAATATTTCCGATGCCGTAAAAAATATTAACCTTCCTTGCTTTTAATAATTTTTCTACGCCGCCGGTAAGAGTTAAGACAACCTCTTCTTTATAATTTATTATCTCGTCGTAATTAAAATTAAATCCGTTTATTGAAAAGCCCCTCTCCGGCTTTTTAAGCTTATTTAGATATTTTGCCTTGGAATATAGAACTTTGGTGGGAATACATCCCCTGTTTAAACATGTGCCGCCAAACCTTTCTTTTTCTATAATAGCCGCCGATAAGCCGTTGACGGCGCATTTTAATGCGCTCACGTATCCCGCCGGACCGCCTCCGATAATACAAACGTCGAATCTTTCCAAAACTAAACCTCCAAAGGTATAATTATGTAATTATATTGTATTTAAAAAATTTTTTCTATTTTTATATGTCTTTTTTCTTTATTTTTTTCGCCGCATATTTTAATATCTACGGCATAATAACTTCCCGCCGCATATCTCCCGTAATCTATTTTGACCATATCCGTCCATTCTGCTACGGTAAGGTTCATACCCTCGAGCGAATCGAGGAATCCGCAGTTTTCTAAATCGTAGGCGGTTTTCAGCCTGTAAAAGTCAAAATGATTTATGGCAATACCGCCGCATCTATAGTTATTCATTATCGAATATGTAGGACTTGCCGCGTATAACGCCTCCGTCTTTCCGCAAAAAAAACGTATAATCCCCGATACAAACCTTGTTTTTCCCGCGCCCAAAGGACCGTTAAGCGCCACAAAATCGGAAGGCTTTAGTCGTTCGGCAAATTCCGTTGCAATTAATTCCGTGCTTTCCGGAGAATTGGACTCGAACTTCTGCAATTTAGCGGTCTGCATAGGAAATTATTTTTCCGGTTTTCCTTTGGCGCGGGACATCGCTTTAATTATATCGTATCTTGAAACTACGCCTATAATTTCCTTATCGTCGTTTACTATAGGAATGGAATAAAATTTTTTGTCTGCCATTACCGTTGCCAGACCGTAAATATCATCCGTTTTTTTTGCGTAAAAAACATCTTTATTCATAATGTCTTTAATTTTAGTCGCGGTTATTTTGCCCACGTCTTCTTTAAAATGTTTTGAGGTTCCGAGATAAAATATGCTGTCGAAAATAGTAAAAACCGTAGGTATATGGAGATTTGATTCCTGATATACTAAGTCTGTTTCGGAAACTATCCCGCATAATTTTTTATCGGCATTTATCACGGGAATGGCGTTTATTTTATCTTTAAGAAAAATATCCGACGCTTTCTTTATTTCGTCGTCCTCGTTTAGAACTATTACTTTTTTGGTCATAATATCGCCTGCGGTCATCATTTGTTATATCTCCTTTTGTTGTTTTTTAATTAAATTAACCGAACCCGGAATATTTTCCGTTATTTTTACCGCGCCTGCTCCAAAATCTCCGTATTCGTTTTCAAGATTTTTTGCCGAATAAACCAATATAAACGCCGCGCATTTCATACCCGCATATATGCTCATGCCGCCGCAGATAAAGGCGCCGATAAGCCCGCTCAATACGTCTCCGCTTCCGCCGCTTGCAAGCAACGGGCTGTGCATACATTGAATCGAAACATATCCCCCGTTTTTGTCAAAAATAAACATACTTGAGCCTTTAAGCAACAGATAAACGCCGAATTTTTTCGCAAAGTCTTTCCCTATGTTAATAGGGTCTTTTTCTATCGACTTTCTGTCTATGCCGGAAAGACGCTCCATCTCTTTAAAATGAGGGGTAAGTATTAAATCGGTTTGATTTGCGGTTTTCTTTAAAAAATCCGCATCTTCCGATAAAATGTTTAATGCATCCGCGTCAAGAATAACCGGAACTTTAATCTCCGGAAGAAGTTTATGCAAAAATAAATTAGTTTCTTCTTTAAAGCCTATGCCGGGACCTATAACTACCGCATTTTTATTTTTTAGTAGATTGTCTTTTATAATCCCGGCGCCGTTTTCTATAAAAAAACCGGCATTGTCGTCAAAAACCGGATAAGTCATAATTTCGTCCGTTTTTGCTTCCATAATATCGTTCAGTTTAGCAGGGACGGCTGCCGTCACGAGACCGGCTCCGGCTTTAAAACCGGCATAAGAGGCCATAAAAGCGGCTCCGCTTTTACCGGAACTGCCCGCTACGACAAGAAGATGACCGTAACCGAATTTGGTTCCCGTTTTTTTTCTATCTTTAAAACATTTTTCAATTTCCTCTTGCGTAATTATGCTAATTCCGGAACGGTGTTTTTTTAATAATTGCGCCGGTTGATTTATGTCTATTAGAACCGTTTTTTCGCCCAAAAGCAGTTTTTCTCCGTCGTTTATATAAAATCCGGTTTTTAATCCGCCAAAGGTAAAAATTTTTTTTATGCTATTTTTAATCCCCGCGCCCATAAACTCTCCGGTATCGGCGTTTAAACCGCTCGGAACGTCTATACAGATTACGTTTTTCTCTGTTTTTTCATTTACCGTTTCGATAACATTTTTTAAAAAACCGCCTAATTCCCTGTTTAATCCTATCCCGAAAATTGCATCGACGAGAATATCCGTTTCATCTAACATACTGCTTAAAAGCTGAATTTGACTCTCTTCGGATATTTCGACTATATCCGAACCGAGATTTATTAATATGTCTAAATTTTCCTTTGCGGCTCCTTTATAGGAAGCGCTTTTCGCGAGAATTATCGTCTTTACGTTAAACCCTGCATTAAAAAGATACCGCGAAATAACGAATCCGTCGCCCCCGTTATTTCCCTTGCCGCATATTACCGTAATACCCGCTCTTTGAAGGAAATCTTTGCCGTATAAACTTAAAATCTCTCTATAACATCCGCTTCCGGCGTTTTCCATAAGCACGTTTTCGGAATATCCGAATACGGTATAACTTTCTTCATCTATTTTTTTTAGATTTTCCGAAAAATATAATTCCATTTTTTGAATTTTCTTTTTTTATTGAACCGCGACTACCGCGCAGGCAAAGCCTTTATCATGGGTTATGCTTACTTTTGCCGAAGAAATATTTTTTTTAATATTTGAATCTAAATATATATAAGGCTGTCCGCTTTCATCGTTTAATATCGTTATTTTATTTAACGGAACGGAAAAAAGACCTCTGCCGGTAGCTTTTAAAAAAGCCTCTTTTGCGGCAAAATATCCGGCGGCTTTTTGGAATCCCCTATTTTCGTTTCTTATCTTGACGTTCTCTATAGCTTTAATTTCCGGTTCCGAAAAAACCCGCGCATAAAACTTTTTCTTACGCATTACAAGTATCCTTTTTATTTTTTCTATATCTACTAAATCTATCCCTATTCCTTTTATCATTTTTAATATTTTTTTATCAACGGAAATTTTGCAAATTCCGCCGCTTTTATAATGCCGAGCATTTCTTTTACCGAAGCTTCCAGTCCGGAGAATACCGCTTTGGATATAATGGAAAACCCGATATTGAATTCCGAAAAGCCTTCTATTAACGCTATATCGTATATATTTTTATAATCTAACCCATGTCCGGCGTTGACTTTAAGCCCTATTTTTAATGCATATTCAACCGCGCTCTTAATCCTTTTCAGCTCTTTTGCCCTGCCCGCTTCCGTAATTTCTCCGGCATACCTTCCGGTATGTATTTCTATGAAATCGAATCCGGCTTCCTTTGCCGCATCTGCCTGATTAAAATCCGGCTCTATAAAAGCAGACGTTACGCCGTCAAGCGATTTAAACTTGAATTCGTCCGTAATGTTTTTGTATCTCTTTATGTCGGCGGCTACGTCTAATCCGCCTTCCGTAGTAAGTTCCTTTCTTTTTTCGGGAACGATAGTAACGCTTCTCGGCATAATATCTAAGGCTATTTTTACTATCTTTTCGTCCGCAGACATTTCTAGATTTAATCTTTTCGTCAAGTCGGATATAATTCTAACGTCGTTATCTCTTATATGCCTCCGGTCTTCCCTCAAATGACAGGTTACGTTGGATGCGCCTGCTTCTAAAACAACGAAAGCCGCATGCACCGGCGATGGAAAATTTTCTCCTCTTGCGTTCCGTAAAGTTGCTATATGGTCGATATTAACGCCTAATTTCATAATTCGTTTTTACCTCTTAAGCCTTAAAACATTTTTCTATTTCTTCTTTTATTTCGCCGCCTATATTATTTATTTCGCCCTCGTCTTCGCCTTCGACGAGAACTCTGAGATAATTCTGCGTTCCCGAATACCGGACGAAAATTCTGCCTCTGTCTTTTAAAACTTCGCCGAAATATGCAATTTTTTTTGAAACCTCCGGCAATTCGTCTATATTCTTTCTAAACGGAACATCGACGTTAAAAAGCGCCTGCGGATAAGGATTTATTACTTTTCTAAGCTCCGAAAGCGGCATGCCGGTTTTTACCATTACGGAAAGAAGTTTTAAGGCGGATATTATGCCGTCTCCGGTATTGATGTCGTCGAGAAATATGATATGACCCGACTGCTCTCCTCCGAGATTGTATCCGTCTTTTAGCATTTTTTCCATAATATACCTGTCGCCTACGTCGGCGTAAATCGTTTTTATCCCGTGTTTTTTAAATAATATCTCTAAAGCCACGTTCGACATAGGGGTAGTAACCACGCCGTTATTTTTTAGGCATCCTTCGGTTTTCATATGTAGGGCGCAGATTGCAAGGAATTCGTCGCCCAAAAGAGTTTTTCCGTTTTCGTCGCAAAAAATTACTCTGTCGCCGTCTCCGTCTAAAGCCAGCCCGACGTCGGCGCCGTTTTTTTTAACCGAGGCGCTTAAGTTTTCCGGATGCATCGAACCGCATCCATCGTTAATATTTATTCCATCGGGATTTACTCCTTCTAAAACGACTTCGGCTCCAAGCTCGGAAAAAACTTCGGGGGCGGCTTTATAGTTTGCGCCGTTCGCACAGTCTAAAACAATTTTTAGTCCGTTCAACGTCAAGTTTTTAGGAAAAGAAAGTTTGGTAAAGATAACGTATCTTCCGGTTGCATCGTCTATCCTGTGCGCCTTGCCTATATTAATTCCCGTCGTGCCTGTGTTTTCGAAACTAAAATTAAAAAATAAATCTTCCATTTTATTTTCTACTTCATCGTCGAATTTAAACCCGTTCCTGTCGAAAAACTTAATACCGTTATCGTAAAAAGGATTATGCGAAGCGGAAATTACGACTCCGGCGTCCGCCCTCATACTCGAAGTTATAAAAGCTACCCCCGGGGTGGACAGAGGTCCGACCAAATAAACATCCGATCCCATAGCGCATATTCCGGACGAAAGAGCCGTTTCCAGCATATATCCCGAAATTCTCGTATCTTTTCCTATAACTATTTTTAACCTTTTCTCTTTGGATTTTAAAACCTTGACCAATGCCATACCGAGTTTTAAAGCAACTTCGGATGTCAAAGGAAATCTGTTTGCCTGCCCCCGCACTCCGTCCGTGCCGAATAATTTCCTGACGATCAAATTATCTCCTTTCTATCGCTATATTAACGTTTACTTTTTTATTATACAAAATTTTTACCAATTTTGTAGGTTTTCTTAAAGAAACGGTTAATAACTTATTTTTGTTTATATTATTTAAATTTATTTTCATTGTAGTTATAACCGAAAGATGTTCGACTATATCCCTCGGTCCCATAACATTGACGTATTGCGGAAAAACTGCCATACTCCTTAAGACATATCCTTTAGGAAGAGCTCCTGCGGTTACCGGAAGGACTTTTATGTATCTTGTTACGATTCTGCTTATTATTATAGGGATGATACGCGGACTGATTCTTATAATTTTGACTCCGTTAGGTAGATTCAAATATGCGCCGCTTAGAACTATAGTATTTTTTTTTGCCAAAAGAGAATTTCCGTTTATTTTAAAAATAATTTTTTTATTAAGTTTCATTAATGCTATTCTAGATCCCCTGAGTTTTATATGAATTTTTGCCGGAACTGCATTGCTGACCGCATATCCTTTGGGAAGCCGTTCTATGGATAATCCCGCAGTATAAACCACATCCTGTTTAGTTCCGCCGACGACATACGCCCATATAATAACTGCAAAAATTAAAGAGAAAAGTTTCAGCCAGAAATTTTTTTTAATCAAATTTTCAATGTATTTCCACATTTTTATTTTTCGCCGTATTTTCCGAACAAAAGTTCTGAAAATGATTTTATTAAATTATGTCCGTGGTCGTATTGATATTGTAAATTCTTTAAAAGTTGGTTTCTCAAATCCTCTATATTTTCTACGGTCGATATTTTTTTTGGACGGACAACCGAGATTTTACCGCTTTCTTCGGAAATAACTAATGAAAAGGCATCCGTAAGTTCGGAAAGTCCTATTGCGGCTCTGTGCCTCGTTCCTAATTTTTTACTTATATTGTCCTCCGTGGAAAGAGGCAGGTAGCAGGAAGCGGCGGCAACCCTGCCTTTTTGAATGATAACTGCGCCGTCGTGAAGCGGCGAAGGCGGAGTAAATATGCTTAAAAGAAGTTCTTTTGATACTATGGAATCTAATTTAACCCCTATTTTTAAATAATCTCCGAGAAACACGTTCCTTTCGAAGACTATAATCGCTCCTATTTTTTTCTGGGCGAGTTCAAAGGCCGCCTTTGAAGTTTCCTCGATTAAACTTACCCTTTCTAATTTATTTTGGGCGACTGCAAAAGGGTTTTTCCCGACTTCTATAAGGGCTCTTCTGATTTCGTTTCTAAAAAGGACTATTATTACTATTATAATGGAACTTAAAAAGTTACCGAAAATATATTCCGTAGCGTAAAGTTTAAACACTACCGCAAATAAAAATACGGCAAAAACTATTATCAGCCCGACTAATACTTGAAACGCTCCGGTTCCTTTAATGAGCGTTATTGCCCTGTATATTATAAAAGCGACTATAATGATATCTGCTATATCGCGCCATCCGAAATTTTGTAAAAGAGAGAACATATCCTATGCCGTTACCCTTTCCAATAAAGATAGTGCCGATGAAGTTTGCTTTACGTCGTGGACTCTCACGATATCGACGCCTTTAAGTTTTAAATAAGATACGAGCGCAAGATTTCCGCTTAATATTCCGTTTTTACCGTTTCCGACGATATGTTTTATAAACGATTTTCTGGAAACGCCCGCCAGAAGAGGCATTCCAAGCGATTTAAACGATGTAATTCCAGCCAATAAATTATAATTGTCGTCTAAAGATTTTGCAAAACCGAATCCCGGGTCAAGTATAATATTCCCGGTATCGTACCCTTTAGTTTCTAAATATTCTATTTTGCTTTTAAAATAAGATAATATTTCATAAAAAATATCATCATAAGGCTCTATTTCTTTTTGCATAACATCGGGGGACTTCTCCCGGGAATGCATCATAATATACGGAGCTCCAGCGTCTTTTAATACTTTGGCCATTCTTTCGGCATCGAAGGAAAGACCGGATACGTCGTTTACGATAGAAGCCCCTGCATTTAAAGCTTCTTTTGCTACCGCCGGCTTTCTGGTATCTATGGATATAGGAATAGCCGTTATTTTCGACAATTTTTCGATCACCGGACATACTCTGTCTATTTCGGTTTGATGATCGACTTCCATTGACGAAGGTCTTGTGGACTCGCCCCCTATATCTATAATATCGGCTCCTTCTTTTTCTATTTCCGCGCCTCTTTTAACGGCGGAAGAATAATCCAAATATTTACCTCCGTCCGAAAAAGAATCGGGGGTAACGTTGAGAATACCCATTATATAAGTTTTTCCGTTAAAGACTATGTCGTTTTTTTTTGTTTTTATCGTCGCAGGATTAGATTTTTTGAAAGACTTATCGCATTCGATAAGTATATTTTCAAGCTCTGCCGATAATTCGCTTAAACCGAATTGCTGCGATTTTATTTTTTTTACGATAATTCTTAACTGCACCGGCGTTCCGAATAAAATGGAATCCGATACGGCAATTTTTCCGGTTATGACGTCTCTATGGTTGGCAAGTTCCGCCCCTATGCTGAGAGCTTCCTGCTTAAGTATGTTCAGCGCGGTCGAATTTATGTTTTTCAGCTTAATAATTATATATTTAAGCTTATCCCCCATAATAATTTTGCCCGTGCCGGACACTCCAATGCTCGATAATGCGTTAAAAGCTATATGGCTGTCTAAAATATCTACGAGATATGCTTTCATATGCGGTATAAAATTAATTATCCTTCGATATCTATTCCTTCGTCGGTTTCGCCGTCTTTGCCGCCGGAATTATCCTTTTCGTCCGAAACTTCGTTGGTTATATAATCCGGCTTATGGGATATAATAATTGCATCTATTTCTTTCCCGCTAAGAGACTCTTTTTCTATAAGCTTTAACGCAAGGTCGTTAAGAATATCGATATTCCCGGTTAAAATTTCCCGCGCTTTTTCATGATTTTTAGTCACTATTTCTTTGACTTCATCGTCTATCGCGACGGCGGTAGATTCCGAATAATCCTTATGCTGGGCAAACTCTCTGCCGAGAAATATCTGCTCTTCTTTTTTTCCGAAGGTAATCGGCCCGAGTTTTTCGCTCATACCCCATTCGCATATCATCTTTCTGGCTATATCGGTGGCTCTTTCTATATCGTTTGAAGCTCCCGTAGTAGCCTGATTAAAGATAATTTCCTCCGCGGTTCTGCCTCCGAGTAAAATAGCTATCTCATTAAGCAGATATTCTTTATCGTAGTTGTGTTTTTCGTCTATGGGAAGCTGTTGCGTAAGCCCCATTGCCATGCCTCTTGGAATTATAGTAACTTTATGTATAGGGTCCGTCCCGGGAAGCAGTTTTGCGACAAGCGTATGACCGGATTCATGGTAAGCGGTAATCCGTTTTTCTTTCTCGGTAATTACCATACTTCTTCTTTCGGTTCCCATCATGACTTTATCTTTAGCTTCTTCGAGGTCGGACATAGTAACCGCCGTTTCGTTTTTTCTGGCGGCTAAAAGGGCGGCTTCGTTAACCATATTTGCAAGGTCGGCGCCGGAAAATCCCGGGGTCCCTCTTGCTATAACCTTTAGATCCGCATCTTTATCTAAAGGCACGTCTTTTATATGAACTTTTAGTATTTCTTCCCTTCCTTTTATGTCCGGTTTAGGTACGACGACCTGCCTGTCGAACCTTCCGGGTCTTAAAAGTGCGGGATCTAAAACGTCGGGTCTGTTTGTTGCCGCGATTAGGATTACTCCTTCGTTAGGCTCGAAACCGTCCATCTCTACAAGAAGCTGATTTAACGTCTGCTCCCTTTCGTCGTGTCCGCCGCCGAGTCCAGCGCCTCTGTGTCTTCCGACGGCGTCTATTTCGTCTATAAATATTATACACGGCGCGTTTTTCTTGCCCTGCGCAAAAAGGTCTCTTACTCTAGAAGCGCCTACCCCGACGAACATTTCGACGAAGTCTGACCCGCTTATACTGAAGAAAGGAACCCCCGCCTCTCCCGCTATAGCTTTTGCAAGAAGCGTTTTACCGGTTCCGGGAGGGCCGACTAGAAGCACGCCGTGAGGTATTCTGCCTCCAAGTTTGGTGAACTTTTTCGGATCTTTTAAAAAATCGACTATCTCTTCCAATTCCTGCTTCGATTCTTCAATACCTGCCACGTCTTTAAAAGTTACTTTGTTGGTCACGTCGTTTAAAAGCTTTGCTTTCGATTTTCCGAAAGACATAGCCTTTCCGGCTCCGCCCTGCATCTGTCTCCAGAAAAAATACCAGAATGCGAAAAGTATTATTATCATAGGCAGCCAGTCTATAAGAAAACTTAGATACCACGGGGAACCCTGTTTCGGTTTAGCGTCTATCTCTACGTTATGTTTTTGTAGAAGCGTAACGAGTTCAGGATAAGTCGGCGCATATGTCGTAAACTTCTTTCCGTTCTTAAAAACTCCAATTATATTATGAGATTCTAATGTAACGCTTTTTACATTATTAGCTTTTACTTCTTGTATTAAAGAAGAAAAAATTATTTTTTGGATTTTAGGCGGATGATGGTTAAACATCGTAAAGATAAAAATCATCAAAAAGATTATAAATACCCAGAGCAAAAGATTTTTTAGTCTCGAATTCAAATTATATTAACCCCCTTTAAGGTTTTTGACGTAAATTATTAAATATGCCTCATATAAATATGTCATATTTATATATTTTTTTCAATAACTATTTGAACCTTTATACTTATTATTTTCATTCTATCCGCATAATTCCGACATTTCTTGTAAATTCCGTTATTTTAATATCGTCGCTTATTGAGTTTAGAAAAATCCACGCTATTTTACCGCCGAAAAGTATTAACGGAATTATTTTTCTTATGTTTACCGGAACTTTTTTGTCTATAAAATACTCTTTAACTTTTTTATCGCCTTTCATACCCATCGGAACAAATCTGTCGCCTTCGATAAAAGGTCTAATTTCAAGCGGAAAACTAATTTTATCGTAGTCAAAGTATGCAATATTCGGTTGAAAATCTATTTTTTTTTCTAAAATATCTTTTATAATTTTATCCGTTTCGCAGGCGGACAATTTTTCGATATAAAAAACTTTATTTATTTCTTTAATTTTTAAAGAATACCGTCCTGCTTTTACGGCATTTTTATTAATTATACAGCCGTATCTCTTCTTTAAACCGTATTTTGGGTTTCCGAGAGGCTCTTCCAATTCAAAATCAAACGATTTAAAGGTTAAGTTTTTTGCCGAAGGAATATATTCTATGATAACGCTATCGTATTCTTTCCTAACGGCGATAAATGAATTTATATAAAAATAGGTATTGGGGGTTTTTGATTTTATTAGTTCTACAAACGCTTTAAAATTTTTATAATAAGTTATCGGTTTTTTTATAAAAATTTCATTATTATTATCATAAGTATATCCGCAGACGTTTAAAACCGAAATTTTTAAAATTCTATAAAGTAAAGCATCTTCCATCTTTAACAAATCGCTTTTTTCAAAAACGATTCTTTTCCCGTTAACATTTCGTTTTGAAATTTCCTTAAAATTTTTATATGCAATTTTTTCTATAAAATCATCGTCTTTTCTAAGTATCTCCGCCGTATTTTTAACAGTTTTTAAAAAAGAAGGGTTGCGTTCTTTAATAGGAGGAACGATATTCAATCTGACGAAATTTCTTAAAATTTTTATGTCGGCGTTTGTCTGGTCGCAGGCAAATTTAATAGAATTTTTATTTGCGAAATCCGTTATTTCCGACTTTGTATGATTTATCAGCGGTCTTATCACTATGCCCGATTTTACCTTAAAACCCGATATTGCGGCAAGCCCGCCGCCCGTAATAAGCCTCATAACTATATTTTCGGCAAAATCGTCTAAATGATGCGCCGCCGCAATTTTTTCGGCTTTTAAAGCGGCGGCGGTTTTCATTAAAAAATCGTATCTTAATATACGGGCGGATTCTTCGAGATTTAATTTGTTTTCTTTAGCATACGATACGGCGTCTATGCTTTCGGTGTAAAAAGGAATAGAAAGTTTTTTGCATAAATCTTTTACGAACGATATATCTTCCCCTGAAGACGGTCTTATTTTGTGGTCAAATGAAGCGCATACGATATTAATTCCGAAATAATGCCTCAATTCGTAAAGAGAATAAAGGAGGACTGTAGAATCTACCCCGCCGCTGACTGCGGCGACCACCCTTTCTCCCCATGCCAGCAGGTTGGAATCTCTTACTGTTTTAATTAATTTATTAAGGAAAGAAGAGCTTAATTTATCCAATTTAATTCATATTTTTGCGTTTAATCATTCGTATAGTCGAACGATATCTCGAAGTATGACCTTTTTTCTATCATATTATGCACCGGACATCTTTGGGAAACTCTTTGAAGTTCTTCTATCTGGTCTTCGTCCAAATTACCGGTAAATTTTATATTTTTTTCTATTTTATGAACGTAGCCTCTTTCGTTATCTATTTCCGCGCCGGATTCTTTTATTTCTTCTACCCGCACCCTTTTATGAATTAAACTTATTTCTACGCCCTGCAAGTCGTATTTCATTCTTTTAGCAAACATCATTAGAACCGAAATAGTACATGCGCCTTCGGCGCCGAGAACAAGTTCTATAGGATTTACCGCAAGTTCGTCTCCTCCGGAACCTTCCGGCTCGTCGGTTATAAGCGTATGTTTTTCGGTGATAATCTGATTCTGTAAGTTATTCAAATGCTTTACTTTAACTTTGACTAATTCGGGTTCCGACACTTTTTATTATCCTTTTTATAGTATTTAGTTATCTTTTATTTAATATTTAATCGTATTCCAGCAGTTCCTTTCTCACTCTGTGGACGTCATTCGCATTTAGTTCAAAAGGGAAACTCCTAATATTTTTGGGCGACGAATCTCCAAAAGGTCTATTACACGCAGAAATTTCTGTTTTTCCCGGACAACCGGTAGTCTGAAAAGCTTTACCGCGTTCTATTATTTCGGCAACGTTTTTAAAAGGTATCCCAAAATCTATCACTTTTCCGTCGTTCCCGAATTTCATATCTTCCGCTCTTCCCATATCGTAGTCTATAATATGTCTTGCAACTTGAATCCGTCTGTATTGACCGGCGGGACACTGAGGATGATTTTCTAACCTCGAACCTTTTTCCTGATAAAAAGAGAAAAGATGCGATCTTGCGCCTTTATCCCTGACGGATTGCATCCTGAAAATCATTTCTTTTTCCGTTTCGCCCAAACCTACGACGAGGTGACATCCAACTTTATTTTTGCCGAAAACGGAAACCGAATATTCCAGTATATCGTTATATTTTTCCCATCTATGCGGACCTCCTACCCCCCTCCCCCTGTATTCGTCAAACAGTTCGGGGGTTGCGGCGTCCAGCGCCACCGTTACCATATCGGCGCCGTATTCTTTAAAAGCGTCTATGTCGCCATGTTTCAATATAGTCGGGGTCATAAGTATAGAAACCGGACAGTGAAGTTCCGACGAAAAACGCTTCAAGACCGTAAAAGTATCGTCTTTTGCCCTTTCGTGCGTTATCATGGAAATACATATCCTATCGACTATATTACTCTTTTTAAGCGTAAATTCTATAATATCGTCTGTTTTAAATACCGGCCAGTCGACTCTTATAAAACTCTTGTCGTTATACCCGCCTTCTCTGGATTTTTGAAGTCCGCAATAAGCGCAGTTAGCTCTGCATCCTTCATCGTAATTAAGAAGAACGTTTATACAGTGCAAACAAGCATTCCGGTAAAAAATTCCGGGTACTAAATCCATAGTCATTGCCGCCGCAAGGCTAACCTTTAAATATTCCGGAGAATTGTTGGAACAGGTGTTTTTTAAAACTGCCGCGATATTATTATTCATAAATAATTATAGTCCTCCGCCAATTAACGTTTGTTTAATTTTAAATAAGCCAAAACATTTACTCCAAGGGATGTTTCTTCTTCAAACCTGCCTTCATAAGCATCTTCTTCTTTTTTGTATTTATAACACAAAGGCGACGAAATATCGATTAACAGAGCCTTTATTCCGCTTTCGATAAAAGCGGAGTTCCTTTTTATATAAAATTCTTTACAGCAAAACCCAATATATGATTTAATTTTTTTAACTTTAAGTTCGGTCAGGGTGCTGGTAAGGTCTTCATAATTAATAATTGTTTTAGGAGTAATCCCGTATCTTTCTGCAAATTTATACGCCGTTCCGGTTTCACATTCGCCGCAGGATATGCATTTGTCTTTATTCCTGTATTCGCAGTCCGCTTTTTTTGCGCAATACGGCAGAAGAATATATTCAACCGACGGAATATCCTCCGGTTTCATTCCGTTTATAAAAATAAATCTGGATAAATCTTCTTCTTTAATTCCGGCGCTTTTAGAAAAATTAATTTTATTTATTATTTGAATAATTATATTA
>DAHWHJ010000010.1:0-7395 GCA_027335745.1 bacterium | reverse complement strand
ATGAAATTTCATTAAATCCAGATAATACGACGAAATAGTATTAAGACTTAAACCTCTTTCTATTTTTAAAAAAGATATATATTCTTCGATAACGGCTTCGAGTTCGTCTTTTTTAAGGGGGGTTTTAACCTCTTTTTTTGTTTTCATATCTATTTAAGAAACCGAGAATAAAATCGAAGTCTAACTTTCTGAACTCATATCTGCCTATTTCGCTTATTAAAACAAATTTAATCTGTTTTTCGCTCACCTTTTTGTCTAACTTCATAGCATTTATATATTGTTCCGGGGTAAATTGAGGAATATCCGCCGGCAGACCGGAATTTACTATTAAATTTTTAACTCTTTTTACCGTATCTTCACTGCATAATCCGAGATGCTTAGAAAGCGCCGCCGCAAAAACCATGCCTATCGCGACAGCCTCGCCGTGTTTAATATTCTCGTAATTATATAAAGTTTCTACGGCATGCCCCAAACTGTGTCCGAAATTAAGCACCGAACGAAGCCCTGCTTCTTTTTCATCTTCTTTTACCACTTTTGCCTTAATACTGCACGACCTTTTTATGATATAAGTCAAAGCTTCTTTATCGTAAGAAAGGACCTTCCCGTAACCTGCTTCGAGATATGCAAAAAATTCGGCGTCAAGCGCCGCTCCATATTTAATAACTTCCGCGAACCCGTTTGCCAGTTCTCTTTTATCTAAAGTTTTTAGCAAATCTACGTCTATTATAACGGCTTTAGGCTGGTAAAAAGCGCCTATAAGATTTTTGCCTTCGGGATGGTCTATGCCCGTTTTGCCCCCGACGCTGGAATCGACGTCGGCAAGCAGGGTGGTGGGAATCTGTATAAAGTTTATGCCCCGCAGATACGTCGCCGCCGCAAATCCCGAAATATCGCCTACGACTCCTCCGCCGAAAGCTATAATAAAATCCGATCTTTCAAGCCTGATTTCTACAAGCCTGTCGTAAATATCCGATAGATATTTAAGGCTTTTCGTGGCTTCGCCGTCCGGAAGCGCCATAACGGCAAAGTCGTCCACTCCGTAATTTTTAAGGAAAGAAGAAATAGCGCCGCCGTATAAACCCTTGACGGTTTCGGAAGTTATAACTAAAATCCTGCCCTTTAAATTTAAATCGGCGGAGCTTAAAACCGCCGCCGTTTCCTTATTTTGCCCCCCGCTTATAATACCCGAATCTATCAATATATCGTAACCGTTATCCTTATTAACCAAGTTTAAATCGACCCTTATTTTATTCATATCTTTATGCCGCTCCTTTTATATATCTATAGCGTTTCGCTTTGAGTCTTGCCCCCGTCTTTGGCGGCGCTCATCCTTCCGTATGTATAAACCCCCGCCGTTAAAATAATATTGGTAATTATAATCACGAGAAATGCGTATTCAGGAAAATCTTTGGTGCCGGGTATTCCGGCGTTTAAAGGCATATACGCCATTATAGCGGTAGCTAAAGCCCTTCCTATCATAGACCACAGGAAAAATTTTTCTTTTTTCGGCAGTTTTTCTTCCTGCTTTTTTCTAAAATTTTCCATGAAAAATACCGCCGATACGCTTAAATATCTGCCGACTATCAGCATAACGATTATAATGAACAGCCTGTCTATAAATCCCCATCCTATGTGCGACAATTCGACGACTACTCCGAGAAAAACGAAAAATAAAGTTCTTATAAGAAACGAAAATTCAAAATTAAACTGCTTAATGAAAGATTCCTTTATGCTCATTTTAAAAAAATTAAGTTTGAGCTTGTTCAATATTTCTTCGTTTCCCATTATAATGCCGAATGCTAATATTGCGATAGCGCCGTTTCCTTTAATGAAATGCATTAACATATAAAGAATCAGCATACCGCCGAAAGTAATCATATAGGCAAATTTTGTTTTAGATATAAACTTTAGCAGTATAAACCATATTACTCCGAACAAAACGGCGACTACGGCGGATATTCCGAAAGAATACAGCAGTTCTGCTCCTTTGGATAAATAATTTATGTGAATGGACGAGTTTCGGGCAAAATTAATTAAAACGATTAAAATGACTATGGCAAGCGCATCGTTAAAAGTAGATTCTATGGCTATTACGGTCTTATTTTTATCGCTTGCTTTTATATTTGGCAGAAGAGGCATTATAACGGTAGAGCTTGAGCAGGATAATATAGTCCCGAGCATAAGGGACTGCATTAAATCTCCCCCGCCCATTATATAGAAAAAACCTCCGGTTAATATTATGGAAAGCCCCAAACCTATGGAAAGCAAAACCATCGAGTATGCCGAACTCTTGAAAACGGTTATAAAATTAAGCTCGAGTCCCCCGGAAAACATAATAAGAATTAAAACCAGCGTGCTGAGGTAAGGCGCAAAATCAATAAACATCTGCTGGTTAAAAATATGATAAATCGGACCGAGTATAAGACCGGCAAGCATTAACAACAGTATAGACGGAAATTTAGTATATGCGAAAAATATCTCTCCGAGAAAACCCAGAAGTATGACTATTCCGATTATTCCGATGGCTATTGAAGGACTCATATACTACTTTTATAGCCTTTTTTAATAAAAAAGTCAAAGTTTTGAAGAACAAATTAAAGCTCTATTTTTATCCATAACGGAGAATTAATAGGCGATTTTATTTTAAAAACGCCGTTATTCCCGCCCTCGTCGGCGGCTTCATCGGCAGCTTCTCTCGTAAAACCGTTATTTTTAAAATAATCGCGGCAGGTAAAATTCTTGCCGGTATCTTTAAAATACGCCAATGCAAAGTCGTATTTTTTTAATATTAGTTCCAGCGCATAGCTTAATAATGCCTGCTCGATGCCAAGACCGAAAACGCGGCAGGATAAAACTGCCTGCTCGATAACGTTATCTTTTATTAAAATAAGTCCCACTAAACCGTTATCCATTAATCTGTCTTTTACGAACGTCGATATTATAATACCGCAGTCTTTAAAAAATAAATCTAAATCGGCTTCGTCCCGCCTTTTTCCGGTAGTATTAAACTGGTTGGTTTTATTAAGCAGTTCCTTTGCTCTCGGAAAATATTTATCGGATAAATTTTTTATTATATGAAAACTCTGGATTAAATTAAGCCCTGATAGCCATTCTTCGTTAATTGCCGCAACGCCGTCGTCTTCCCTACCGTTACTGCTGCCCCCGGCATCGCCGCCCCTGCCGTTTTCGGCAGGTTTAATCACAACGGCAGGGGTAACCCCCGTCTCTCTAATCTTATCCCGTTCTATTTTACTCTTTATTAATGCCGTCCTGTTTTTAGACTCCTCCGTTATTATCATGTCGTTTTGAGTTTCCGGAGATACGGTTAAAACCCGCCTCCAATTTAACTGCGGGCTCGTTAAAAACCGCATACCCGGAAATTTTACTTTAACTTCGTCTATCTCACGGGGGTTATCGTCTAAGAAAAGTACGCTTTCGGGAAGTATATTGCATTCCCGTATAATTTCGGATATATTCCGGGATTTATCGTTCCAGTTTATTTTTACGGAAACAAAATCGTTCAGAGAAAGCCTTCCGCCCCAAATCTCGTTAAACAATCTTTTGCCCTCTTTGGGGTCGTTTTTACTGCATACGGCAATAACTCCTCCGCGTTTTTTAAAAAACAAAAGGGCTTCGACGAAACCGAGAGGCCAGCCTTCCGTACGGACGCCCGATTCAACCTCTTCGTCTGCGGCTATGCCTTTCCATAAAGTATTATCTAAATCGACTATTATGAGCTTTATCTGTTCTATTTTTCTTAAGACTTTAATTTCGCCTATAATCCTGTTCCAAATATTTAAAACATACAGTGCAATATTAAACTCCGGTTTAAAGTATTCCTGTCCCGTATAACCTGCATGAGTCAAGTGGTTATAAGAATCGTCCTGTATTTTTAATTTTCCTATGCTTCCCGTAATTTCTTCGTTATCTATAAAAAATAAATTATTGCTATTTTTCACCGAGTTATATAAAATCTCGTTAATCTTATAGAAGAAATAGCGGGGGTCGTTATAGTCGAATCTCGAAGAATAATAACCCCGATAATTTAACGCAGGCTCCATAAAACTAATAAAAAAAATCGGCATCGTTTCGCCGACGCTTATTTTTATTTTACCTATTAATAACGAAATAAGGGATTTACATTTATCTAAAACGGCATTTATTTCGCTTTCGGTATTATCGCGGGTAAAAAATAAATCGGGAGATACGTCCGGTATAAGCGAACTTACGGCTTCTCCCAAAATATGCCTGAAGCTTAAGCCGACTACGACCGCATCGTATTTACGCTCTGATTCTTTAAAGCTCTGCAGTGAATAACCGGACAGGGATTCAAATAAAAAATGATCTATGTTGCAATTTATGTTTTTTCCGAAGTTTGCCAAAAATTCCATTTGACAGGTTCCGAGCAGTAGAAAATTCAAACCTTCTAATCTATTTCCAAGTCTACCGCTAAAATCGGGAACTATAAAGTTGTCTTTGATATAATGAACAGCCGTATCTACGGTATGTTCTATAGCCTCTTGAAACTGCGGGTAAAATTTGCCGGAGGCGGACAACATCCATAAGCAATAAATATAATTCTTCCAATAAAGGTTTTCCAAAGGGCTGTATACAAGCGCTTTGCTAAAAAATATTAACGCTTCCGAAATTTTTCCCGCCGACAACAGCAGGGTTCCAAGATTATGATTAGACGCCGGATGCCTTTCGTCTTCGGATAAAATATTTCTGTATAGTATTTCCGCTTGTTCTAAATCGCCTTCTTTTTGTTTTGCAACGGCAAGATTAAAGGCTTCTTCTATCTCGTTTTTATTTTTTTCGTTTTCCATTTGATACATCTGCGGCGATTATAATTTTTTTATCGCAGAATTAAATATCATTTATATTTTTTTAAATCTTTATAGAAATTTTCATGAGTTCCAATGGTATATAAGTAAATCTTATCTTCAAAAAGTTCATAAGACAGAAGGAATAATTGATAATTAAATTTAAATTTCAACACTCTTATCTCTCTTAAATCGCCTTTTTTAAGTTCCCCGACTTCAGGGTTTTGAATAATATTCCTTACTTGATTATCAATTTCTGCCTGCAAGTTTTCAACAGACTTCTTTTTGAATTTAATAAATCTACCGGAAGCTATTACATCCATAATGTTATATACTTTTATTTAAGTATCCCGAATGTGTATTTTGAAGATATTCCGTTCTCTATTTCTTTTTTAGCCGCCAATGTGTCTTTAATAAACGAAAACGGCAAATCTTCATTTTCATCGGCAACGGTAGCAATTAAAAGATACTCTCTGAGTTGTTCGGAAATAGTCCTGTCGTTGACTTTTGCCCTCGCACGTATTTTTTTTTCGAGTTCCTCGGGTATTCTAACCGTAAGCATTTTATTATCCCTCCTTTCCGTAATAATTTTTCATCGACTCTTGCAATTATTAATAGCAACTATAATGTATTCATTATGAATACATTATAATATTATAATAAAAAAATATCAATATATAATAAACTCATAAATTAATACAACTTTTTTATGGCTATTATCCCTATGCGGGTTGTCTAAATTTATTCTATCAAATTAGCCGCTGATACGTTATCCATCGCCTCGATTTGACTTGCGCCAAAATTATTTGTATACTAACAAATAATATACTGTTGAGTATATAAACAAGCAAATAAACAATTTTAAGGCTCCTAATACAATTTTATGGAATTTTTCGACAGGACGAAAGAAAAGGATTTTCTTGGCAAACTTACGCAAAAAGCAGAAAAACAAATGGTCGTAGTTTACGGCAGAAGAAGGATCGGCAAAACGACGCTATTAAAGCATGTTTTTCCGGACGCTAAATACCTGTTTGTCGATACCAGATCTAAAGAAACCCTTCTTAAAGACTTTTCAAGACTGATATTCAGCGGCATCTTCGAAAACTGGGAAGCGTTTTTTAAGCACCTTTTAAAAGGTAACGATATAGTTATAATAGACGAATTTCAAAATTTTTTAAGGGTTGACGCTTCGGTATTTTCTACCCTTCAGAAAGTCTGGGACGACTTAGATTCAAATACCCTTTTAATACTGTGCGGTTCTTATACCAGAATGATGAAGCATATATTTTTAGACTATAAAATGCCCCTGTTTGGAAGAAGCGCCTATCAGATAAATTTAAAAGAATTTAATTTTGTTGAAACTGCGAAAATGCTCCGTTCTTTTGGATACGGGTTAGAGGATGCGGTGGACAGGTATTCCGTATTTGGAGGAATTCCTAAATATCTATGGTACTTAAAAAATAAAGAAGAATTCAAAACACAAATTAAATCTCTCTTTTTCGATGAGTTTTCTCCGCTGAAAGAGGAAGGAAAAAATCTTCTAATCGGCGAATTCGGCTCCGAACACCCGGGGTACTTTTCCATTTTAGAAAAGACGGGCTATTTCGACAGGGATATAAAAGAGATAGCGGATAGAACCGGCATGGAAAAAACCAAGGTTATGAAATATATAACGGAACTTTCCGATTACTACGGCATAATAGAAAAAGTAGAAAATAAGTTAAGCAGTTCGAAACGAGGCGCCCGCTATAGGATAAGGGATAATTTTTTAAATTTCTGGTTTAAATATATTTACTCGAATCAGGACAAGATTGAATTTAATCCCGAAGCCGCATTCGATTTTGCCGTTAAAAATATACCGGAGTTTATCGGCAGGATGTTTGAAGAAATTATAAAATCCATTCTTCCTTATCTTTATAATGCCGAACTTATACCTTTTTATCCGGAAACCGTCGGAAAGCACTGGGGAAAAATCCCTGGTTCGAAAGAAGTATACGAAATAGACGCGGTCTGCGAAAGCAAGGATGCCGTATTATTAATCGAGTGCAAATGGCGCAATAGAAAGGCATCAAAAAACGATATAATTAATTTTTTGCGGAAATGCGGTTATATAAACGATTCAAGAAAAAAAGTCCCCGTTTTTATCAGCAAATCCGGTTTTGAAGACGGCGTTTTCACCGCTGTGTCCGAGATTATCAAAATAGATCTTAACGATATAGAGAAGGCTATTTTAACCGAGGTTTAATTTATACTATATAAATTATATAATATAGTATTGTATTAGATTGTATTAGCCCCCTAGTAGTATCATCGTAAATTTTCTATGGAAACAAATAATAAAAACACTTATACCGACAAAGAACTGGCAGATATATTTAACTGGGACCCTTTATCCGGAGAAGAATGGGACGGTTTTCATATATCATCCTGTTTATACTCATTAAATTTAAAAAATAACGGTGAATAATATGCGATTATCCGCAGAGGAAGCAAAAATAATCAAAAATTTAGCCGTTAAATATTTTGGAGCAAATTCTAATATTTATCTGTTCGGATCTCGGGCGGACGATAA
>DAHWHJ010000008.1:0-3629 GCA_027335745.1 bacterium | reverse complement strand
CAAAATATTTAGGCAGCCAAGAAAAAAAGACCTTTTTCTTTTTGGCTGCCTTTTTTAAATAATTAACAATAATTAGCAATATTTCACGATAGTTTGTGAATTATTTAATATCATTTAAACATAGATATATACAATATTAATATTAATAATAAATATTTTTAAATATTCACAATTATGTAAAAGCCGGTTTTAGCTGTCGATTTTTTTATAATAAACAGCGGATTTTTGTTTTCGTCTTTTCTGTGCGGGTTGCGATAGACTACCTTTCGATTAATGTATCTATGAAATTATCGAAGTCTCTCTTTAGCATATGCGTATAACGGAGCAACCTGCTTCTTTCGGTAACCCCGCCGTTGTCCTTGATTATGTTCAGCGTTCTGTTAAGCGTCTCCTGGTTTTTATCCTTAACTTAATCAGTTTGTCGTAAACGGAATAAAGATATTTTTCCAGGATTAGTTTAAGCCCTATTGCGTATTCCATATCCTCTTTTGTGATAGTTGTATCTTTTCTCATTACGATAGTTGTCAACACCGAATTAAAATTCCCTAAAACGCCGAACGAAAAGTAATAAAAACGCCGAACGAAAAATACCGTTTTCACCGACGAAAATCATTTAAAATTAATTTATCACCCCCTTTTATTATATTTATCACCCCGTTAAATTTATGATAAACAGGCAAGCCGCTTTGTCAAGGGCAAGCGCTTTGCGCGAGGCTTTGCAGAAAAGGCATGCTTTTCTATGCCCTTGACAAAGCTTTGTTGCCGTTTTAAATCATTATTAACAGGGGGTAAATATATTATTGTCCCATAAGTACCTTTGCGCCGATAATTCCGTTTTTTTGTTTCTCTCTAAGCCTATAACTCTTGCCCCGTATGTTGATAACGGTTGAGTGATGGAGCAGTCTGTCCAAAACCGCAGTAGCTAAAACGGAATCGGTGAATATCTTATCCCACTCGGAAAAACTCCTGTTGGAAGTAACTATTATGCTTCCATTTTCGTATTTTCTGGATACCAGTTCGAAAAATAGCTTTGCCCCTTCCGTATCTAACGGCAGATATCCGAGTTCGTCTATGATAAATACGTCTACCGACTTATAATACCGCAATACGTTTTCAAATCTGTTTTCTTCGTATGCCTTCTTAAGCTTTTCTATTAAAGAAATCGCATTTGTGAAGTAAGCTTTCAACCCTTCCGATAACGCCTTCATTGCTATTGCCGTTGCAAGGTGTGTTTTCCCCACCCCGGGAGGACCTAAGAATATGACGTTTTCTTTTTCGTATATAAATCTTAACGTCGATAATTCCTTCACCTGTTTTTCGTCTATACCCGGCTGAAACGAAAAATCGAAATCCTTAATCGTTTTTTTAGCCTGAAGGCCGGAATATTTTAACAAAGTATCTAAATGTTTTTCTTTTCTTTCTTTTTTTTCTTCGGCAAGAAGAATTCCCAAGAATTCGTAAACATCGCCTCCGTTAGCGCTCCAGCTCTGAGACACCCTGTCTAATGAATTTGCAATTCCGGTTAATTTTAATTCGTTTAGGAGATTATAAACGTTTTCGTAGCTCATATCGCCACCTCGTAATCGGATAACGGTCTTTTAAAGACGTTGGAGAGCATTTCGGTTTTAATTTCTTTATCTCCGTAGTAGATCTTTAATAAATCCTCGGTTTTTTCCAAGTTTACCTCTCTTCCCGCAAAAAACATCGGAAGCTGATATCTTTTGTTGTTATATATCATATTTCCGTCCTGCCTTACCTTTCTTGACTCCAAATAATGAACCGGATATAATTTAGTTAACGGTAGTAAAAACTTCTGCTCCTCCTTAAAGCGCTCTTCAGGGATCTCTTTAAGGACGGAGTGGAGTCGCTTGTTCGCTTGTAATAGCCATAAGTTTTTAGTCTGGTCTAACTCGTAGAAACTGTCGTAACTTCTTCCGTATAGCAGGTTTTTTCTCACAAACGGCACCATTCTCTCAACCTTACCCTTTGTTTCGGGATGATACGGCCTGTGCGCTATTATCTTAAATCCGTAGAACGAGGCAAAGTCCAAAAACTTCTCGTTGTATATTTTATTCTTGGTTATTTTCTTAACGACCGTTTTCATATTGTCGTAAAGACCCTCGCGGCAGTAGCCGCCGAAGTAGGAAAAAGCGTTGTTGTGGCAATTAATAAGGGTAGAGAGCTTTTCGTCATTCACGAACTCGGCGTATATCATTCTGGAATAGCCTAAGATGAAAACAAAATATTTTATTGTCGTCATAATGCCGGATATGATAGTTTTACCCTGACCCCAGTCCACCTGAAACTGTTTGCCGGGTTCAGTTTCAAAAGACTCAATTTCTGAAGAGGCAGCCGGTCTTATCGTTCTTACGTAATCTCTTAATATGGACTCCTTGCCGGTATAACCCTTTTCGGTTATTTCCCTTAGAATGGAAACAGAAGTCAGTTCCGGATATAAATCGAGTCTTTCTTTGATATAATCTTTAAATTCGTCTAATTTAGAACCTCTTTGCATTCCTTTAAAACCTCCAGTTAAAATTTTAGATACCGTTTTTGAATGTAAGTTAAGCCTTTTTGCTATTGCGCTTAACGAAAGGCCTATCTCAAAATAAGCCTTAATTTGATAATACTCGTCTTTCGTTACCAATTAGATACCCTCCCGTAGATTAGATTTTTGGGCATCTATTCTACATTATGGAATCTTAAATAGATATTCTAAAATCTTAAAACAAATACCTTAGAATATCTATTTTAGCAGAAAGTAACGACCTGACTTTTTCGTCGGTGAAAACAGGAATTTTAATTCGGTGTTTTTAGTATTATACATTCGGTGACGATAGAAAAAAAACTTTTATCTAAGAAAAAAAATATTTCTACGGAGCTTCTTTATACTAAATTACAAGCTCCGTAGAAGTTAAATTAAATCTCAATATAAGTATTATGACTGCATAACCTTATATACTCTTTAACTTTGTCCTTTCTTAAATACTCTTTAAAGGTTCTTTTTAACTCAAGATTAATGATTGCTGCTTCTTGTTCTCTTTTGCATGCCTTTATCTGTTCCTTTTTTATCGCAATAATTGTTTTTAATTTATTATTGCTAACTTTTTTTAATAAAATATTTAAAAAGCTATAAAATTCTTTGCCTCATTTTTTTATGGCGATTCCCAATATTTCCTTTTCTGTTTCCATGATATCCCCTTTTAATTTGAAATTAAATTAAATAAATAATAAAGCTGTCAACAAAAGCACAAAGAATCCTATGCTTTCCGCTATCTCTATTTTTTCTTTAGTTGCCGTTTTCATAATTGCCCCCTGCCCCTCTTTCGAGGGGCTTTTATGTTATTTATTAACAAGGATAAACAAACCCCGCGTAATTTGGTTCTGGATATTCTTTGTCTCTTAAAAAATCGTGAGTTCCTCTTTTATATAATTCAGTTTTGAAAAATTTATAAAATTGCTCATCACTTTTCGCATTTTCTACGTCTTCGTCCTCATCTATTACGTCATAGATGTTAAGGACGTCGCCTAAAAACCTTGCTTCATAAAAGTCAATAATTCTGTCTATTCCTTCGTTTTTTTCTCTCCATTTTAATATTGTTCTTAATTTCATCTTTCCTCTCCTTTGC
>DAHWHJ010000007.1:0-9529 GCA_027335745.1 bacterium | reverse complement strand
TTTAATGAAATTTCATGCTTATGCCGCACGCGAGAAAATCGACTTTAAAACGCTTTCCCCGCTTTTTTTCCAGAATTTTTTATCTTATCTTGCCGAACTTAATTTAAACGGCAAAACGAGGGCAAGATTTTATTCGTCGATAAAAGGATTTTACAAATTTTTATTTAAACGCGGAATAATAACCGAATTCCCCTTTAAAGATATAGAATATCCCTTTACGGCAAAGAAACTTCCCGGTTTTCTTACAAAAGAAGAGATAGGCAAAATGCTATCGGTAGAATTCAAAAACGAAGGACATAGAAAAAAACAAAAGCAGAGACAGGATTTTGAAAATATAAGGAATAAAGCCGCAATAGAACTTCTATATTCCAGCGGCTTAAGAATATCGGAGCTTGCGGATATAAAGCTCGATAATTTCAACTTCGATATGAATTTCATAAGGGTCAGGGGAAAAGGTTCGAAGGAAAGAATAGTTCCGTTCGGGACGCCTTTTAAAGAGATTTTAAAATCTTATCTGCCGCTAAGACAAAAATATGCTAAACAGGGCGGCGGTAATTTATTTATCGCCGAAAAAGGACATCCGCTTACAAGGCAGGGTTTATGGAAGATTATTAAAAAAGCGGCTGTTCTGGCGGGAATAGGTAAAAACATCACGCCTCATATGCTGAGACATACTTTTGCGACGCATTTACTCGAAGGCGGCGCAGATTTAAGGTCTATTCAACAGATGCTCGGACATTCCAGCATATCGACTACCGAAATTTACACCCATACCGACATATCGCATTTAAAGGAACAGCATACGAAATTCCACCCGAGAAATGCAAGAAATGCCGCAGGCGGTCGAATTATCGGAAATAATGAAAACGAAAATAAATAATATAAACGAAATAAACGAAATGTGAAATGTGCGGGGAGATTTGATGTTAACGCCCAAATATTTAAAAGAAGAAATTAAATTAAAGTACAAAAATTTAAAAGACGATCTTCTGGACTATGATTCTTTTCACACTGCGGCAGAAATATCCTCATTTTACGATTCCGTGATTATCGATGCTTTTTCCGGTATTGGAGGCAGAGGCGATTTTTGCATAACGGCAGGCGGCAGTTATGCCAATCTCGAACTGTGCCCTTATTCGGATATCGATATAATGATAATCATAAAAGACGGGCTGAATCAGGAAAACGTCGCAAAAGACCTAAAAGACTTTTTTTACTTATTTTGGGATGCGGGGGTGGATCTTGCGCAGAGCGTGATGACTATTTCGGAAGCCGCAGAGCTGATGAAAAAAGACTTAAAAACCTATACTTCTTTCTTCAAAACAAGATACATCGCGGGAAATAAGGATTTATACGGCGGGTTTAAAAAAAATTTCAATAAAATAGACGCAAAATCGGCTTTTTTAGTGGAATTAATGAAGAACCTAAGAAGAAGGCGGCTGATTAACGTTATGTCGGATAACGACATATTTCTTCTCGAACCGGATGTTAAAGAAGGAATAGGCGGTTTGAGGGATTATTCTTACTGCGACTGGGTCTATTATTTGGGAACGGATGAATTTTTACCGCCTTCGTCCGCAGATACCGAAACTGCAGGAATAAGAGTAATGGAAACGTTAAGGGCTAAAAAAATGGAAAGCTCTTTGAATAAAGAAGATATAGCCGATCTTTACGATGCAAAAAAATTCATTTTAAAGACAAGAATAATGATGCATCTGCTTGCGCAAAAAAAGGTCGATAAGCTTACTTTCGATATTCAGGAAAATGTAGCAAAAGCTTTTTACTATAAAGACGGGAAATTTTTAAACAAGATAGAGTATTTTATGCACGACTATTATTTAAATGCTAAAAATATACATAATATATCTAAACTTATCATAAGTCTTCTTATAAAACCGAGGATATTAACAAACAAATTAAAAGAAAAAGAAAATTCCGGCATTATCGTAAAAAACAACCTATATTTAGAAAACGGTTCTATCGCGGTTAGGGATAAAGAGCTTTTCTTATCCGACGTTAAAAATATATTTAACCTGCTGAATATATATCAATCCGCCGGTCATAGACTTAGCGCCGAGTCCGTCAACCTTTTAAAAATAAGCGGAGAAAAATACAGAAGGAATATTAAGAACAGCAATTTTGCAAAAGATTTTTTTATAAGCCTCCTAAAAAACAAAAAAAGGGTTTATCAGACTTTGCTTTTAATGCATGAAACAAAAATATTAAGCGCGTTGATTCCCGAATTCGAAAAAATCGATTCCCTGTCTACCAACGACGTTTATCATGTCTATACGGTAGATGCGCATTCGCTTAACGGCGTCTATTATTTGGAAAACACCGCCAATTTTAAAATCAACGCCGATATTAAAGAAACATTTGAAGATCTAAACGCCGAAGATATGTTTATTTTAAATTTTTCGCTTTTGCTTCACGATATAGGCAAAGGATATTCGGCGCATCACGAGACGATAGGGTCTAAAATTGCCGTAAAAGTCGCAAAAAGGCTCGGGTTAAGCGAGAGCGTCCAGAACTGCGTAGGATTTTTGATATTAAATCATTTCCTTCTTCCGCTGACGTCGGAGAGAAGGGATATTCACGACCCTGCGACTATTAAATCTATCGCCGGCGTCGTTAAGGACGTAAGACGTCTAAAACTGCTTTTTATCGTTAGTATTTGCGATTCTATGGCGGTTTCGGGGACAAGGTTTAATTCGTGGCGAAAAATGCTGTTAAAGGAGCTTTTCGACAGGACTTTATCGTATTTAAAAAACACCGAAGAGTATTTTAAAAGCGATGCTTATTATATTGACGGCGTAAGCGAAGCCGCAAAAAATTTAAAAGGCAAAAGAGGCTATAATTTTCTTAACGACATTAAAGACTTAAAAGGGTTTATAACGGATTTCGTAAATCAATTTTATTCCCCGGGCAAATATCTAACGAGAGAAAGTTCCGAAAATATCATTCTGCATTTAAAATTATTTTCAAAAATTACGCCTGCGCACAGGTTTAATTTTGTCGCAAAGCCGCATATCGGCGAAGATTATTACGAAATAATTATCTGCGGAGAAGATAAAAAAACTATATTTTCCGACATAACGGGCGTGCTTTCTTATTTTGATTTTAATATATTGAGCGCAGATATTAATACAAGAAAAGACGGAAGATTTATCGATACGTTTTTCGTAAATCATACATACAAAAAAGTTGACGGAGATATAGACTGGCATAAACTCAGGACTACTTTTTTCAACGTATTTAACGGCAATGCGTCGCTCGAGGATATGCTAAAAAATAAAAGAAAGAGCGAAAGTTTGTATAAAAAAAGCGGTCCCCGCGTTTCAAATTCGGCGGAAATTTATAATAATATAAGCGGCGAATTTACCGTAATAGAGATACAGGCTTTGGACAGAAAAGGACTTTTATACGATATAGGAAGGCTTTTTAACGCTTTTAATATAAACATATTTACTTCAAAAATAACTACTCAGGGTAATAAGGCATTCGACACCTTTTACGTAAAAAACGATCAGGGCGGCAAGATTAGAAACCTGCTTTACATAAGAAAAATCAAGCAGGCGGTTATAGAAGGAATATAGAAATAGCGGCGGATTAATTTGCTTGACTAAGTATAATCCGTTGTGATAAATATAATATATTATGGCATTAGAACCTAAAACAAAAACGTTTGCGGAAATTTACGAGTCCCAAGGGCATTACGCGGAAGCGTTAAATATTTACATAGATATGCTTAAAGAAAATCCTTTAGACGAAGAATTTACCGATAACGTTAAGAGACTGCAATCGTTAATTAAAGAAGCGAACGAAGGAAATAAAAGAGCGGTTGAAATCAAAATATCGGCTTTAGAAACCTTTCTTCAAAAAGCATATGCCTACAAAAATGCTTAAGAAAACTTCCTATTTCCTTTATGTTTAATGTTTCCGTTACGGCGCGACAGTTAACCGAAAAGAAAGCCCGCGGTATTTTAATAAAAAAACCTTCCAATATATTTTATATGACTAATTTTTCTGGGGAAGGATATGTTTATTTTACGGGTAAAGGAGAAATAATCCTATATGCGGACGGCAGGTATTGGGAAAGAGCTTATAAAGAGTGTTTTGCCCATGTAAAAATCGTTAAAATAAAAGGAATATATAAAGACATAGCCGCCGATATACTTAAAAGAAATGCCCGCCCGTCTCACGCTTCCGCCTCCGCCCACGTTATAATGTTCGAGTCCGATTATATTACTTACGACGAGTATGCCGCGTTAAAAAAGGAATTTAAAAGCGGGGTTAAGCTGGTTCCCTCCGCCGGCGCAACATCTAAGATCAGGTCTATAAAAGACGAAAGCGAGTTGAATTATATTTTAGAAGCGGTTTCTATAGCCGAAAAATCTATGTTGGATGCTTTGAAAACTTTAAGAAAAAAAGCCTGCGCCGAGAATGATTTAGCTTCGGCTTACAAAAAGAACTTAATAGAGCGCTATTCTAAAGAGTCTTTCGAAACGATTACCCTTTCCGGAAAAAATTCAAGTCTGCCCCACGGTATGCCTTCGCATGAGAAGATAGATAAAAATAGCGTTTTATTATGCGATTTCGTGGCGGAACGAAACGTTTATAAAAGCGACGAAACTTTTACCGTTCACCTCGGAAATCCCGACGGTAGGTTTCTCGACGTTTACGATACCGTTTACTCAGCCCAGCAAACGGCTATTTCAAAAATAAAGCCGGGCGTTAAATTCAGCCGCTTAGACAAAATTGCAAGAGATTATATCGATAAAAGGGGCTACGGAAAATATTTTACCCATTCATTAGGACACGGGGTAGGATTAGATATACATGAATATCCGTATATAAGCAAAAATAACGACGATACGGTTAAAGAAGGCATGGTATTTACGGTTGAACCGGGCGTGTACATAGAAGGGGAGTTCGGTATAAGAATCGAAGATATGTGTTATATCGAAAAAGAAGGAGCGCGCGTTATTACCGGCATTAAAAAAAATAAATGCAGGATTGAGGATTTAGCTTGATTTTTATTTTACATTGTTTTAAATTAATAAGCATTGCAAATAAATTATAAATAAAATAAATAGAACGCAAATAAACGGAGGTTTAATTAAGTGTATTCCACTACCGACTTTAAAAAAGGGCTGAAAATAGAAATAGAAAAAGAGCCTTATGAAATCATTGATTTTCAACATGTTAAGCCGGGAAAGGGCGGAGCTTTCGTCAGGACTAAATTGAAAAGCCTGATTTCCGGAAAAGTGATAGACAGAACGTTGAGGGCGGGCGAGAAGGTCGAAACGCCTAATATAGAAGAAAAAAATATGCAGTACCTTTACAACGAAGGAAACGATTTTGTTTTTATGGATAACGAAACTTACGACCAAGTACATATAGACAAAGAGGCATGTGCGGAAAGCGCGGGTTTTTTGCTTGAAAATATTCATGTGAAAGTTTTGTATTATAACGGCAAGCCTATAAATATCGAAGTGCCTAATTTTATCGAGATTAAAATAACGCAGACGGAACCGGGTCTCAGAGGCGATACCGTTTCGGGTGCTACGAAGCCCGCAACCTTAGAAACGGGACTAGTAATCAGCGTCCCGCTGTTTTTAAACGAAGGCGAGATTATAAAGGTCGATACTAGAACTAAAACATATATAGAAAGAGTCAACTCTAAGTAAAACGGCAACAGCCGCGCGATAACGGCTAAAGGCTAACAGCTAAAGGTTCGGAAAGAGGAAAATATTATGAACATTAAAGATATAAAAGATCTGGTAAAATTTATTAAATCCAACAAACTTAAAGAGTTTTATTATAAAAAGGGCGATGAAGAAGTTAAAATTACGTTAGGTTTAGACGAAATTTATAAACGCAGTTTAAAAAGCATAATTTCCGAAAAAAAAGAATATTCGGCTCAAATTTCCGGCGGCGAACAGGCAGATCTTGCGAAATTTGCCGCATACAGGGCTAAGTCTATAGAAACCGAAATAACTCCAGCCGTTAAAAACGAGCATCTTAAAGAGATAGTATCTCCGTTCGTAGGTTCGTTTTACAGGTCGGCTTCTCCCGATAAACCGCCTTTCGTGGAGGTCGATTCTATCGTGGAAAAGGGCAGTCCCGTTTGCATAGTCGAGGCAATGAAAATAATGAACGAAATCGAGGTCGACATTAAGTGCAAAATAGTATCTATCCTTGTCGAAAACGGTCAGTTAGTCGAGTTTGGACAGCCGTTATTTCTCGTAGAACCCCTTTAAATTATCTTTATCTTTAATTATAAATTAATCTAATATATTAATATGTTCAGAAAAATTTTAATAGCCAATAGGGGCGAGATTGCGGTCAGAATTATCAGGGCATGCAAGGAGATGGGGATAAAAACGGTTGCGGTATATTCAACCGCCGACAGAGACAGCCTTCATGTAAAATATGCGGATCAGAGCATATGCATCGGACCTCCGCCTTCGTCGAAAAGTTATCTCAATATATCTTCGATAATATCGGCGGCAGAAATAACCGACAGCGAAGCTATACATCCGGGATACGGTTTCTTATCCGAAAATTCTAATTTTGCAGAGATCTGCGAAAATTGCGGTATTAAATTTATAGGACCTACTTCCGCCAATATGAATCTTCTAGGTAACAAAAGAAATGCGAGGAAACTTGTTAAGAGCATGGGAATTCCTGTTTTGCCGGGCAGCGAC
The DNA here is from genome assembly GCA_027335745.1 of bacterium. GTDB lineage: Bacteria > SZUA-79 > SZUA-79 > Acidulodesulfobacterales > Acidulodesulfobacteraceae > Acidulodesulfobacterium_A. The sequence goes on along the minus strand of DAHWHJ010000007.1, from coordinate 2,819 downwards.
GATACGGGGGACAACGAAGAAGATATTAAAAAGGCGGCGGAAAAGATAGGTTATCCGTTAATCCTTAAGGCGTCTATGGGCGGCGGCGGAAGGGGTATAAAGATGGTTTTGACGCCGGCGCATTTATCGCAGGCATATCATCAGGCAAGACAGGAGGCGCAATCGTTTTTTGGGGATAAAGACGTTTATTTGGAAAAATATTGCGAAAATCCCAAACATATAGAGTTTCAGGTGCTCGCGGACAGATACGGCAATGCGGTTTATCTGGGCGAAAGAGACTGTTCGATTCAAAGAAGGCATCAGAAAATAATCGAAGAAGCCCCTTCTATTTCCGTTAAATCTTCCGCAAGAAAAAAAATAGGGGAATTAATATTAAAGGTGGTTAAAGAAATAGAATATATAAACGCGGCTACTTTTGAGTTTTTATTGGATCAAAGCGGCGAATTTTATTTTATGGAGGTAAATACCAGAATTCAGGTAGAACATCCGGTGACCGAGTTTATAACGGGTACCGATATTATTAAAGAACAGATAAAAATCGCAAACGGCGACAGGCTGAAAATAAAACAGGAAGACGTTAAGATTAAGGGACATAGCATAGAACTCAGAATTAATGCCGAAAATCCTATTAACTTTAAACCGTCGCCGGGTTTGATAACATTCTATAATAAGCCCGGAGGCTTGAACGTCAGGGTGGATGATTTTGCATATTGCGGATATAATGTACAGCCGTTTTACGATTCTTTAATAGCAAAACTTATAGTTCACGACGCAACCAGACTCGGAGCGATAAATAAAGCTAAAAACGCCCTTAACGAGTTTGCGATAGAAGGCATAGAAACGAATATTCCTTTTCTTAAGAGAATACTTAACGACAGCGATTATATTTCCGGCAATATCGATATAGGTTATGTACAAAGATTTATAGAAAGTTAAAAATTAAATAAATTTTATAGAATTAAATTTTTTAGTTGCAAATATTTTCATATTATTATTAAAATATATACAATCAATGTTATTGCATTATATAAATATATAAATTATATAAATAAAGATTAATTAAAAGGTTAAGGGGGAATTATAATTATGGATTTTCCAAAAGGATTAAAATACAATTCCGAACATATCTGGGTTAAGGTCAACGGAGATAATGCGCTCATAGGCGTTACCGATTATGCGCAGGACCAGCTCGGAGACATTATATACGTAGATTTGCCGGAAAACGGTTATGAATTGGAGCAGAACGAATCGTTCGGCACGATAGAATCGGCTAAATCCGTTTCGGAACTTTATGCGCCGGTAAGCGGACACGTAGTAGGCGTCAACGATTCTTTAAAAGACGAGCCGGAGCTTGTAAACGAAGAACCATACGATTCCGGATGGCTTCTTAAAGTTAAACTAAAAAACGAAGACGAGCTTAACGATTTAATGGATCAGGGCGCATATGAAGAATATTTAAAAAACAACGGTTGAAAGTTAAATGCCGATTACCATTATAACCTTATGATTCCGCGCATAACCTTGTTAACCCGGCTGTTAATATAAATGAGTTTTAATCTTATAGTTTCGGATTCCGGCGGCTGTTCGGGCAGTTTCAATATGTCCGCCGATTTATTATTATTAAATAGATATAAGATTGCCGATGATTTTTCAAGCCGGCCTACGTTAAGAATTTATTATTTTTCCCCGTCTGCGCTTTCTCTCGGATTTTTTCAGAAAAATAAAGATATAGACGAAAAAATTATTGAAAAAGCGGAGCATAAAGGGTACGATATCGTTTCGAGACCTACCGGCGGCAGGGCGGTACTGCACAAATCCGAAATAACGTATTCCATAACTGCATCGTATAAAACCGGCATATTTGCCGGAAAACTCATAGAAACCTATAAAAAAATCGGCGAGTTTTTATATATTTTTTTTGTAAAATTAGGTTTAAAACCGGATATAAACGGCATAAGCGGCAAAAGTAGCATAAGCGGCAAACCGGCATCGGCGGCAAGAAATAATTTTAATTGTTTTCTTAAAGCACATTCATACGAAATAACGTTCGGGGGGAGAAAAATTTGCGGCAATTCTCAGAGAAGAAGCGATTCTGCATTTTTGCAGCACGGGTCTATTTATATCGACTATAATCCTGAAGAACATATAGAGTTCTTTAACGGCGAAGGTTCTGCGGACAATAGGGAATATTTCAATAATATTACCGGCATCAGGCAGGAATTGGAAAGAGCCGGAGTTCATTACGGTTTAAACGGTTTAAGTTTCGACGCTCTTTCCAAAATTTTGGCGGAATCGTTTGCAGAAGCCTATAACCTCAGACCCGTTGCGGTTCAATTAGAATTTTAAATATTTTTTTCATGTCATGCCCGCGTAGGCGGGCATCCAGTCAAATTTATTTCTATCGACAATTCGGGGAATCGAGGATATATTTTACAATTTTTTATTTTTGTGATATAAATAAATTACATATATATTTATATTTATATGCAATATGCGGGCATAGCTCAGTTGGTAGAGTACAAGCTTCCCAAGCTTGGTGTCGCGGGTTCGAACCCCGTTGCCCGCTCCATATTTTAGCGGTTTTCCGGTAGCATAAAAAATGTCCAACATTATAGAGGTTGCGCAAAAATTAAGCTTATATATTGCAAATAACAAAGGAGAATAAAATTATGGAGTTATACGAACAAATAAAATCCGACTTTTTAACCGCCAGAAAAAATAACGATAATACGAAAAAGAACATACTTACGATGATTCTTAGCGATGCGTTAAAACTTACAAAAGAGAAGAATCACGGCAATACCGTAAACGACGACGAT
>DAHWHJ010000006.1:0-4689 GCA_027335745.1 bacterium | reverse complement strand
CTTTTGCGCATCCGCAGACGGGACATTTATCCGGCGCTTCCGGTCCTACATGCGTGTGTCCGCAGACGGGACATATATAAACCGTTTCTCCGTCAAAATCCCTGCCTGAGGCATCGAGCTCTTTTGCCTTTTTATAAATTTCCCTGTGTATTTTTTCGGCTTCAAGCGCATAATGAGTAGAACGCTGGGCTTCTTTTTCGTTTTGAAATTTAGCTACTTCGTAAAATACTGGATACATCTCCTCTATTTCGTAATCTTCGCCGTTATATGCCGCGACAATATTTTCTCCTGAGTTTTTAATGCCTCCCAGCGCCCTTAAATGATTTTTTGCGTGAATCAGCTCCGCCCTTGCTATAGCTCTAAATACGTTAGCTAGCTTAGGCTTACCTTCTTTCTGCACCTCTTCCGAAAAAATAATATACTTTACGTGCGCCTGACTTTCGCCTGCAAAAGCGGCTTTTAAATCTTCTTCGGTCATGCTTCTCATTTTTAAACCCTCCGGTAATTTAGCCTTAAATATTAGTAAAAATAAACGTTTGATACCGCGATGAAATAATTTTTTAAATACCCTGCATAGGTTCTTATAATTTGCCTGTATTTTTTATAGTCTTTAACCGGTACCACAGGCTTTTTTGATTCAAATTTAAAAAGACAGTTTAACTCATATTTATTTTTTGAAAATGAACAGTTCGAATATGCCGAAGCCGCTTCATCGTTAAACTTTAATGCGGACGGCAGATAGTATATTCCTGATTTTTTAGGCAATTTGATCTTAATTTTGCTTATATGTTCAAACGGGTAGCCTATTATTACGGGATAAAGCCTTTTTTGCTTTAAAACAAGATGCATTAGGCTCATATCTACGGGTATTACCGAATGGAATACTAACTTATCTCCTTTTAATACTCCGTAATTCTTATCAAAAAATTTCATATTAAGCTCTACATTTTTAGTAATTTTTTTAATATTTTTATATTTAAAGCTTTTTATTTTTGCTCCAGGGATAAAATCATATAAGAAATCCGCCGCTTTGATATTTTTATGGTAACTATCTTTATTTTTCAGAGAAGATCTTTCAAAATTAGAATATAATCCTTTATAAATTATCGAAATCCCGCCCCTTAAAGTTCCATTTTTATTAATCCTACCTTTGAATAAAAAAATCTTTTCGTTCTGATTCGGTTTTTCGGAAGGAGTAGAAATAAATTTAAAGACGTTACGGTTTAGAAGCGCGACGCCTTTTCTGCCTGCCAAGCCGAAAGGAATTTTAAATGCCTCATAAGAGGATGAATCGGGATACAAATAATACTTTTGGACTTTGCCTTTTTCTTTTAAAGTTAAACCGACTATAACCGAATCGAACTGCTTGGGAGAAATGCTTTTAGTATTTAAGTCCGCCGTATTTAACGAAGATATAAGAACCGGATATGCATCGATGCCGTCAATCTTCAGCATCGTTACAAGGAGCGCGGCTAAGGATTTTGAATCGCCGTAACCGTTTTCAAGCGTTATTGCCGCCGGTTCCGGTTTATAGCCGTTTAAACCATAGCCTATTCCTATATATCTAAAAGATTTTACAAAGCTGTAATAAATTGAAGCCGCCTTCTGCCTGCCGCTCTTTGCTTTATCGTTTTTAACGGCTGATTTAACGAATTTCTTTATTTTACCCGACGGTTTCTCCGCTCCTGCGAACAATGCGTTTATCCTGCCGAGCAGATCGTTCCAAGAGGAATAAGTGGATAACGTTATATATTTTCTTAAATTTTTTATCGGCGGCATATACGATTCTTTTTTTATTGCAGGAATATTGCTAAGGGATACGCCGATTTCAACGAATTTTTTATTTTTAATATAAACTAATTTTTTTGAAACTGAATTTCCGTTTAATTTATGCAAATATAGATTGAGTTTAAGCCTTTCCGGATATATCAGAGAAAAGTCTATTTTGCGGACCGGCATAGTATAAGAAAAATAATTAGTATAGAAAACGCCGTTTTTAATAAGGGGTTTAAAGTTATCTACCTCATAAGAAAAATTTATAACCGAGCCGTCTTCGACCGCCGGCATCGAAAGAGTCATATATTTTATGTCGGAATAAGCCGGATAATTAACCGCAAAGCCCGGAGAAACAATATTAACGGAATGTTTGCCGACGGGAACTTTAAACATCCCTTTGAGTAAAGTATATGCATAAAGTAATTTGATTTTTTGGTATTTCTCGGAAAAAGGAATAATAACCTCGGAATATTTATTAATTCCTCTCTGCGACAGTATTTTTACAGACTCGGTTATATATGTTTTTAATTCATAATTTTTATTTAATTTTAAGACGACGTCTTTTTTGATTATGTATGCTCCGAAATTTTTATCTACTTTTTTTTCTGCTTTTCCGGTTATGCCGCCGGATTTAACAGCCGCCGATGAAAGAACGGGAGTTATAATAAAGATAAAAACGAAAAGAGCAAAAAATAATGCAGGTTTTAATTTTTTAATTTTCATTAATAATAATCCTTTTAAAAAGTTAAGGTTTGATTGTTCCGGTCCAATTGCAAATATTATAAATATCGCATTTTTGACAGTCTGCTTTGTTTCCGCCTTTTTTGCATAAATCCAATATACCCAGCCTTGTAATAGCAAAATCATATTTTACCGGGTCGGAATAATCTAATTTTTTAAGATTTTCGGTTATCTCTTCCGCCATTTTAAAAGACGGATTTTGACGGGCGGTTAAACCTATATAGCGGCTGATTCTTCCTATATGGGTATCTACCGGCATTACAAGCTGATAGGGCTGGATACCTCCCTGCCATATGCCGAAATCAAGATTGTCGGAATTTCTTACCATCCATCTTAAATATAAATTTAATCTTTTGCACGGACTGCTGTCCGCCGGAGACGTAAAAAAGAAATGAACCATAGAATCTTCGGGCGGATTCTCCGTCCCGTAAACAGACGAAAAATCGACAAGCTCCAGCGCCCTTTTTGAAAAATTTATCAAAGAGTTTTTTAAATTTATATCGGACGGGTTATAACCTTTAAGAAAAAAATTTTCTATAGAACCGTATTTTGTAAGTATTTCTCTTAAAATTAAAAATAGGGCAATAATATCTTTTTCTTTGATAAAGCGGTAATAAAAACCTTTAAACAATTTAAATCCTTCGGAAACGTCAAAATTTAAGGTAAATTCATAAAATTTATGATTCACTATTTTATCTATTTTATCTAAGGTTTTAAGAATTTGGCTTACCCCGCCGAACGCAAATCCCGCCGCCATAAATCCGGCAATCTCGATATCTTTCGGGTCGTCGAATTTATGGACAAAACCGAGAGGGTCCGAATAAAGATATGATTCTTCAAATTTATCGTATAAATCTTCTAAACATTCCTTTAATTTTAATGTTTTTTCCCCTTCGCCGAACGATTTAACCTGACTGATAATTCCGTCCTTATAAACAAATGTTTTCCCGCCGGGAAGAGACCAGCAGTCGCCTTCTTCGAGAGGATAAGGAACGTTCATTCCCCTGCCTATAAAAACTTCCTTCCCGTCTATTTTCGTATAAAAATTAAAGTCGTTATCTTCCCAGATTAAAGACCCGCCGGAAACTTTTAAACTCATTATAAAATTCTTTCCTGTTTAATTATTAATTATTTATTGTTAACTACCTAAGAATCCTGCGTTATTTTATACGCAAAATCCATTCCAAATTTTTCGCAGTTAAGCAAATCTTCTTCAAAAGGCGTCATCTGGATTTTCAATCCTTCCTGAACGATAACAAACCTCAAGCTTTTCAGAATATCCTGCACCATCTGCACGGCTTCCCCGCTCCAGCCGTAACAACCAAAAACTGCCGCTCTTTTGTTTTTGACGTTAAGCATAACCAAAGACGATATCATATCGAATATAGGCTTAGGGGGTTTTGCGTTAAGCGTCGGCGACCCCACTATTACGGCATCGGCTCTTTCTATATCATCTACGACGTCTTTAATATCACGTTCGACTAAGTTTATCAGCGAAACATCAGTCAACCCGTCTATACTTGCGCCTTTTGCTATGTGTTTTGCCATTTCTTCGGTATTGCCGTAAGCGGAAGCATAAATTACGGCTATCTTTTTAACGGCTGAATCCGTATTGGACGTCTTACTCGCTTCCATATACCAGTCTATATATTTTTTTAAATCTTTTCTTAAAATAGGGCCGTGCGACGGAGCTATTATTTCTATGTCGTAATTCTTAAGTTTTTCCAGCGCATTTAAAGAATAGTTCTTGAAAGGTCGCATTATATGAGTAAAATAATATTTAAACGCTTCAAAAGCCTCTTCCTTATCGGCTAACAAATCGTTAAAAACATTTGCGTCGCAATAATGGGCTCCAAAGAAATCGCAGGGAAACAAAATTTTATCTTCTTTAAGATAGCTGAACATAGTATCCGGCCAGTGCAGAAAAGGGGCGCTAATAAACTGCAAAGTTTTTCCGCCCAAATCTATCGAATCTCCATCCCCGACCGTAATATTATTATAATCTTTTTTTATTATATGCTTTACAAAATGATGGGCATTTTTTGAATAAACTAAAGTTGCATCTTTTGCTATATCTTTAATAAGATGAAGCGCGCCTGAATGGTCAGGTTCGGTATGGTTTATGACTATGTAATCTATTTTAGATATGTCTGTTAATCCGCTTAATTTATT
>DAHWHJ010000019.1:0-2461 GCA_027335745.1 bacterium | reverse complement strand
GGTTCTGTCTTATAGAAGCCGTTAAAACGAATTTTGGAGAATTATTGCAGATGACCTCCGAGATAGAGGGTAAAATTAAGCCTGAATTAAATAACCGCTTCGGGGACATCCTTTGTGGAATGCTTCCCGCAGGGTCAATTTGCGGGGCACCTAAAATAAAAACCCTAGAAATAATAAAAGAAACCGAACCGGAAAGCAGGGGTTATTATACGGGAGTTTTTGGCATATACGACGGGGAAACCTTTAAAAGTTCGGTTATGATAAGATTCATAGAAAGAACCGGAAAAGACTATTATTATAGGAGCGGCGGAGGCATTACGGTTTATAGCGACGTAAAAAAAGAATATGAGGAAATGCTCGAAAAGATTTATGCTCCAATCTATTAAATAAATAAAATTATAAGTGTTCCGTAAACCATCCGGCGCTTAAGCGGGAAACATCCTCCAGCGTTCCGGGTTCTTCAAACAGATGCGTCGCTCCGGGTATGATTTCAAGTTTCTTCTCGGCAGAAATGTTTTTATAAGCGGTTTTATTTAATTCGATAACGTCAAAATCTTCGCCCCCGACTATTAACAGCGTGGGCGCTTTAACTTTTGGCAGACTTCGCATGGCAAGGTCGGGACGTCCGCCTCTAGAAACCACGGCATAAATAACATCCGGTCTTTCGGCTGCGGCAATTAAAGCGGCTGCAGCTCCGGTACTTGCCCCGAAGTAACCCAATTTTAAACCTTTTAACGAATTTTCTTTAAGAATCCAATCGGTGACGTCCACGAGCCTTTTTGCAAGAAGTTCGATATTGAACCGGTATTCAGCAGTATAATTGTCGATTGTTTCTTCTTCTGCGGTAAGAAGGTCAAAAAGAAGAGTGCCAAGATTATTTTTATTTAAAATACCGGCTACATACCTGTTTCTTGTACTAAATCTGCCGCTCCCGCTGCCGTGGGCAAAAATAACCAAGCTCTTCGCTTTCGGCGGAATTTCGAGATTTCCGTATATGTTCTTGTCGTTTATACGGATTAGAACTTCTTTACTTATAGGAAATACGTCATTATTTTTCATATTTTTAAATATATCGCGCAAATTAAATCATAATAATAAAGAACCCCTTTTACTTTAAGTATATATTCATTAATGTTAAAGTCAAATTTGCAGGCCGCTATCATATTAATCTACCGAAAATACGCTTGCTTCTTTATTTATATTCTTTTATATAGCAGCTAAATTGATGATACAATTTTGTTTGTTAAATATCAATTTTATTATTATAATATTATAATAATAAAAAAATAAGATTACTGCTAAGGATGTTACTGTGTATTGCAGAATAAATTCCCTACCTTATACGAGGAATTTTTTAAGTTAGTTTGTTAATGTTAAATAATTATTTAATTGAATTATATGGACTCTTTAAAAAGATTTCATAACGAGGACTGGCATACTCCCGAAGGTAAACTTATCAGGGAGTTTGTCTTTGGGATAAACGACGGCTTAGTTACAACCGTAGGATTTGTCGCGGGCGTTACCGGAGCTTTTGTAAGCGCCAAAATAGTTCTTATGTCGGGTATGGCCGAGATTGTAGCGGGAACGGTTTCGATGTTTTTCGGGGCTTATCTTGCCGCAAAGTCCCAAAACGAATTTTACCAAAAAGAAATTAGAAGGGAAAAAAGGGAGATTGCGGAGAACCCTGACCACGAAATAGAAGAGATTTATGAATTGTACGGCGATAAGGGCTTTACGAAAGAAGAAATAGACCCGATAGTTAAAAGACTTATGTCCGACAAAAAGATTTTGCTCAATTTTATGATACAAGACGAGCTTGGCATAAGTTTAGATTATTATGAAAAACCCGTTAAGATAGCGGTTTACACCGGCTTGTCATTTTTAGCCGGCGGCATTCCTCCGTTGCTGCCTTATTTTTTTATTAAAAATTCATCAGTATCGATATTGATTTCCATTATGTTTTCAATCATAGTTCTTTTAATTACAGGCATTATAAAGTCTAAGATTACAAAAACCGACCCCGTCAAAAGTTCGTTAGAAATGGTTTTAATAGGGGGAATTGCCGCCGCAGCCGGATTTGTCTGCGGTAGATTTATATCGTTTATTTAGTCATTTATGCACCTTAAATTTTACTCAAACTTTCCGTTTCTATCGTTATATTCTAAAAGCGACCCTTTTTTCATATCAAAATACCAGCCGAGTATCTTAATTTCTCCTCCGGCGTATTTTTTTTTCACAAAGGGGAAAGTCAATAAATTTTCCAAAGAAACGATTATCGAGACCTTCTCGCAGGCAGTGCGCCTATCTTCTTCGGTCAAGTATTCGGGGTTCTTCAAAACCTCCTCCTTAGCTCTCCGGGAAACAGAAACCCACGGCGAAATAAAATCCCCCGTGTTTTCGTCTTTCATTAATGCCGATATACCTCCGCAATTAGAATGTCCTTTAACGATTATATTTTTTA
>DAHWHJ010000091.1:0-9171 GCA_027335745.1 bacterium | reverse complement strand
TATCAAAGGCTTTAAGTTCTTATTCTATCGCCGACTTTGCAAAAGACAAGCCCGCTTTGGACAAGATCGGCGAATATGCTTGACGGTTTAGATTATTTTTTTAAAAAGAATATTATTTTCCATATGGACGTGAATCATTATATCGTCCGAAATATTCTTCAATAGTTCATATGCATGCTTATAAGAAGCGCAGGCATCTTGAGGAACCGAATAGCCGGAGCTTAAAAACAGCATTTCTTTCAGAATATGTCCTACATATTCATGATAATACAATGCATCCTCTATTTCTTTTTCGATATTTTCTTTTTTTCCAATTTTTATATCGGTTAAAAGCCCTTCTTCTTCTTTGTCTAAATGAAGGATCATAGCCTCCGACATTTTAGTAAAAAGTTCTCTTATTTTAAGAAGTTCGGGATGCCGGTTTCCGTGAACGTTCGCAATTTTTTCGACGTAATCGGATGCTTCCGGAATATGAACCCTTAAAAACGTGTGATGTATATTAATTATATAATCTATTAAAAAGTTGACGTCCCAATCATTCGCTTTTTTGGTTAACGAATAATTTTCGTCGTTTTCCCCCGCCTGCGTCAAGGGTTTATTTAATTCACCCACTATAAGCAGTTTATCTATATTCGATTCCTCGCATACGTCTTTTAAAGTTTTTGAGCCTCCGCAGCAAAAATCTACCCCGTATTTTTTAAATACCCCGATTTTTTCCGGATTTTCCGATGCAATTTCGCCGACGCTCTTTAAGAGCAACGCATCCGCATCAATATCAATTTTTATTTTTTCCATTTTATGCGCCCCTTACGCTTTTTAAATTTTTTTATTAATAATTTTATTATCTTAAATTTTTAATCTTTAATATATGATTTTTATCACATTAATAAAATAATTTTATAAAAATCAAAAATGTGACAAAAGTCATAACGCCTATTATTTTATATTTTTTATAATGTATTAAAATTAATAAATTAGTATAGTTTTAATTTATAACGAGGTTTTATTAAGATGGTTATGCCGAAAATCAGCAGAAGATTTATGACTATATGGGCGCCGGCTCTCACCGGGCTTGTCCTTATCTTGGCTTTATCGCTGATAGGTTTATATTATTCTTCAAAAGTATCGGACGGAAGCACCCTCGCAAACGGAAAAAAAATATTTTATAAATTAGGATGCGTCAGATGCCATAACATAAGGGCGCTGAATATTAAGGGCGGGCATGTGGGTCCAGATCTTTCGAACGCATATTCGGATGTCAAAAAAATCTATAAGGAAAACGTAAACGATTTTTTAAAAAATCCTACCGGAACCATGTATTTTGTATTAGCGTTTAACCATTTAAGCAAAGAAGACAGAAAAATCATAACTGCAGAATTAAAAAAGGCTCAGAATATTCAATATAAAATGAAAAATAAAAAAATAAACGACGATAAAAGGGAGGTGAATAAGTAATTCGTAGAAGTAAAAGTAATTTAATTTTAGTTGTTTTAATTAACTGTAATAAATGAAAAGAGGAGAGTTTATGGAAAAAAGCATTTATTATGACGAAAAAGCGGTAAATAAATTTTTAAAAATTACGTTATCGCTCACGATTATCGTTCTCGTAGCTATATTAGTTTACGGAACGTTCAAGGTATATTACGGAGCGCCGCCTATTCCTGCGCAGGTAGTAACGCAAAAGGGTAAGACCGTTTTTACCGGAAAAGATATAATTGCCGGAAAAGCAAGGTTTCAGGAATTCGACCTTATGGATTACGGCTCTATTTACGGCAACGGCGCATATTTCGGACCCGATTTTACCGACCAGTATATTCACAGGGAAGTCAAGTATTACAGGGATTTTGAGGCGCAGAAGCTTTATAAGAAACCTTATGCCCAAATTTCTCCGAGAGACAGAGTTTACATAAAATCCCTTGTAATATCGAAGATAAAGAAAAATAGGTTTTCTTCGGATAACAGACTTTTGACATATACTCCCGGAGAAATATATGCACTTAATAAGATTCAAAAAAGAATCGAAAACCTTTATACTAAAGGAAATAGAAATCTTGGAATCGGAAGAAATCTGGTGTCTTCGAAGCAGGATATAAAAAGGATAGTCGAATTTTACTCATGGGCGGCGTGGAGCGCATCTACTTTAAGACCCGGCGTTAACCATACTTATACCAATAACTGGCCTTACAGCAGAGGCGCAGGCAATATTCCACCGACGTATCTTTATACGTGGACATTTGCTTCGCTTGCGACTTTTATTGCTTTGGCGGGACTCGTCATATGGTTTTTTCTTAATTATATTTCTCCGGGCTGGCAGGAGGCTCCGGCAATGCTGGAGAACTGGAAACCGATGGTGGATTTGGATAATTTTAAAATTACCCATTCCATGAAAAAATCCGCTAAATTCTTTTTCTTAGGCGTTTTCCTGCTCGGTTTGCAGATAATAGCGGGTATGCTTCTGGCTCATTATTATGCGGAAAGAGCATCGTTTTTCGGAATTCACACCCTGACCGCCCTGCCCTTTAATATAGTGAAATCGTGGCACATTCAGCTTGCGATTTTATTTATCGCTTCCACATGGCTCGGCGCCGGCATATTCGTTTCTAAATATATAGGAGGCGGCAAAGAAGCAAAGTGGCAGTCCTTTTTTATTGATTTTCTGTGGTGGGCCTTATTGATCGACGGAGTTGCGGCTCTTGTCGGAATGTATCTCGGCGCAAAAGGATATTTCCATAACGGTTTATGGTTTTTTCTCGGCAATCAGGGTCTTGAATATTTACAGCTGGGAAGGTTCAACCAAATTATCGTATTCGTGGGCTTACTACTTTGGGTCGTGATACTTTATAGAGCATTGAGGCCTCATTTTAAAACAAATAAAGATAAATGGAGCGTCGAAAGCCTCTTCTTAATCAGCGCCATAACGATAGGCTTGATGTATGTATTCGGAATGTTTCCGCTTGCGTGGATTCTTAAGAACTGGACGATTACGGATTTTTGGAGATGGTGGGTCGTTCATTTATGGGTTGAAGGAACATTTGAATTTTTTGCCGTCGCGGTTATCGGTTATTTCTTTCTTTCGCAGGGTCTTGTAAAAAGAACTACTATCGAAAATACCCTGCTTCTGGAGATAATCCTTATATTCTTAGGCGGAATCATCGGAACGGGACATCATTTTTACTTTATCGGCGACGCATCTATCTGGATTGCGCTCGGTTCAATGTTTTCGTTCCTTGAGGTTATTCCACTACTGCTCTTAACTATGCAGGCGGTTTACGAGAAAAATATTCTTGTAAAGGCGGGCAAAGAATTTCCGCAGGATTTATCGTTTAAATATTTGGAGGCTTCTACATTCTGGAACTTTATAGGAGCAGGCGTTTTCGGCGCATTAATCAATACGCCGTTAATGAACTATTACGAACACGGACAGTATTTAACGATAAACCATGGACATACCGCTTTATTCGGCGTGTTCGGTCTTCTGGGAATTGCATTGTCCTATTATGTTCTCAGGATGATTGTGTCACCGTCCAAATGGACTGAAGGCGCGGGCAGGGTAGCCCTGTGGTGCTTTAACGTCGGCATGATTTTATGGGTTATTTTAAATTTCCTGCCGGAAGGTTTTATGCAGTTTGCCGCTTCGATTAAACACGGCTACTGGTATTCGAGGAGCATTTATTTTTACGACAAAACCGACCTATGGCTCTGGTTGAGAGTACCCGGAGATATAGTTTTCAGCATAGGCGTTTTGGTGCTTTTTATAGATATAACGAAAAAACTTTTACAGGTTAAAAAATCGGTAGAAGAATAAAATGTCGGATTATTTATTTTTTATCGTTCAACTTGATAACACCCCCGCCGGACGGTAAGAAAATGAATAAAGCGGCGTTTTTTAACGGGGACGGACGGTAGTCCGTCCCCTATCCTATAAATCCTTATTCCGATTTTTTGCGATTGCCTTAATGCCTAATCCTTCTAACTTCATCTTTTTTACTTTACTCCATAGATACATAGTTAACACCCCTTTTTTACGAGTAACAATCCAGAAGTCGGATTCAATGTTTTACGTGCCTGCGGCTAAATTAATGCAGAGTTTCACAGCCTGCGAACAAATGGACTATGAAAATATTGTTACGAAAATTTAACGTAATTGTAATAATTCTGTAACATTCGTTTGGTAAAATGAAGATGTAAAAGTAGTAAAATAAATCAAATTAAAAGAGAGGAGGAAGTTATGAACAAAATTAGCAAGACAAAAAAGACGGTGCGGCGGAGTTCGCCGACGGTTTTTGTTTTTGCCATAGCCGCAGCGCTGGCGTTAGCCTTTGCGTTCGGCGCGGTAAAGACGACTTACGCATCCGGTGCCGCCCTTTATGAAAATCCCAATACGGGCGAGATATTCTTAAAGCCCGGTCCGGGAAGGGTTAAGGTTGGACAGAGCGTAATTAATCAACTGTTGAAGCCGAATGCAAGCAAGACTACCCGGCAGATTAACAATTTAAAATCTACGGAAAAGAAGCTCGAAGCTTCGTTAAAGACTGTTAAAGGCGAAACCCTTCCCGCATGGACGAAGCATATAACGCTTGGAACGCTCGTTTATATGGGTTACGGATATTACACCAATACCGGTTTTGCTCCGGCTCTGCAACTTCAGGAAAATCCTGCCGGTCCCGGCAACAACGGATACAATGCTTTTAACGTAAACCGTGCATATTTAATATTCTTATATCATCAGGACAACTGGTTCTTAAAGGTTACTCCGAACATTAATAAATCTAATAATTATACCGGAGTTCCGCCTTCTCCTGCCGCATCCGGAGAATGGTGGGCAGCCGGATCGACGCCGGGCAGCTGGGGTTCGTCTTCAGGCACTACTTTCGGCAATGAGTACTTCAGGCTAAAATATGCCTTTTTGCAGTTTAACCACGTTTACGACGCAAACGGTTTGACTATGAACCTAAAATTAGGCCAGTTCCCTACTCCGATGATTGCATGGGAAGATGGATTATTGGGTTACCACGTTGCGGAAAGAACGCCGTGGGGTTTTCTCGGGGTAACCTCGACGCAGGCAGGCATAGGAGTATCCGGTAAATTCAGGGCAAACGGAAAAATATATATGGCGTACAATGCGGGGTTTTTTAATAACGCAACCTTTCATCAGGGCGAAAACGTGGACCAGAAATCTCCTCAGGCAAGAGTATCTTTTTATCCGCTTGGGGCAGATTCTAGTTTAGATGGTCTTGGAATTAGCGGCTATTATGCATGGTCTGAGCAGACTAATAATTTTGACGGTTACAGCAATTATGAAAATAATTTTCCTACAGCTAGAGCCTCGGCAATACTTGATTATAAAACTCCGCAGGGATTAATCGCCTTGCAGTATGATTACGGCTTAAACGTTACTAGCGGCGGTTTTGCAAGCGGCGCCGGTTCCATAAGTCAGGATGCCGGAAGCTGGTGCGGATACAAATCTGCAACCGGCCCCTCACCTCAGCCGTATGGATGCAATTATGCCGGTGCGGCGTATCCGTTTAATTTAAACCCTACGCTTTTGGGCATTACCGGTGCAAGCGGCGTTATCGGGCACAATACTGAACATGGATTGGATGCATTCGGATATTACAATATTCCAAACAGCAAATTCGGCGTATTCGGTCTTATACAGAGATTCTATTATGAAACGCCGGTTTTATCGGGTGCAAATGCAATGCCTTACGGCAACCCTTTCGATTTTCAAAGAGGGGTTATAGGCATAGCATATCATCTTAACAACCATATAACTTTGACGGTCGATGACCAGAATTATCAATTTCTGCATGAAAAAGATTATATGGATGCGCAGTACGGTTCCAATCCGGCTGCTTATTACACATACGGCCAGTGGATGGGCGAAACCAACGCCTATTTTATACAAGCAAGGATAGCATTCTAAAATTCATTTAAGGCTTTTCTCTCTGCACCTCCCTATACCCGCCCTAAAAAGCGGGTATTTTTATTTCAAAATCTGATATAATCTATAAAAGAAACTTTACCGTAATAAACAATAAATAAATCTATAGATGAATAAAAAAAACGACGGTGGTATTAAGAACAGGCATATCGTAGAATATCTTTGCAACGGCGTCAGTTTTACAATGCATCCTATAAATGCCCGTTACGGATACGACTGCAATATGGAACATCCCACGGTAATCTGGAATATAGAATTTAGCGATGCTATATATCTTTTAAACAACGAATCTTTCGGCGGACAGACGGGCGACGAAAGACAGAGAATTTTTACAAAAAACGTCCGGGGTTCTTTATGTTCCGAAGGAGCCGATAAATATACTTTTTATAATAAAGCGTCTATTCCTATAGAATTTGAAAAAGACGGCGTATCTTTTATATTGAAAATAAATAAAAAAGATTACGAAAAGGTCGAAGCTATAGAAAAAGAAATATATAAAGAATTTGAAAGCATAGGTCAAACCGCCGCGCATTATGTTGCCGAAGGCAAAATAGAAGTTATTTTAAACAGGCTTTCAAACAGGAAATTCACCGTTTTAAATATAAACGTTAAAGACGAAGATATGCTGTTCGAGAAAGACGGAATTGATTATTTTTTTACGGAAAACGAACCTATTATAGATAAGGCTATAAAAGAAATTTTTATAAATCATCTTGAATTTCTTAAGACGTCGGACAAGTTTTATAAATTTATATCGGACGGTTTTAACAGAATGGTCGGTTCGGGACTTAACTGCTTAAATATTCTTCTTGCGGCAGTTAATTACGAACTTCAATACGATATTTTCGACGACGAAAAGTATCTTGCGGATTATTTAATTTCGAGAGTTAAAAATAACGATAAAAATAATAAAGAGGTATGTTGTATAAATATTCACGATAAAGAAGAAAACTTTTATGAAAAAGGGGTAAAATTAATAGATATAGCGCTCCCTCTTAAAAGCTTAATAGAAGCCTTCGATCTTTTAAATAAAATTAAATGTCTTACTCTTATAGATTATGCTTAATAATGATTCCCCTCTCCGTTATTCGTCCCCGCCGTAATCTTTGCTTTTTCCCCATAATGTTTTAAGCCGTATTTTAATCTCTTTTTCCTTGCCGATATTTTCGGGACGATAGTATATGCGGGATGAAAGCTCTGACGGAAGATATGTCTGTTCGGTAAAATGGTTTTTATAATTATGAGAATATTTATACCCTTTATGATAATCTAAATCCTTCATTAGTTTTGTAGGCGCATTTCTTAGGTGAAGCGGAACGACCGCCCCGGGAAATTTTTTAACGTCGTCTAAAGCTTCTTCGATTGCGAGATAGCTTGCGTTAGACTTGGGGCAGCCTGCAAGATAGGTTGCCGTTTGGGATAAGATAATCCGGGCTTCCGGCATTCCTACCGTATTTACGGCGTTAAAACAGCTTACCGCTAAATTCAAGGCGTCCGGTTCGGCATTTCCGATATCTTCCGAAGCTAAAATTATCATTCTTCTTGCTATAAATTTAACGTCTTCTCCCGAATCTAACATCTTGGCAAGCCAGAAAACGGCTCCGTCGGGGTCGCTCCCCCTTAAACTTTTTATAAAAGCCGAAATCGTATTATAATGTTCTTCTCCCGTTTTATCGTATCTTGATTTTCTCAGATAAGCATCTTCGATAGTTTTTGCGTTAAGAATGATATTTCCTTTGTCGTCCGGTTTTACAAGATTTACCGCCATTTCGAGAGCGTTAAGCATTATGCGGGCATCGCTTCCCGAATACCTGACAAGCGCATTTCTGCCATCCGTTTCTAATATAATTTTCTTTTTGTTTAAAACCTCATCCGTATTCAGCGCCCTGTCGATAATCAAGTTTAAATCTTCCTCGAATAAAGGATTTAAAGTAAATACCGTTACCCTCGATAAAATCGGAGAGTTTATTTCAAAAGACGGGTTTTCGGTGGTAGCTCCGATTAATATTAGGCTTCCTTCCTCTACCGAATGTAATAGCAGGTCCTGTTGAGACTTGTTAAAGCGGTGAATTTCGTCGATAAAAATCATCAGCGGTTTTTTATAGTGTTTAAAACTTATATTTGCCTTGTCTATAATTTCCCTCAATTCTTTAACGCCCGAAGAAACCGCGGAAATTTTGTAAAATTCGTAATCTACGTTGTTTGCTATAATACCGGCAAGAGTCGTTTTTCCGCTTCCCGGTGGACCCCAAAGTATCATAGAGCGAATAAAACCGGCATCTATCATATTTTTTAAAGGTTTGCCTTCGCCGAGAATATGCTGTTGCCCGATAAATTCAGACATAGTCTTAGGGCGCAGTCTTTCGGCAAGAGGCGGTAAAAAATTGCCTTCATTTTTTTTCGGTGCGGGATTATTACTATTATTGTTATTACCGAATAAATCCATATTTATATATTACCATAATTTTATGGTAATATATAAATATGCTGAAGTTCGTTTTTTAATGAAAGCAATTTGATTAATAAATAAAAACATCTATCAATATTTATTTATGAGAGGGGACGCAAAATGAACGCAAAAAAGAGCGTAATTTATGTTTTTACCGCAGTATCGATTTTATTTTTAACGTTAAATTGCTCTATAAGATTCGGGTATGCAAAAAATACCGAAAATTTAAATAAGGATTCCAGATATATCTTTCCGTTAACCTACTTTAAAAATAGACCAGTCAAAATTATCGAACAACTTACGCAGAACCGGAAAAGATGGCCCATTGCTTTAAAAAGTCTGGCGAAAGCAGGATATTTTTTAACAAAAAGACATATAAAATACAGTATTATTATTGCCGCTTACGGTCCTGGATTAAAAGCATTTGTCATGAAATATGATAAAAAATATGCGGGGGTTATAGAAACGCTTCATAAAGAAGGCATTAAAATCGTCGTATGCGGCGAATCTATGAAAGAATCTCAAATAACGCCTGAAATGTTATTTCCTTTCGTAAAAATAGCAAGTCCCGGAATACTTGGCTATATAGCCGAAAAAGAAGACCAGGGATACGCTTATTTAAAACCCTAAATTAATATATGTTTTACGATGATTTTTTTAGAATAAAACAATCCTTTTTTATAAAGACTAAAATCTTTTTTTCAAGAAAAGAGGATTTTAGTCTTTTCTTGTCCTATCTTCTGGCTCAAGGGGGTAGACAAAATTTATGCTAGCATCA
>DAHWHJ010000089.1:0-3933 GCA_027335745.1 bacterium | reverse complement strand
CATCGGGATAACCCCCCTTAAGCATAATTTCTTTTATTTTATTTATGCTTAAAGTTTTATAATATTTTAAAAACAGACCGTTCTTTTTTATAGGAATAGAGTCGAGTATTTTTTTAGCGGATATCCCCATTCCCTTAAGTCCCTTGATATTTATCGTTCCTATATAAATCTTAGGAAAAAAAATAAATTTTAAATAAATATATTTTTGTTTTTTATTTATTCGGGAAAATACGGAAATATTAGAAAAATAACCGGAAGCGTAAAGCATTTTAACGGTCTTTTCAAGAGAATACATAGAAAATTTCATTCCTTTTTTTACAAAGAAAAAATTACTTATGTCTTTTACCGGAATACCGGACGGCATATGATATGTAATAGATTTTATAGTATATTCTCCGGCGGAAATTTCGTAAATATTCGAGGGGCTTTTTGCATATGAAGTTCCCGCCTCGGCTGCAACGCAAAAACAAATCGTTACCGTTAAAATAAATAAAGATATGATATTCTTTTTCATAAGATGTTTTAATTTTTTTAATGTATTTTAATAAAATCTGAAATGAAAGACAATATTTCCGCCTACCTCGCTGTATATATTAGAATTATTCGGAGCAAGTTCGTTGTTGTCCCATTCCCCTATCAATGAAATATGACGGCTCAGGCTGTATGTAAGAGTTACCGACTGGGAAGATTGCGAAGATATAATATTGCTATACGAAACGGAAAGTTTTTTAGTAAGATTCTTAGTAACCGTTACCTGAGGGGCGGCGCTGTGTGTTATCACCGAATATGAAGGAGCTACGGACAAGTTTTTAAAACCGAAATAACTCGATATTGCCCCCGTAACGCTTTGTTCGACGCCTCCTCCTATAGCCGACGCCGCTTCCGATGCGGCAATTCCGCCTGCCGAACCGGCATAAACCGATGTCGCGGGGGCGCCTAACGCCAGCATCGAAACAATATCTAATTCCGAAAGCGGAGGAGTCGAAGAAAGATTGACGTTAAAATTCAATAACGATCCGTTTGCATTCATTCTGATAATATATTGGTTTATATAGGTTGACGCCGCTATGTTAAAAGACGGGTTTATCCTGTACTGATTATTGAAATCCAAATTTGCATAGGACAATCTAAACATTGTTCCCCTGAAAAATATTTCTCCTCTTTCGGCGCTCGCTGTCCCCATTAAAATCGGGTCATATAGCGTTCCTATAAGATGTAACCTTGCATCGAAATTTGTATTAACGATATTATTTTTAATCGCTATGCCTTTATTCGACGTTATTCTAATATTTAACTTAGGATTAAAAGTTCCCTTTTTGATAACCGGCTTAACGATATTATATCTTTTATAACTCAAAAGAAACGACGAAAGATTTATTTTTTTATCGTATAAAGCTTTTTTTATATCTATATCCCCGTATAAAACGGGGTTGTCGGCATTGCCGGAGCATCCTATCTTTCCGTTCATTTTTGCGTAAAAATAGTTAGATTTCCTGTAAATAGCCGAATTAAAATCGGTTTTTATGCCGTAATAAGACGGCATAAAATTATGCAGTCTTATTATTCCGCGGGCGGAAAAAAATCCGTTAAGCATTCTAAATCTTGCTCTTTTGAGCAAAATCATATTATTGTTAAATGTAAGCCTTGCAAAAATTCTCGAAGCGGCAAACGAGGAATAGACGGACGGTTCTATAAGACCTTTGTTTATATCGGCGAATCCATATATTTGCGGAGCCGCAAAAGGTCCTAAAATAACCGCGGAAGAGGTTATGAATCCGGACGAATTCATTATTTTATCCGAAAAAATTCCAAGAACCCATAAATCCGTTTTATCGTTTAATATAAGATGATATTTTTTAGGTGTAATATATCCCCTTATCTGTGCATAATTACTGCCGCCGGTCAACTTAAATCCGCTGAATTCCACCGTCCCGTCGATATAAGATATTTTAATATTTCTAACATTTTTCAAGAAAAAGGGTCCGTGCTTTAAAAAAACATAGTCCAAATTTGAAAAGATATATGAACTTCTAATATCGGAAAGTTTTCCGTTCCCGAAAATATTCCCCGATAATCCAAACAAAGTTTTTCGGTAATTAATATTTAATAATTTTATATCGGTTGTAAAATTATAAGGATAGTCTTTTTTAAGCAGAATAACCGCTTTGGTTTTTAATGTATTTTTTAAAGCGGAAAAATTTAAAGTCATTTTACCGTCGGAGGAATAGGCGCTGACTTTAGCGTTTCCCAACAAATAATCGTTTATATAAATATCGTCTATATTTACGTTACCTGAAACATTCGGCAGATTAAACGAACCGCCTATATGCAGGTTAAAACCGGCAGTTCCTTTTATATGATATTTTTTTAACGGTTTAAAATTTAAATCGGACAGATTAATCGGATTTGAAATTATCCGAAGATTGTAGTTATCGTTATTATGTCTGAAATCCAAATTTCCGTATCCGTTAAATATTGCGCCGTCGTAAAAACCGGCGAGTTTTTTTATATTCAAAGCGTTTTTAGTCAGCAAAAACAGAAAATTAACGTCTGAAAGATATTGGTCATATATTTCGACTTTTTTAGAATTTGCGGCTATTTCAAAAACAGGACTTTTAAGCTCTCCGTCCACCGTTCCGTTAAAATTTAACGCTAAAGAAACCGGCGTATCCGGCTTGCGAGAAATTAAACTAATATTTTTTGCATTAAAACTTCCATTTATATATTCTTTTTTTGAATATTTATTCCCGAAGATTTCTCCGTTGAAATCAAAAACTCCGTTTTTATTAAATTTAGCGTTTTTTTCTTTTAAACGGACGTTTTTAAATAAAACTTTTCCGCTTCCGGTAATATCGACATCGGCGTTTCCTTTATACGAACTTAGATATTTATTAATATAAAGCCTTTTAAATCTGTTTCTGAATCCGAAGGATATATTGTCAAAATTTCCGTTTATATTTCCGTCCATAACCCCTTCGCCCGAAGGCTCGAAATACCGGCTCTTATATTTTTCTATTAAACTGACCGAGGGTAGTTCATTATACGCCGAATGAAAACTGATATTTAAATAGCTCTTATCGTAATTTATTTTACCTTCGACGGATCCTTTTATTATCCTTGAAAAAACACCGATATTCTTTAGTAAGACATATTTATCGTTTATTAATACGGCGCCTTTAATTAGGACCTTATTTTTATAATTAATATAATATACCGTCCTGACGCCCCTTCTGTTTGTAAATTTAATCTGCTGAACAGGTTTCTTCACTTCTATTTTTTCTATATTAGCGACATAGAAATTTTTGCTTAAATGCAGGAAAGTATCGACGTTTCCGTTTGCGATGCCTTTAAACTGGGGAATTTTCTCCGAGTCGTAAAAATCTATGAGATTACCTATGTCGATATTTTTTAGAACAGAATGGAATTTACCCTCTTTCTCTATAAGATTAATATTGCCGGAGGATTTTAAATTACCGTTAAATATGTTTAAATCTATCTTTTTAAAGTTTATGGTATTATTTTGCCTTTTGCCGAAATTTCCCGAACATTCTATTGCCCCGCTCTTTATATCGCCGCCTGAAAAGACGACATTTTTAAGATTTACCGCCGCTTCGGCACTGATTTTTCCATAAAAATTGCCGGCGGCGGTCAGCTTTGCGCTTAAACGCCCCTTTAACGCCGGTAAAAATGGAAAATTTTTAGAAAGAGAGGATAAGCTGTTTACTTTTAATAAAGTATCGTCGTTAAATTTTTTAATAAATCCAGAGTTTTTATCTTTTTTATTTGATTCGTTTAATTCTAATATGCCGTTGGAAACTGCGGTAAGATAGGAATTGCTCAGACTTATTTTGCGGTATTTTATAAAATTACTAAAATAATGGATTTCAACGGCGCTTGACTTGAAAACTTTTATTAATTTTAATTTTTTATATT
>DAHWHJ010000086.1:0-9647 GCA_027335745.1 bacterium | reverse complement strand
CAAGAATCTCTGAAAGCTATAGAAGATCAAAAGAAATTCGTATCTGATTCTAGTACAAATTTAAGAGAAGCATTTAAATCCTTGTCTTCCGATGTGTTAAAAAGCAATAACGAATCCTTTCTGCAAATGGCCGCTCCTGTTCTAGAAAAACATATAAATCTATCTAAAACGGATATGGAAAAAAGACAGCAAGCAATCGATTCAATGGTAAAACCGTTAGGCGAAAACCTAACAAAACTTGACGGAAAAATTCAGGAAATGGAAAAGATAAGACAGGGCGCTTATTCCGAAGTGAAAGTCTTAGTCGAAAACATAAAAGGAACAACGGATAAACTTCAACAAGAAACCAATACTCTTGTGACAGCATTAAAAACTTCCCATGTAAGAGGCAAATATGGAGAAATAGGATTAAGACGGGTTGTAGAGTTTGCAGGCATGTCGGAGTTTTGCGATTTCGAGGAACAGTCTTCCGTAATGACCGAGGATGGAAGATTAAGACCGGATCTTATAGTAAAACTTCCGGGAGAAAGACGAATAATAATCGACGCAAAAGTCCCTCTCGACTCCTACATGGCAGCATTTGAAACTACTGATGAAAACGAAAAAAAGAACTTTTTTAGCAAACACGCCGTAGCTGTAAGAAATCATCTTAAAAAATTAAGCGAAAAAGCATACTGGAGTCAGTTTGAAGACTCTCCTGATTACGTTATAATGTATTTGCAAATAGAATCCTCATTCGGTGCAGCCCTTGAATTCGACAGAACTATTATCGAGGACGGAATGAATAATAAAATAATTTTTGCTACGCCTACAACATTAATCGCAATGTTGCGCACTATCGCGTTCAGCTGGCAGCAGGTCAAAATTGCAGATAATATTTATCAAATAAGAGATGCGGGCGTTGAACTTTATAATCGGGTAACTACGCTCATACAGCATATAGGAGCAGTCGGAAACAGCCTGACTTCGGCAACGCAGAATTACAATAAAGCCGTTGGTTCATTGGAAAGCAGGTTTATTCCTCAAGTGAAAAAGCTTAAGGAAATCGGCGGAACTCTAATGGACAAAGAAATTCCCGAAATAAACAGAATCGAAATTTCGCTCAGGCCGTTAAACGAATCACCTTTAATGGCTAACAATAGCGAACAAGAAGACGATGTAATATGACTAGTATAATTATTTACCGATAATGCTTGAATAAATTTAAAAGAGATATCAAACGCTACGGGTGTCTAGTTAAAAACGGAAAAGCCGTCCAGTTAGGACGGAATACGCAATGGAGGTTAAAAAGTAATGAAAATAGGTTTCATAGGATTAGGCATAATGGGAAATTTTATGGCATTAAATTTATTAAAAAACGGCGTTATGCTAAATGTTTATAACAGAACTAAAGAAAAAGCGGAGGAGCATATAAAAAAAGGCGCGATATTTTTAGATTCGCCTAAGGAAGTCGCAAAACAAAGCGACACTATAATTCTTATGCTATCCGACTCTAAGGCCGTCTCCAATATAACGGACGGTAACGACGGATTGTTGGAAGGCTTAGGCGGTGAAAAAATAATAATAAACATGAGCACCATAGAACCAGATTATTCAGTTATGCTTTATAAAAAAATCAAATCAAAATCCCCGTCGTCTCTTTTTTTGGAAGCTCCCGTCATCGGAAGCAGAATTCCTGCTAAAGAAGGAACTCTTATAATTTTGGCCGCCGGAGATAAAAAGGCTTATGACCTTTCAACCGGTTATTTTAATATGATAGGCAAGAAGGTTATTTATCTTAACGATATTCCCAAGGCATCATATTTAAAAATTATTAATAATCAGATTATGGGAATTACGATGGGCGCTTTAGCCGAAGGATTAAATCTATCTAAAAAAATAGGATTAGACGAAAATACGGTTTATGATATCGTAAATTCCGGAGCATTTGCAAATCCGATGTTTCAGCTGAAAGGGAAAAATATTATAGATAACAATTATGAAACTAATTTTCCGTACAAACATATGCAAAAGGATTTAGACTTTGCGGTTAAACTTTCAGGAGAATTTAAAGCGTTTTCTCCTTTAACGTCAGCAATAAACAACTCCTATATTTTAGGATACGATAAATTTAAAGATGAAGATATGTGCGCTATATATAAAACTTTAAATTTTGATTAATTCATTAGTTGATTGTAAGATGTTATGTGCGTATTTTGGTTTAAAATTTCGTGTCAGCCATGTATTATTAAATTATAAATTAATAAGGATTAAAATTATGTTTAAATTTATCACTCTTGTAATTACTTTTTGTATTTTGGCAATACCTTTCTCTGCTTCCGCCAAATCCTGTCATTGCAATAATAACGGGATAATAACTGCCTCCGCTACAGGCACGGTAAAAATTAAACCAGACGGTTCCAGATTATATATTTCAATAAAGGTTTTCAATAAATCCCACAAAATAGCTTACGCCGATTTATTAAACAATGCCCTTGAAATTACTAATCATTTTAAACGCCTCAATATGGTAATTTATCCTAAATCTCAAATTGCATATTTAATAAAAACTACGCAAATAAATATATTTCCAAACAAAATTTTTAAGAAAGGCAATTGGATAAGGAACGGATATAACGCAACGGAAAATTTAAACATAAAAATTCACGGAAATAAAAATACCAATAATGCCGTTTTGTATTTATTGAGACATAAATCCGTCGAGATAAACAGGATAACCCCCACCGTTTCCAATATGGAACAGTTTAAAATTAAAGTTGTAAAGCTTGCATATAAACATGCAATTTTAAAAATAAAAGCCGTTTTAAAACTAATAGGCGTTAAATCTTATATCGTTAACACAGTTGATATTAAAAGCGTTACCCAAAGGATCTTTCCGGTTCCCGCTATGATGTTGCAGGCTAAAATAATAAAACCTAATAATAAAGTTTATTTTTCGGGAAAAAATAAAATAACCGCCGATGTGTTTATAAAAGTGAGGTATAATAACGGAAATTAATAATCTTGAATAAAATAAAAAACAAAAGAATATTTATATTGCCGGTTATAATCACCGTCTTTGGCGTCCTTATCCTTTACCGTTTTTTCGACATAAACTTTTTAGATATTTACTATTCCGCCGAAACGTTTTTTCGGACCCGCAAATTAATTATCCCGTCCGGCTTTAACCTTAAATATCTTATTCTTTTCTCCGGACTAATTTTAATGTCCTTTACGGATATGCTGTTTGAAAGGATACACAGGTTTATACCGATATTTCTAATGCTGGCGGGCTTTCTATTCGCTTATATATCAAATACGCCCTTATTAGCCGTTTTAGAGGCGTTAGGTATCGGTTTAGGCATATTTACCCTAATCGATATAACAAAGCTTGGTTCGTACGCTACGGGCGATATATTGACGGCCGGAGCGATAGGGGCGTTTGTCGGGATAGAAAATATCGTAATTATTTCAATATGCGCTATAATATTAGGTAAAATAATAACTTATATAGCCGCAAGATTGGACGGTATCTTTGATAAAAGCAATTTTCTGCCGGCGTATTATCGTTTTCATTTGTCCAATTAAATCCGGTAGATTTAAAAGGTAATTTGAGATACGATGCATATAAAACTTCAGGACAGCTGAAGGGCGCCTACGAGTTTGGCGTGGGTTATACGCTGTCCGGTAGATTCGTCGTAGCTAAATATTTCATTTATAGTCTTTACGATGCAGACGTACTCGCTATGCTAAAGGATAAATACGGAAGGCCTTATATCGTCGAAAAGCTCAATACGCTTACCGGCCGTTCCGAATATACGTGGAAAGAGAAAGGCGGCATAAAAATAGTTTTTCGGGAGGGTTTTTCGAATACTATTTTGGAATTTATAAACGTTAAGGAGTATAATATAAGGCAAAGACAGATAAAAGATGAGATAAACAATAATAATAAGACGACGGCAAAAAAGGAAAGCAGTGCTTTTTGATTAATTTTAAATAAAAATATGAATGCAGAACATGGTTTTCAAAAATTAAAAATTCCTAAATAAATTTTAGGTAAGAAATCCCTTTCAAGCCTATGCAATATAAAGCATAAAAGGCATAATTGTCCGGAATTGGGACAAAAAGCCAGCAAATCTGTATGTTTGTTGGCGTTAATGCTGATTTTTAATTAAAATAATTTATTAATTGAGGATGACAATATGGAAGATTTAAAAGTTGTAGCAGGATATTTACCATTAAAGGATGTTGGAAACGTCTTGTTTGGAAAATCTTTATATGACCATGAAAAAATTGGTTATAGCATAGGGAGGGCATGGAAAGGTGTCGGTTTTACAATACAGGGGGTATCTCCTGAGGATATTATGTGGACGGAAGATGTATTTAAAGCTTTCATGGAAAGCAATATTGAAGCTATAAAACAACTTGCGGGCAAAGAATCGATTTATTGTACGGATATTGTAACTTCATTTTATATGGATAAAATTAATGATTTATTTAATGACTACGTTAAAAAACCTTGCGATGAAACATATTTTAAATTTGCCAATGAAGTATTGGCTTGCACAGAAGAACGCGTTATAAATCAGATTAAACCGGAATCTCCTCTCGTCGTTACTTTTGTTCATTTACCTAACAGTAAAACACTGGGTGAAAAAATTAAGGCAAATCCTGCAGAGGCAATTCCTTCAAATGTAATCCATTCTCATTCTATTGTTATGCGGGGAGGGTTAATTGACGTGCTTCCTTTAGAATAAGTTGTAATTTTATATTTAAAATGAAACTTTAACGAAAAGAGTTTATATGGATAATGAAATATATAATGATAATAACAGTCAAATTATTATAAGAGATTTTAAACCTGAAGATGAAAAATTTGTGCGCAAATTAATAGATGACGGTATAAAAGGCGGACATTTTATTGACAAAAATAATAAAAAACTGCATTCTGGAGTTTCCTCTTTGCATGAAAATATTATGAGGGCAATAGAGGAAAAGGAAATAGCTATTAGAACTCCATCCGGAAAAATATATACAGGTAAGATTTCAGTTAAAATAGCAGAGTTGCAAAATCAGAAGTCAGGCGTTTTAATAGTAAAACATGATGTCGGCGGCATTGAATTGTGGATTTTAGCAGTTGAAAAAGATTTTCGCAGGAAAGGCATAGCTACATATCTTATATCGCACGAAATAGAATCCGTTAAAAGCGGTGTTTTTTACGCCAGATGTCTAAAAAAATCCACATATGCCATGAAATTACTTGAGAAGATAGGGTTTGAACGTGTTGGCAATGATGCGACCGGAATGGTTGGTTATAAGTATCAAAAATAATTACGCAGTTATTTAATATCTAATAAATTAACGTCGTCGTTATAGTTTTAACGTTTTTTTATAATACGTATTGACATAATTTCTTAAAAGTGTTAAAAGTTAAAATATGAAAAATATTTTAGTTTTTTTAGCACTTTTATTTTTTTTGCCGGTTTCGTCTTCAAAGGCATATTCTTACGTTCTCGGCAATACCGATTCTAACGTTAAAGTAGTCGAATACTCCGACTACGAGTGCCCGTGGTGTCGCAAATTCGAACTGAAAACCTTTCCTTATATATATAAAAATTTCGTCAAAAAAGGATATATAGAATGGGATTTCAGGGATTATCCTTTAATCGCCCTGCATCCTCTCGCGTTCAAGGCTGCCGAATACGCCGGATGTTCCGAAAGCTCTTATCTTCTCGTAAGGTTTAAACTGTTCGAATATCAAAAAAAATGGGACGTATCCGGAAATTTCTCTTTTTTAAATAAATACGTCGGCCGTTACAGATATTCAAAGATAAAATCTTGCGCAGAAAACGGACTCGACAAATCCTACATCGAATCCGAAATAAAAAAAGGAGAGGTGCTCGGCATTCACGCTACTCCGAGTTTTGCCGTATATAAAAACGGACGGCTCGTTAAGGTCGTAAGCGGATACAGGGGGGCGGGATACTGGTATAACGCTTTAACTTTTTTACTCGAAAGATAAGGAGGCAATTAGAAATGGAATCTATAAAAAACATAGCCGTTAGCGAAGATATTTTTATCGTGAAATATTTTTATAAATCCGACGCATTCATAATTTGCGACAACTGCAATAAACGGCTTTCCGGAGAGCTTAGTTTTAATCTGTTTTTTTTGACGGAAAATGGCGTTCCGTGTCTCAGCCGTATTTTTTGCAAACGCTGCGCAGACGTGCTTTATCATAAGACCGTAAAAATGTCTTATGCGGAAGCAAAGATAGAAGTAAAAAAGATAATAATAGCAAGGGAGAGATATTAATATATGATTCGCATAACGCATTTGGCCGGAGGAGCTTTAGTTTCTGCCTCTTATATCGATTTAGCCAATATTCCTCACGATAAAACTTTTCCTTTTTATTTTTTCACAGGACTTGCCGGTTCCGTTCTTCCAGACATCGACCTTTTTATGGGCCGCAGGACGGATACGAGTGTAATACTGAAGCACAGGGGCATAACGCATACGTTTCTTTTTATCCTTTTGTGTGTTATAGGCATTAAAATAGCAGAGTTTTATTCAAAAGGCTTATTTTTAGTTTCGTCCGGAATTATATTTATTTTTGCCTTATGCATCCTGTCGCATTTTGCGCTGGATACGTTAAATTACGAAGGAATACTTCTTTTATGGCCGTTTTCCGGCAGGCGGTTCGCCTTAGGACTCATAAAAGCAGGAAGCCTGTCAGAGTTTGTTTTAGTGCTTCTGCCGCTTTCTATTTTGGCGGCTCTGCTAATGTATAAGTCAAATTTTTTCGGAGGATTGCATGGCTTACGACTCATGGAAATACGAAGGTTCTAACGAGGATATATATTCTTCGGTTCCTAACGGTCGCGGTTCGCAGCCGCCGCTTATAAGGGAAAAGAAAAAACCGGTCGTCACTTTAATAGACGTGCTTTCCGAAGTGCAGAAATGGCGCGTAGCCGAAAGCAAGGGTATACCGCTCGATCCCGACCGGATTCCGTACAGAGAAAAAATAAAATATATGAGCGTTGGCATGAAACACGGCGCCATAGAACTTTTTTTCACACTTTTTATGTTTCCCGTAGTCGCTATTTTCCTGCCGCTTTATATTAATTATTTTAAGGGTCATACGGTAGTAGGGCTCGGCTTTCAGACCCTGCTTGTAGGCGTCTCTCTTTTGCCCCTTGCGGGATATTTGATTTTATGCTTGGTGCTTGCAAGCATGTGGAGCGGCAGCATGACGGGAGGCATTATAATGTCGCTTCTGTTGGGTCGTGTATCCATTATCTTGATGGTCGGGCTTTTCGGGTCGATGCTGTTTTATCTGTTTTACGAACTGTCGGGCTTTTTGTTTATTGGGCATTATTTCGTATCGGTATTTTATTTTCCTCATGTTTTCCCAAACTTGCCTAAACTTAGAGCCTATTATTCGCTGTTTTTTTATAAGATGATACGCCCCGCTATGCTCGCAATTTCTATAAAGCTTGCTTTTATATTTTTTTTATCCGGCCTTATTCCGATTTTTACCGTAGGATGCAAGGCATGGTTCGTAAAACAGCAAAAAAATAAAAAAGAAAAGGGAGGGAAATAATGCAGGATAAAGAAGAAAATCAGCAGAATGAAACCCAAAAAGAAAACGAGCCCGGACAGGAAAAGGAAACCGCCGCCGAAACTCCGGAGGAAGAAGGGCAGAACTCAGGCGGCGGACAGGAGCAGAAACCGGAAGAAGGAAAGAAAATACAGGATATTCCGGTATCCGAAAACATTAAAATGCTTAATTTTATGCTTCAAACATGCGATTTAAAGCCGTTGTTTTACGACAAGATGATTAAAAAGGGCTTTATAGCGGTAAACCTTATGGTTAATTTAGGCATTTTGAAATTTGCCGCAGAACCTGCGGAAGGAGTCGTTTCGGCTTTACTTCCTAAAATAGGAATAGTATTGATTCAAAAGGACGACCGCGCAAGGACGGAAAATTTGATAATAGCCGCCTATCTTTCGGACATAGGCATGATAGGCATAGCCGAAAGCATATCTCTTAAAGCTTCCCGCCTTTTGTCGGAAGAAAGGGAAATCGTAAAGGAACATCCGCTTATTTCTGCAAGAAAATCGCTTCAGATTACCGACGGAGCTTATAAATACATAATCGACCATCATGAACTTCCCATAGGCAAAGGGTATTTCGGGAAAATAACGGATATTCCGAAAGAATCGTTTATTATCGGAATAGCAGATACTTTTATAGGCATGGGTCATATGATGAGGTCAACGTATAAAGCGTCTTCGTGGCCTGCGGAAGCGGCTAAAGCGGCGGTAAAACCTTTCAGGGAAACGTCCGGAAATTTCGCGAAGGAAGAAATAGATTATATGGAGGCCGCCCTATCTATGACGGTTATATAACTTCGCTATAAAAGAAAAACCAAGGAGGAACGATTATGCGAAAAATAACAATTTTTGCATTATTCTTTTTGCTTTCCGGCTTTTCTTTTTCGGCAAGGGCATATGCCGGCGGATTTTGTTTTAACCGCGCTGGAGTTTATTATGACGTGCCGCCGACGCTTTTAATGGCGATAGCGAGAGTGGAAAGCGATTTTAATCCGCGGGCGATAGATTACGACCCGAACGGAAGCTACGACTACGGGATAATGCAAATTAATACGGTCTGGTATCCTGAGATAAGGGGCATATGGAAAAATCTCGACGATCCGTGCCAGAACATTGCCGTAGGAGCATGGATATTAAAACAGTGCTTCGACCGCTACGACGAGGTAAAAAAAGCGGTTGCATGTTACCATACCGGAAACGGCAGGGTGCATAGCAGAGAAGCATTTAATTACGTCAGAAAGGTAGTTTATTACTATAAGAAATACGAATTTTAGGAGGACTGATTTTGAAAAAAATTATTTTTTTGGGAATTATGTTTTTATGTTTGGTTTTTCCAACTGCGGCGCATGCTGGAACCGTATATTCAAAATTGAACAAATTATCGAACATAGCATATCTTGCCGGTAAAAGTATATACGCTAAAAAATCCGATTTGTCGGCGGGTCAGGCTTACGAAACCTGCAAATATTTCATGCTGGCGTATAATAAAAAACTTGTTGCGGACAATAACGGCAACCCGAACTATAAGCAATTTTTGTATTATATGTCTCCGGCGGAAATTACTTATTGTTTCGTAGGCTATCTTGACGCGACTAGTCAGGGTAAATGATATGTTGGGTAAATCATGATTATAACAAGCATGGGAGAAATTCCAGGAAAAAAGATAAGCAGAATATTAGGCATGGCATACGGCACGTCTGCAAAGTCAATGGACGTTTTGGGCAACGCGTTCGGCGAAATAAGCTCGAAGTTCGGCGGTTCGCAGAGGAGCTTTGCTTCTATTATAGGCGAAGCAAGGCGCGAAGCGGTCGATAACATGGTTAAGGATGCCGGAATTCTTGACGCTGACGCCGTGGTATGTATGAGGCTTTCTGTTTCCGAATTCGGCGGCGGAGGCAAATCGGATATAATCCATCAGGTTACGGCTTACGGGACGGCGGTAAAGATTGAAACAGAAAGCGGTTCCGTTCCGATAAACGTTTCTGGGATGAAACGATATTAATTTTTATTATTGATAATTTATTAAGGAGGATAAAAAAATGTTTAAAAAA
>DAHWHJ010000119.1:0-20890 GCA_027335745.1 bacterium | reverse complement strand
GAAAAACTTATAAAAGACGTTATAAAAGAAGAGCTTAAACTTATTAAGGATAAATTTGGAGATACAAGGAAGACTGAAATAGTGCAGGAAGAAAACGAAACCGCTCTCATTGACCTTATTCCCAACGAAGCTATGATAGTTATGATGACGGAGAACGGATATATTAAAAGAACTAAACTCTCTACCTTTAAAGCGCAGAACAGGGGCGGCAAAGGACAAACGGGCATAAAATCTAAAGAGGAAGATTTTGTAGCAAACTCTTTTTGCGCAAATACCCATGATAATATTTTGTTTATAACTAATTTCGGAAGCGCCTATAAATTAAACGTTTATGATATTCCGGAAACCCTTAAAACTTCAAAAGGTAAACCTATAGTAAATCTTCTTAATTTAAGAGAAAAAGAAACCATTTCATCCGTCTTTCCCATTGAAAATTTTGATACAAATTTTTCTATCTTTATTGCGACGAAAAAGGGGCAGATTATAAAAACTTCTTTGGATAAGTTTAAGAACATCAGAAAAAACGGGCTGATAGCTATCAAGCTTAAAGACGATGACGAGGTCATAAGCACCAGAATTGCGGACAATACCGTTAAAAATCAGCTTGTCGTAATAGCCACGAAAATGGGTAAATCCATTTGCGCCGATATAGACGGCTTTAGAACGCTTGGCAGGGGGGCGATGGGGGTAAGAGGAATAAGGCTTTCCAAAAACGACTCTGTCGTTTCTATGGACCTGCTTTCTTCCGAAAACGATTATCTTATTGCTATAACCGAAAAAGGTTACGGTAAGAAAACTATAATGACTGAATTCAGAAAACAAAGCAGAGGCGGCAAAGGCATAATTGCCATTAAAA
This sequence comes from bacterium, assembly GCA_027335745.1. Taxonomy (GTDB): domain Bacteria; phylum SZUA-79; class SZUA-79; order Acidulodesulfobacterales; family Acidulodesulfobacteraceae; genus Acidulodesulfobacterium_A. The sequence goes on along the minus strand of DAHWHJ010000119.1, from coordinate 20,034 downwards.
CCGGACAGAGAAACGGATTTGTAGTTTCGGTGCTTAAAGCTTCCGGGGATAATGATATTATATTAATAACGTCTAACGGTAAAATCATCCGCATAAACGAGTCCAATTTGAGAAGCATCGGAAGAAATACTATGGGCGTAAAATTAGTCAACCTCGATGAAAATGAAAGGGTCGTAAGCGCTATGATATCAACTAATGAACTGACGGAAGAATGAGTATGAGCGAGGAATACGGAGAATAAAAATATGAATAAACCTGTAGGTATTATCGGTTCCGGAAGTTTTGGAACGGCTCTTGCCGTTAATTTTTCAAAATTTACGGAAAAGGTTTATTTAAAATGCAGGAACAAAGAATTTACTGAAGAATTAAAAACAAAGAGATATAACGAATATTATCTAAAAGGTGTTCGTTTAGACGAAAATATCATAATAACCGATGATTATGAAACCGTTTTTGAAAACTGCCGTATTATATTCCTTGCGGTTCCTTCGTTTGCACTGAAAGCGGGTTTAACGGAAATAAAAAAGTATGAGGATAAATTTAACCTGAACGGTTCTATATTTATAAATACGGCAAAAGGATTGGGCGATAAATCTATGAATTTACCCAATGAGGTTTTTGAAAGCGTCCTAGGCGTCTCTATGCTTCAAAGATACGCCGTTTTAAGCGGTCCAAGTTTTGCGTCGGAAGTTTCAAAACATCTTCCGACGGCAGTTTGCGCCGCATCTTTTAACGATAAAATTTTAGAAGAATTAAAAAACTTTTTTAAAAATATAAAAAACTTTAGAATATATACCTTAAACGACGTTAAAGGAGTGGAATTAGGCGGGGCGCTAAAAAATATTATTGCGCTTGCCGCCGGTATATCCGACGGACTCGGACTGGGAAACAACGCTAGAGCGGCTCTTTTAACACGCGGAATTGTTGAGATAACGAGATTCGGCGAGGCTTTGGGAGCGGACAGACAAACCTTTACCGGACTTTCCGGTCTCGGCGACTTGATCCTTACCGCTACATCAGATTTAAGCAGAAACAGGTCTGTAGGAATAAGGATAGGAAAAGGCGAAAGCTTAGGTTCAATTTTAAGCGGGATGAAGATGGTTGCCGAGGGCGTCGCAACGACTAAATCGGTTCATAACATAGGTAAAGAAAAAAATATATATATGCCTATAACCGATGTGGTTTATTCGGTTCTTTACGAAGGGCTTAAGCCTGCAGATGCGATAATTAAACTTTTAGAAAGAGATATAAAAGACGAGTTTGTTTAATTCGGGGAGAATTATTATGGGAATTAAATTAGAGTATCTTAAGGATTTACAGTTTAGAGCATTTTCTGACAAAGATAATGGTTATTCCGTTTTACTCGACACCTCAAAAGAAGTTGGAGGAAGCGACGAAGGCATAAAGCCCACCGATTTAATCCTCGTGGGACTTGCGGGATGCAGTTCTATGGATATAGTTTCTATTTTAAAGAAGAAAAGGCAGAATATAACGGATTACAGGGTCAACGTTACGGGGGAAAGGGCTGAAACTCATCCCCGCGTATTTACCAAGATTTCCATAATTTATGAAATTAAAGGCGAAAATATCGATGAACAGGCGGTAAAAAGAGCCGTAGAATTATCGAAAGACAAATATTGCAGCGTATGGGCTATGTTAAAAAATGTGGTAGATATAGAATGGTCATATAAAATTGAAAATTGTTGATAGAGGTGATTAATATGAAATATTTTGATTTAACGGAAGACGAGAAATCTATTCTCGTAAACATAGCAAGAAAATCCATAGAAGACAGATTTAATAGAACCAAAGATTTGTTTATTAACTCTAAAGATTTAATATCCTCGCTGACCGATAATCTTAGAACTAATGCAGGGGTTTTTGTAACGCTTAAGACCGGAGGGGAGCAATTAAGAGGATGCATAGGCAATTTTAATTTCGGTATTCCGATTTATCAAAATGTTTATAATATGGCAAAAGAAGCGGCTTTTGCCGATCCGAGGTTTATGCCCTTAAATAATGCCGAACTACAAAAAATAAAAATTGAGATATCGGTTTTAACGCCCCTTGAAAAGATAGACAATCTCGATAATATTGAAATCGGAAAACACGGTTTATATCTTATAAAAGGGCCGTGCCACGGGGTTTTGCTTCCTCAGGTTGCAACCGAATGCAATATGAGTAAAGAGGGTTTTTTGGAAGCGGTTTCTATGAAGGCGGGTCTTTCGCCCGATGCCTATAAAACCGGGGCGGATATATGCACGTTCTCCGCTATCGTATTCGGAGAAGATTAATGAAATATTACCCGGTTAATCTTAATATTTCCGGCAAAAGGGTTCTTGTCGTAGGCGGCGGCATGGTTGCTACGAGAAAAGTCGAAAGACTTTTGGAAAGAGGGGCGGAAATAATGCTGGTCGCTCCAGAAATATCCGGCGAAATAAAAGAATTTGTTAAAAAGTCTAAATTAGATTGGATTGAAAGGACGTATAAAACGGGAGACGAAAAAGGTGCGTTTGCCGTTTTTTGCGCAGTTTCTCCCGAAAAAAAGAATTTAAAGATGGAAGATAGACTTTTTAAACGGTGCGTTAAAAAAAATATTTTAATAAATATTGCAGATAAGCCTGAACTTTGCACGTTTACGCTTCCCGCGCTCGTTTCGAGAGGAGAATTCGATATAGCCGTTTTCACAAGCGGGCACAGCCCCAGGCTTGCCAGAAAAATAAGGGAAGACTTAGAAAAAGTTTACGGAGAAGAATACGATACTTATGTTAAAATTCTCGGATTTATGAGAAAAGAAATCAAAATGAAAAAATATCCGCAGAGTAGGAATCAAAAACTATTCGACGAATTAATAAATTCGGATCTTTTTGAACTCGTGAGAGATAAAAGATTTTCCGATGTCAGTCTTTTTATAAGCGATTTTCTTAAGAGGGCATAAAAAAATGCTTAAAGAGCTATATTTAATTCCCTTCGCCGTATATATATTTTCTTATATACCCCTTTTATTTAAAAAAAAGAAAATGTTCGGGGTCTCCTTTTCTATAATTTATGCCGGTTTTGCCGTTCAAACGTTAATATTTTTTATATTTTTGGGCATCAAGGGGCTCGCCGTTCCCGTTCATATCGACAGATTCGTGTTTTTCAATGCGTGGATATTAATGTTTATAGTCGTGTTATTCAGCCTTTTTTATAAAGTAGAGTATATTCTTTTATATATTACGCCTTTGGTCGCAATAAATTTATTGGTAGGTTTGTTTGTTCCGCATATTCATATAAAGCCGGTTACGCTAAACGTGAATAAAACCATCCTTTTAACGCATATAGTGCTTATATTAATAGGAGATTCCCTTTTTGCCCTTGCTTTTATAGTTTCTTTAATATATATTTTTCAGGAAAGAAAAATTAAGAATAAGAAGAACCTTAAATTATTCGATAAAAAAGATATTCAGCCGCCGAAGGATTTGCATTCCGGCGGCGGGTATAATTTGGAATTGCTGGATAATATTAATTATCAGTGCTTAAAAATAGGTTTTCCGTTTATAACGTTAGGCATAGTAATGGGTATGTATCTGTCCGGTTCTTTGTTTAAGACTTTTATTATAGTAAAGCCGATCGAAATTATGTCGCTTATAACATGGCTTATTTACGCGGTTCTGCTTCACGAGAGGATGGCAAAGGGTTTAAGAGGAAAGAGGGCTGCTATTTTCAGCGTTATAGGTTTTTTACTTATACTGTTTAGCTTAACTTTCTCTTTTTATTTATTTCCGGCATTTCACGGATTCGAGTAAATTAAAATTAAAATTAAAAAATATGGATATTTTAATAATTGGACTAAACCATAAATCGGCGGAAATCAGCGATAGGGAAGCGGTATCCAAGAAGCTTTTGACCGTTGAATTAAGACGGGATTTTACGAATAAACTGCTCGATTTAAAAGATGAAGCAGGCAGGCCTTTCATTAAGGAGATCGTTATCCTTACCACGTGCAATAGGTCTGAATTTATAATGAATTTATCTTCATGGGCTATAGGGAAAGGCGGACATATAATTAAAAATTATGTAGCAAAATATTTTTTCGGGGAAGCCGCAAAAGAAAATATTTTTTATATGCACCTTAATGAAGATGCCGTCCGGCATTTATTCAGCGTGGCTTCAAGTCTGGATTCCATGATAATAGGCGAACCGCAGATATTAGGACAGCTTAAAGAAGCTTACAATGAAGCATGCAAATTTAAAACAAGCGGTCAGTTTTTAAATAAATTATTTCACAAAGCTTTTAACTGCGCAAAAACGGTTAGAACGGAAACAAGAATAGCAACGTCTCCGGTATCGGTCAGTTACGCCGCAGTCGAGCTTTCTAAAAAGATATTTAACAATTTAGACGAGAAAAAAGTTCTTCTTCTCGGGGCGGGAGAGATGGGGAAACTTACCGTCAAACATTTTATAAAATACGGAGTGCGGAACATTTATATAGCAAACAGGACAAAAGAAAATGCCCAAAGATTTATTGAAGAATCCTTCAGCGCCGCAGAAAAAGAATATTTAAACGTTATAGATTTTTCGGAATATTATAAGTTTTTACCGCAGTCCGATATAGTTTTATGCTCTACGGGTTCCGAAGATTACGTTTTAAAATATGCGGATATTATACCTATAATAAAAATACGCAAGCAGAGGCCGTTATTTTTAATCGATATATCTATGCCGAGAAATATCGATCCGGAAATTAACAAAATATCCAATGTTTATTTATTCGATATAGACGACATAGGAAAGATGATAGAGAATAATATAGAAATAAGGAAACAGGAAGCCGCCGCCGCTATGGAACTTATTGAAACCGCCGTTAAAGAGTTTATGAACTGGAAAGAATCGTTGAATGCGGTGCCGGTTATAATTTCCCTTAGAAACAAGGTAAAGGATATATTGGAAATAGAATTATATAAATATATAGGAGATAAAAAGGAAAAGGATTTAATAATAAATTCTTTGACGAATAAAATACTCCATGAGCCGACGATGCTTATTAAAAAGGCAACCGTAAATCCGGAGGGGATAAATTCTATCGAAATGATAAAGGCGCTTTTTAACCTTGATTCGGTAGATTCGTCGGAAACCGGAAAAGAGAAAGAAAATGAAAACGTTAGTAAATATATAAAACTTATAAAATAAAGGTAAATTTTGAAAATCAAAATAGGAACAAGAGGCAGTAAACTTGCTTTATATCAGGCTAATCTCGTCAAAGAAAGGCTGTCGGAATATTACAATGGACTTAAAAAAAACATTACCTTTGAAATAATAGTTATAAAAACGTCCGGAGATAAGATTTTAAATGCGTCTTTAAGCAGTTTCGGCGGAAAAGGTTTGTTTGTAAAAGAGATAGAAGAAGCGCTTTTCGGGGGCGAAGCAGATATCGCCGTTCACAGTTTAAAAGACGTTCCCCAGATAATCCCGGGCGGATTAATATTGGGAGCTACTTTAAAAAGGGACGACCCGAGAGACTGCATAATTTTAAAAGACAAGCCTGAAACATTCTGGGGAGACTATCCCGAAAACTTTACGCCGCTGTTAAAAAGCCGCGCAATTGTAGGAACATCCAGTTTAAGAAGAAGATCGTTGATGGCGAGATTAAGGGACGACCTTATATTTGAGCCGCTCAGGGGCAATATCGACACGAGGTTAGAAAAGCTCAAAAACGGTTTTTTCGATGCTATTGTTTTATCTTCGTCCGGACTTATAAGACTTAATCTCGAACATTACATAGATATATATTTAGACCCGGTCAAATTCATTCCCCAGTGCGGACAAGGAGTAATAGCGATAGAACATAGAACCGACAGGGACGATATTAAAGAAATTATTAACCCTTTAAACGACCCCGATACTTATGCCGCCGTTTTTGCCGAAAGAGCCTGCATCAGAGAATTAAACTGCGGATGCGCGTCTCCGGTAGGAGCTTATGCTTATAATAATGGTGACATTTTATATATTAAAAGTTTCGTTTCCAACATACAGGGTGAATATCTGGAGGATGAATTCAAGGGCAAAAAAGACGATTACGAAAATATCGGCAGAAATTTAGCTTTAAGACTTATAGATAAAGGGGCTTTTGAAATATTGAGCAAAAATAATTTATAACAAAAAAAGGATTAAAAATTCAATGAAGACAAAAAAGAAAACGGGCAGGGTATATCTTGCAGGCGCAGGACCGGGCGATCCGGAACTACTTACTCTTAAGACTAAAAAAATTCTCGGCGAAGCAGACGTAATAATATATGACAGTCTTATTTCGGAGGAGATTTTGTCTTATGCAAAAGAGGGATGCGAGATAATTTATGCAGGCAAAAGATCATCAAATCATACTCTGCCGCAATACTCCATAAACGAGCTTCTTTCCGAAAAAGCGAAAAATAACAATATCGTCTTAAGGCTTAAAGGCGGAGATCCCTACCTTTTCGGAAGGGGTGGCGAAGAAGCCGAAAGGCTTTTTAAAGACGGCATACCTTTTGAAGTTATTCCCGGCATATCTTCTTCTTTTGCCGTTCCGGCTTATGCGGGCATACCGTTGACCCACAGGGATTATGCTTCTACCGTTGCGATTATAACCGGTCATGAAGGGGAGCATAAAGAAAAAAGCACGATTAACTGGAAAGGACTTGCGGGAGCAGATACTATCGTCATATTAATGGGGTTTAAAAATTTAGATTCCAATACAAAAAGTTTAATTAAAGCGGGAAAAGATAAGAATACGCCCTGTGCCGTTATTCAGGAAGGAACTACTTTAAATCAAAAGGTTGCCGTTGGAACGTTAAGCACTATAGCAGGTGAAGTAGAAAAAAAAGGATTAAAAAGCCCTCTTATATTAATAGTGGGTTATGTAGTAAAATTAAGAAATACCTTAAACTGGTTCGAAAAAAGACCGCTTAGCGGCTTAAAAGTGATTGTTACGAGAGGAGAGGGACAGGCAGGGACGTTGTCGGAAAAACTTAACAAACTCGGCGTATTCGTTATAAGCCTGCCTCTGATAAAGATAATAAAAGACGGCGTGAATATTGACAAGGTTAAAATTGATAAAGCCATAAAAAATATCAAAAAATACGATTATCTTATTTTTACAAGCGCAAACGCCGTTTCCGCATTTTTTGAACGTTATTTTTCAAAAGGGATGGATGCCAGAGCGCTTTCGGGCAAGAAGATAATCTCCGTAGGTAAAGTTTCTTCTTCGGAGCTTAAAAAATACGGCATAGTTCCCGATATCGTTCCTACCGAGCCTTCACAGACGGGAATAATAGATGTTTTAAAATCGGTCGATATTAAAGGCAAAAAAATTCTTTTTCCGCAGGCTTTAAAAATCAATAAAGAACTTCCGGAATTTCTTGAGTCTAAGGGATCCGATTTAGAAAATTTGCCCGTTTACGAAACTATCGTGCCGGAAGAATCTAAAGAAACCCTGCAGGAAATGTTTAACTCGCTTAAAAAAACCGGAAAAAATATAGGACTGCCTGATAGTTTAGATTTGACCTCTTTTTTGGTTACTTTTACAAGTTATTCAACTGTAGAAAATTTCGCAAGCGCATTAGAAGATATTAAGAAAGGTCTTTTAAAAAAAGTAATCAGTTCCGGCGTCAAGTTTGCAAGTATAGGAAAGAAGACCGCCGAATATGCATTGGGGTTTGGAATAAAATCTGATATAATATCTAAAGAAACGAGTATCGATTCTTTAGTCGACGGAATAACGAGTTTTTATAAAAATAAAAAGAATAAATAAAAAAGGAGAGAATATAAAATGATAGGCATTTCAAAACTTTACTGCGGCGGGGTTCATGCATCGGACGCTCTTAGGTACGGGCGTATGTCGAGCAAGCTGCCCTCGCATCTTTTGCAATTTTCCGAGGATAAAAAGCCGGTAATAGTCTGGAATATGACGAAAACATGTAATTTAAACTGCATCCACTGCTATTCCCAGTCTAAAAATCTTCAATATAATAACGAGCTTACGCTTGAAGAAGGAAAAGCTTTTATAGACGATATATCCGCTTTTGGTTCTCCCGTTATGCTTTTTTCGGGAGGCGAACCTTTAATGCACCCCCATTTTCTCGATCTGTGTTTTTATGCAAAATCGAAAGGTATGAGGGCGGTCATTTCGACCAATGGAACGCTTATAACTAAAGAGCTTGCCCGTGAATTAAAAAAAGTGGGGTTGTCATACGTGGGTATCAGCCTTGACGGTCTTGAATCCGTTCATGACAGGTTCAGGGGCAAAAAAGGAGCCTTCAAGGAAGCTATTAACGGCATAAATTATGCCAAAGAAGCAGGGATTAAGGTCGGTTTGAGGTTTACTATAAACAAAAGAAATGCTCAGGAAATTCCGGGTATTTTTAAGCTTTTAGAAGAAGAAAACATTCCCCGGGTTTGCTTTTATCATCTTGTTTATGCCGGAAGAGGGACAAAGCTTATGGAAGAAGATTTATCCCATGAAGAGACGAGGCAGACGGTAGATGCTATACTCGAACTTACAAAAGAAATTTATTCGAGAGATAATCAGAAAGAAGTTCTTACGGTAGATAATCATGCCGACGGACCATATATTTATTTAAAACTTTTAAAAGAGGGAAAAAAAGAAGAAGCCGCAAACGTTATGAGTCTTCTTAAAATGAACGGAGGTAATAGTTCCGGAGTCGGCATCGGTTGCGTCAGCTGGGACGGAGAAGTTTATGCCGACCAGTTCTGGAGGCACTATTCTTTTGGAAACGTCAAAGAAAGAAACTTCAGCGAAATATGGACGGATACGTCAAATCCTTTAATGAAACAGCTTAAAAACAAAAAAGAATACGTAAAAGGAAAGTGCAAGGATTGTAAATGGCTTGAAATTTGCAACGGAAATTTCAGGGTAAGGTCGGAGGCGAAAGAAGACGATTTATGGGCGCCGGATCCCGCATGTTATCTGACCGACGAGGAGATATACGATGCAAAATAATCCTATGGCGACTGCTCACGGACAGGGGCATCCAGCCGCCGGACATCCGAATACTATGCCCGGCGCAATGCCGAAAAAAAACGACCTCAGGTTAGTTTTCTGGGAGCTTACCGCAAGATGTAATCTAAAATGTATCCATTGCAGGGCGGAAGCCCAAACGGAAAGGCAGGAAGACGAGCTTTCTACGGAAAAGTGCTTTAACGTAATAGACGAATTATGCAAATTCAGCAGTCCTATCCTTATTTTAACCGGGGGCGAACCTCTTTACAGGGATGATATTTTTGAAATAGCCAATTATGCTACCGGAAAAGGACTTAGGGTAGCTCTTGCGACGAACGGAACGCTCGTAAATGTCGAAACGGCTAAACGCATTAAAGAAAGCGGAATTAAAAGAGTTTCTATAAGCCTTGACGGCGCTAATGCCCAAACCCACGACTCGTTCAGGATGATACAAGGTTCTTTCGAAAGCGCGTTTAACGGTATTAAAAATTTGCAGAAAGAAGGGATAGAAGTTCAGGTAAACACGACCATCGCAAGGCATAACGAGAACGAAGTAAAGGATATACTCGAATTAGCCCTGCAAAACAACATAAAAGCGCTTCATATATTTATGCTCGTGCCGGTAGGATGCGGAGTCCAGATAGCCGATTCTCAGATGTTGGATAAACAAAAATATGAAGATATACTTTCTTGGTTTTATGATAAAACTATGGAACTTAGAGGAAAAATAGAGCTTAAAGCAACCTGCGCCCCGCATTTTTTTAGAATAATGCACAAAAGAGCAAAGGATGAAGGAATAGCGATAACTCCCGAAACACACGGTATGAATGCTGTTACTAAGGGTTGTCTTGCCGGAAGCGGCGTTATGTTCATTTCGAGAAAAGGTATCGTTCAGCCGTGCGGTTATCTGCCTATTAAGGCGGGCGACGTTACGAAACAATCCGCAGAAGAAATATGGAGCGGTTCTGAGGTTTTTCTTAATTTAAGGGACACCGGGCTTTTGAAAGGCAAATGCGGGATTTGCGAATATAAAAAGGTCTGCGAAGGATGCAGGGCAAGGGCATATTACGAAAAAGGCGACTATATGGAAGAAGAGCCTTACTGCATCTACGAACCGCTCAGAGGAAGAAATATCAATAAATAATTGACTTATGGATAAAAAAGCGAACGTTCTTCACAGGTTTATAGCAAAGGCTATAGATTTGCTTATATTCGGTTTTTTAAGCGAGATGTTTTATCCTTACGGTTTTTTGGCGGGAGTTCTTTATATTTTAATTTCCGACGGTTTTTTTGACGGCGCAAGTCTCGGAAAAAGGATTATAGGCTTAAAGGTGGTAACAGTTCTTGACGAAAAACAACCGGAATTTAAGGAATCAATCATAAGAAACTCTTTTCTTGCAGTTCCTTTGTTGTTTGCATTTATTCCGTTTGTCGGTTATTTTCTTCTCGTAGTTATCGGTATCGTTATATATGCCGCCGAGGTTTATTTTATTATAAAAAGTCCCGAAGGCGAAAGGATTGGAGACAGATTTGCTTTTACCCGCGTTGTAGATGTAGATATAAGAAAACATAAATAAAAGATGGAAAAAGGCAGCATTAAAGCCGATCTTTTTTTAATAGATTCCAGCTCCTATTTCTACAGGGCATATTATGCCCTTCCTCCGCTTACAAATTCCAAAGGCAACCCTACCGGCGCATCGCTCGGATATACCAGAATGCTTATGAAACTAATTAAAGAAGCAGATATAAAATACGGCGCCTGCCTTTTCGATTCCAAAGAAAGTTTCAGAAAACAGTCTTACGAAGCCTATAAAGCCAATAGAAAAGGGATGCCGGAAGACTTAGTTTCGCAGGTAGGTTATCTGACCGATATTTCTTATCTGCTTGGATTTGAAACATTTAAGCTTGAAGGCTATGAAGCCGACGATTTAATCGCCCGCATAGTTAAAATATTTGAGGGAAGTTCCTTATCTATCTGCATAGTAAGCAGCGATAAAGATTTGAAGCAGTTATTGTCGGACGACGTTTTTATATACGATGCCCTTAAAAATAAGACAATAACCTACAAAAGTTTTGAAGAAGAAAACGGGATAAAACCGGATGAATATCGATATGTTTTGGCGCTTATGGGCGATGCATCCGATAATATACCGGGAATTAAAGGAATAGGAGAAAAAACTGCCTTTGGTCTAATTAAAGATTATCATAATTTGGACGGCATTTATAAAAATTTGGACGGGATTAATAAACCGAAACTTAAAGAACTTTTAATAAACTTTAAGGAAGATGCTTATAAAAGCTTAGAACTTGCGTCGTTTTATAAAGATATAGATTTGACTAAAGCATATTTTACGCCTGATCCGGAAAAATATGTAAGCGACAATAAAACATTTAATTCGCTCGAAGATTTTGCATTAAAAGAAAAAAACAAGGAAGGGCTTTATTCCGTTTTTAAAGAGCTTGAATTTAATTCTTTAATGAAAGATTTGGAAGTTAAACCCGGAGATATAAAGAATAACTCAAACGTAGGTCTTAGTGCCAATGAAGACGGAAAATTCCTTTCGATTTATGTCGATTTCAGCGAAAAGAATAAAGAATTATTCGATAGCGAATCAAATCTAATATATATATATTCTAAAGAAGCCGGTGCCGAATCGTTTAATCAGAAAGATATTGCAGACAATAAATCTTTAATAAATTTATTGAAGGATAATTCTGTTTTAAAGATAGGATGCGGACTCAATGCCGTAAAGCTATTTTTAGAAAATAGCGGAATTGAATTTAATAATCTTTATTTCGATATAAAAATTGCCTCTTATCTTTTGAATCCAATAAAACACCGGCACAATTTTAAAGATATAGAAACGGAATATATAGACGAACTAACCGCCTCAAAATCGGAGAATTTAAACAACTATGCCTGCACGGTCTATTCTTTGTATAAAATATTAAAATCAGAAATAGAAAAGGATGCTGATTTGAAACGCTTGTTTTATGACGTCGATATGCCTCTTTCGTCTGTACTTTTTGAAATGGAAAAAACCGGTTTTAAAGTCGATAAAGATACGCTTATGTCCCTATCTGTTTCTTTAGACTCGGATTCCAAAAAACTAACAAGTATTATCCATAATATCGCAGGAAGGGAATTTAATATTAATTCCCCTAAACAGCTCGGCGTAATTATGTTTGACGAGATGAAATTTAACAGGATCAAAAAAAACAGCACCGATATAGAAGTTTTGCAAACCTTAAGAACTCAGTTCGAAATACTTTCGGCAAACAGCGATGATAAAACATTTAAAGATTATATTTTATTTTTAGACAGCCTTATATCTTATAGAAACAAAGTTAAACTTAAAACATCATTCGTGGACGTGCTTCTAAGAGAAATCGATAAAAACGGCAGGGTGCATACGTCTTTTTCCCAGATAACCACTTCGACCGGCAGGCTTGCAAGTCAAAGCCCGAATCTTCAAAATATTCCCGTTTCCGGCGTAGAAGGCGGAAAAATACGGGAATCTTTCATTGCAAAGGAAGGCTGTCTTTTATTATCGGCGGATTACTCTCAAATCGATTTGAGAGTAATGGCGTCTATTTCCGGAGATAAAACATTAATTGAAAGTTTTAAAAATAATGAAGATATTCACTCAAAAACTGCATCGGAAATTTTTAAAGTTAATCCGGTCGAAGTTGACGCGGCTATGAGAAGAAAGGCAAAGGTAATAAATTTTGGTATAATTTACGGTATGAGCCCCTTCGGTCTATCTAAAGAACTCGGCATTTCAGCCGAAGAGGCAAGGGTCTATATAGATTTATATTTTAAAAATCATCCCGCCATTAAAGACTATATGGAAAAAACGGTTGGGGAGGCAAGGTCTGAAGGCTTCGTCAGAACTGCTTTCGGCAGAAAATGCTATATAGAAAATATTAACTCCAAAATCAAAAATTTAGCTTCGTTTTCCGAAAGGGCGGCAATTAATGCCCCTATTCAAGGAACGGCGGCAGATATAATTAAGATTGCCATGGTAAATATTCATAAAAATCTTCAAAACAATTCCGGCATAAAAGGATATGCAAAAATGATCCTTCAAGTTCACGACGAACTAATATTTGAAGTCGAAGAACGCCTCATAAACGATATTAAAAACATCGTTATTTCTTTTATGACCGCACAAAACCTCTTATCCGAAGTTCCTCTCGCCGTAAATATCGGCATCGCAAAAAACTGGTCGGAAGCGCATTAATCATTCATTCATCATTTTTTTCTTGACAAAATTTTTACAAGTGATATAAATATGATAAATAAGATTAGATTAATCCTAAATTAAAAATATAACAAAGTTATAAAATTTATATAATACGGAGGTGAAGAAAGAGAAGTTTATCGCATTTTTATTATTTATTTAGTTTAATTATTTATTTAAACTTTAAGGAGTTTTTATGGAAGAGTCATTGGACAGTTATGTCGACAAAGGTCTTGTAAAGACTTATTTATTTACGGCAGTTATCTGGTTGTGCATTGCCACGACCGTCGGATTTCTGCTTTCTATTAAATTTTGGTGGCCCGCATTTTTAAACAATATTCCGTATCTTGCATTTCCGAGACTGCAGATGGTTCACGTTAACGGAGTTGCTTTTGCGTGGCTTTTTACCGGTTTTTTCGGAGTTTCTTATTATTATGTTCCCAGACTTACCCGCCAGAAATTATTCTGGGTCGGAGGCGCATGGATTCTTTATTTCTTATGGAATTTTATTGTCGTAGCGGCAGTAATAGAATTTTTACTCGGCAACAATAAAGGACTGCCGTATGCAGAAATTCCGATATGGATTAACTATATAGTCGTGGTAGCGGTAGTTATTTACGCCATAAACATTTTTGGAACTATTTTTACTAGACGGGAAAATCAGCTTTACGTCAGTTTATGGTATTTAATGGCGGGAATAGTTTGGTCTGCGCTTAATTATATAATCGGAAACTGGATTCCCTACTACTGGGCGACTGGGACAGAGGGAGCTATGTTAAGCGGTTTTTATTTTCACAACGTCGTCGGAATGATGGTTACGCCTTTAGGACTGGCGATAGCATATTACGTTCTTCCTATAGGCACCGATAAGCCGATTTACTCGCATAAGCTTTCTATAATCGGTTTTTTTGCGTTAGCTTTCATATACCCTTTTACCGGCGCCCATCATTATCTTTATAGTCCAATTCCTACTTGGGTGCAGACTATTTCTATCGTTACCAGTATGCTTCTTATTATACCCGTCTGGGTCGTCATTACCAACTTTTTCGGAACGATGAAGGGAAAATGGACGAAACTGACGGAAAATATAGCGGTTAAATTCGTTATTTTAGGAGCGGTATTTTATCTTCTTACTTGTTTTCAGGGACCAATGCAGTCGCTTCGGTCTATGCAAAAAATCATCCATTTTACCGACTGGGTCGTGGGACATGCCCATATGGCTCTTTACGGCGCCTTTTCCTTATTTATCTTTGCCGGAATCTACTTAATGTGGCCGATTATTTCCGGAAAAGAATTGGACAAAAAACTCGGCAACTGGCATTTTTGGCTGGGTTTTGTCGGATTTTCCATTATGGCAATGGTTTTATGGGCAGCCGGTTTAATTCAGGGAATATTGTGGATTGCGCAGGTGCCGTTTCTTAATACGGTATGGGATATTCAGCCTTACTGGGTTATAAGAACGGTTGCGGGAGCGATGATGGTGCTGAGCTTTTTTGTTTTGCTCTATAATATGTGGAAAACAAATAAAGAGTCGGCATCGGCGGATTAATCAAGTCTCATTTTGAAAATTTAAAAATTTAAGCAAGGAGATAAATTTATGAAAAGGAGTGGTAATGTTATATTGATAGCCGGCTTCGGATTTTTCCTTTTAGGCTTTGTCGTAGTCGGTATTATTCCGTGGCTTCAGCCTAAACAAAGCACTCATACGATAATAAACTTAAAAGGAAAGTTTGAACCCGTCAATAAAATTACAGGATTGGCGGCTGAAGGAAGATTAGTCTATATTCACGAAGGATGTTGGGTCTGTCATTCTCAATTCGTAAGACCGGTTTCCGGAGAAAAACAGTATTACGGTCCAGTTGCCCAAGCGGGAACTTATAACTATCAACTGCCTATGCTTATGGGTAAAAGAAGAATCGGTCCCGATTTATCGGACGAAGGCGGAAAGCACACAAGCGACTGGCAGTATGCTCATTTATACGACCCAAACTCGGTTTCTCCGGGAACGATAATGCAGGCTTACCCGTGGCTGTTTAACGGAAGCGCCGCAAAGCCGACGAAAAGAGCGGTAGAACTTGTAGCGTATCTTCAGACATTGGGCACCGACGTAGCCGAAGGAACCGGATACAAGAGCTACTGGCAATATGAAGCTGCCCGGGCCAGTGTCGTTTCGGCCGTTGTTCCCAATACGCCTCAGGCTGTTCAGGAAGGTATGAGAATTTACAACGCAAATTGTGAGGGTTGCCATGGAATAAAAGGCGCCGGCAACGGCCCTGCGGCCGCAAGCTTAAAACCTCGCCCATGGAATTTTACATCGGGCAAATGGATAAAAAAATACGGCACGACGGATAAAGATATTTATAAAGAGATAGCCGGGGGAGTTCCGCATACATCAATGCCGGAATGGGCTACTACGTTAAAACCCGCCCAGATATGGCAGGTGTTGTATTATATAAAAACTTTTTCGCAGAAAAAAACTGCTTAAAACGCTAAATTATGAAAGAAAAACAAAAACCCGCAAGTTGCGATTTTTGCGGGGCAAAAGTTAAACGGCCCGTAACCGCGGAGGTTAAAACACCCCCCTATATGTTAAACTTCTGCTGTTACGGCTGTAAAATAGGATACCTGACCCTTGGAGATAGTGAAAGTTCTATATCCGATTATATTATTAAGGATCTTGAATTACAGGGTCGGGATCCTATTTTTAAAAAAGAAAAATCTGCGGCGGTTTTATTCGTCAATAAAGGCGGAGACGGAGAAAGCGCCGATAATCAAATAAGTTTCGGCATTAAAGGAGTAACGTGTACTTCCTGCATACCCGTAATCGAAAAAGCGCTTGAGCTTCAGGAAAACGTAATAAGCGCAAAAGTAAATCCGGTCAGTCATACGGTTACGCTTAATTTAGACAAAAAAGAGTCTAATATAAAAAATATAAAAAATGTTTTAAATAAATTAGGGTATTCCATTTCCGAATACGAAGACAGTTACGACAATATTAAAGAAGAATCTTATTCTCTGCTCGCCAGATTTGGGTTCGGCATTTTTATGTCTATGAATATAATGATATTTTCTCTTTTGCTGTACTCTAAATATTTTTTAAAACTTAGAAACCAAATCGTTAATTATAGCCATTTTATTTTATGGACTTTTACTACTGCAATCGTTTTAGTCGTCGGTTATCCCATATTTAAGAGCGCGTTTAAAAAACTCTTTTCATTAACTTATAATTCAGATACTTTAATTTCTATCGGAGTCTTATCCGCTTATATTTACAGTTCTTTTATCACTTTCGGATTTTATAAAAAAAGTTCGGGAGTATTTTTTGATACGGCTGCTATGATATTGATTTTAATTACCTTCGGCAAGTTTCTCGAGGCTTCCGCTAAAAGGTCTTCGCTTTCCGGTCTTCATAACTTAACGCGCCTGAAACCGGATTTTGCGGCATTAGATATTGACGGCATAGAAAAAGACATCGACATAAAAAACGTAAAAGCCGGAGACGTATTGTCCGTTAAAGCCGGAGACCCTATTCCTGCAGACGGAAAGCTTGTTTCCGAATTTGCAACGATCGACGAATCTATGTTTAGCGGAGAACCTCTGTCCGTTAATAAGAAATCCGGCGAAAAAGTCTTTGCCGGTTCAATTAATAAAGACGGAACGATAAAAATAAAAGCGGAGGCCGAAATTTATAAAAGTTATCTTTTTAAAATGATAAGATTTGCCGAAAAGGCATATAATATGAAAATAGAGCCGCTAAGATATATAGACGAAATATCCCAAATTTTTGTGCCCGTTATAGTAGGCGTTTCTTTTTTAACCTTTCTTTTTTATTATTTTTTTACGAACAACCTTGATTTATCTATAACAAGATTTATTTCTGTGCTTGTCGTGGCTTGCCCCTGCGCTTTTGGTCTTGCCGCTCCCTTAGCCATAACGAATGCTATATCGAAAATCCATAAAGACGATATTTTAATAAACGGCGCAGAAACGTTTGAAATTTTGAATAAAGCAGATACCGTCGTTTTCGATAAAACAGGAACTATAACCGAAGGATTGCCGCAGGTAAAAGAAGTCGTTCTTTTAATTAATGCCGATAATTTAAAACCTGCGCATCTAAAAGATGAATTTATACAAGTCGCGGGGTTAATAGAAAAAAATATTGTCGATAGAATAGCGGAAGCTTTTAAAATAAATTCTGGGAACTATTTAAAGGAAGAGGATATTTCGGATATTATTTTTAAAACGGGGTACGGCATAAGCGCAAAATATAAAAATTCCGATATTTTTATAGGAAATGAAGAATTTTTAAAAATAAACGGTATAGCCGTAAGCGAAGAAACAGCAAAAAAAGCATATGTATATGAAAAAGAAGGGGCAACGGTTGTTTATTTAAGCATAGAGGATGAATTAAAATGTTTTTTCGTAATTGCCGACAAGATAAAAGACGGCGCATTTGAGGCGATAAGAGAAATTCTTGACGCAGGGAAAAAAGTTATAATGCTGAGCGGAGATAACGAACCTGCCGTTAATTTTATTGCTTCGGCAGTCGGGATACCCGAGGGGAACGCATATTTTAAAATGAAACCGGAAGATAAACTGGAATTTATAAAAAAATTGAAAAACGAAAAAAAGAGCGGAGGAGTCGTATTTGTAGGAGACGGTTTAAACGATATTCCCGCAATGGAGGAATCAGATGTTTCTATTCTTTCTCCTTCAAAATACGAAATTCCTTTTAATCGTTCAAATGTCGTTTTATTAAACGGAAATTTAAAATCTATTATAAAATTATTTAAAATTTCTTCCGACGTTAAAAGGATTATAAAAGAAAATCTTTTGTTTTCTTCTATATATAATTTTATCGCTATACCTTTAGCGGTTATCGGATTGCTCAATCCTTTAAGCGCGGCAATTTCTATGATGGCGTCCAGTATTTTTATAACCCTGAATTCTTTAAGGATACGCAGGACTAAAAAAAGCAGCGTCGTAGAAAGGCAGAATGAAAAAATAATTCAAAAAACAATATTAAATACGATAAGGGGGTGAATCAAAATGTTTTTTTATCTTATACTTATTCTTATGAGTCTTTTTATGGGTTTGGGTTTTTTCTTCTTATTATACTGGGGCATAAAAACCGGACAGTTTAAAAATCCGGAAGAAATCGCAAAAAGGATGCTTAAAAACGAAGAGAAAAGCGCAAAACTAAGGCATTAATTTATTTTAATTTTTAAAAGCATGGAGGTTTTATTATGAGCGAGAGTCATTCAGAAGAATCCTCGAATATCGAGGTAAGCGACGGGCACGGAGCAATGCCCGTCTGGCTTATGTTTGTCATTGCCGGACTTGTTATCTGGGGAGTAGTTTATCTGTATCTTTACTGGTAAGCCCGTAATTTTATTTATCGTTTCCTTTAACGCTTCAGCGGCGGATCGCCCTTGTATTTAAACAAAACAGGATAATCCGCCGCCGTTGCAATATCCGCATAAAAACATTTCTCAAAAATAAACCGGAATTGAATTGGGGCGGGATTTAGTTTCTTTGACATATAGGAGTATATAGATATATGAAATTTAATATAAGTATAAAACTTATAAGCAAGATATTATTAGTAATTTCTACGCTGTTTATTATAGCCGCGCCGTTGCTGAATATAATCAGAATGAACGTCTTGAAAGGAACTATCGTCCTATTCGGCAGATATTATTTTATTAATGAATTTTACGTATTATGGCTTTTTCTGCTTTTTATTTTATTTGCATTTATTTTTGTTTCTATCGTCTTTGGAAGAGTATATTGCGGATTCATCTGTCCTCAAACTATATTGTCGCAAATTTTCGAGGGGTTATTCGATTATATTAAAAAAAAGGCAGGCGCGGTTTCAAAACCGGTTATATATGCGGCGGTTCTGATTTTTATGACGGCATTGTCGCTGTTTATAGGATTTAACTTAATTGCATATTTTATACCCCCGGTTTTAATCATAAAGCATGCTTTTCTTGAGCCGAATTACCTTACCCCGTATTTATGGATTATTGCGGGAGCGGTTACGGCATTAATAATATTCGATATGGTTCTTTTAAGGCATAAATACTGTATGTATGCCTGTCCTTACGGTTTCATCCAGTTTCTGTTTAACGATACTAGAACTTTAAGAATTGAATATAAGCCGGTCGATAATGCTTTATGCAAAGACTGCACTAATTGCACTGATGCCTGTTTTATGAAAATAGACCCTAGAAAAAAAGCCCTTCAGATCCAATGCGTTAACTGCGGATACTGTATAGACGCCTGCAGGGAAAGGTTCGACTCGAAAAATGAAGAGGGAAAAAATCTACTCTATTCATTTGGATTGGAGGAAGATAAAAAGAATAAAGCCAAAAACAGACCGTTTTTTTATAAGGTATCCATTGCATTATTTTTATTAATAGGGTCGTTTATAATATTTACCTTAAAATTTTCTAATTATAATTATTTGAATCAGGCTATATTTAACATAAATCAGGCTTTTATATCAAACAATAAAATTATCGCCAATAAGTATAAGCTTATAGTAGAAAATGCTTCCGATAAAACTCGGCGTCTTACTTTTAAAGCAGTCAGTCCCGATTTAAAACTGTATTTCTTTTCCGGAGGTTCTATGAATATAAAGCCTCACGAAAGCGTAACGGCTTATCCGGTGCTTTATATACATAACGGCAGAAATATGGAAAAGAAATTAAGAATCGGACCTTACCCTGTAAATTTTGACATTTTAAATTCAAAAGGTAAGATTGTTTCAACAAAAAAAACGGTTTTTTTTATAACGAAAAAATTTAT
>DAHWHJ010000111.1:0-23422 GCA_027335745.1 bacterium | reverse complement strand
AGAACATCCCGCAAGAATCGGTTGCCGCTTTGGAAAAAGACGGCGGACTGGCTCCGAGCGAGTTTATCGTTACGGTTCACGGCGAAAGCTATAAGATAAAAATTGCGGGCGTAGGGCATAAGTCGGATCAAAAAAGGCCGTTTTTTTTAAATATAGACGGCGCGCTTGAGGAAGTAGTTATAGAATCGCTTACCGAAATTGTTCCAAGCGCAGGCGGAGAAATAGTCGGAGAAAGTATAGCAAGGTCAAAAAGACCTTCTCCGAAAAGAGACGGAGATGTTTATGCCCCTACGCCCGGAAGGATTACAAAAATTATCGTTAAAGAGGGTAGCTCCGTAAAAGCCGGCGATACCGTATTAATACTCGAAGCTATGAAAATGGAAAATGAAATACATACTCCTATAGACGGCATAGTTAAAGAAATTTATATAAAAGAAGGCGACAGCGTAAATCCCGACGAAACCTTAGTTTACGTCGAGGCTTGCAATATATAATTTTGTGGTATAATTAATTTATAATATTACTACGAAAAAGGTGAACTAAATGATTAGAAAACCTGCCGCAATCGGTTATTTTTATCCTGAAGGATTAGATAATATAAAAAAATTAATAGATTCTTTCGGCGTCGTTCCCGCTAAAGAAAAAGTAAACGCTTTCGGTATTATATCTCCGCATGCCGGATATGTATATTCGGGGAAGATAGCATATGCCGGTTTTTCGAGCATTAATATAAAAAATAATATTATTATTATAGGTCCGAATCACACAGGTATGGGAGCCGATTATTCGGTAATGAATAACGGCAAATACGACTTCAAAGATTTTTCCGTTCCTATTAACGCCCAGCTTGCCGACGCTATAATAGAAGACGGAGGCAGTCCGTTTATTTCCGATGAACTTGCGCATTTAAAAGAACATTCGGTCGAAGTCCAGATACCCCTTTTATATAATTTAAAAAAGGATTTTAAGATTGTTCCCATAGTAGTTTCTTTTATGAGATACAATGATATCCTTAACGCTTCAAAGGCGGTATTTAATGCTCTTAAAAAATTAAATTTGCTTGACGACGTTTTGATAATTGCAAGCTCCGATATGACGCATTATGAACCGGCGGAATCCGCAAAATTAAAAGACGATATTGCCATCAAAGAGATTCTGGATATGAATCCGCGCGGCTTATACGAAAAAGTCGGGGAAAACGATATTACTATGTGCGGTTTTATTCCTGCATCCATAATGCTTAATATCGCTAAAATGGCAGGCAGAACAAAATCGAAACTGATAGGCTATACAAATTCGGGAGAGGTATCCGGCGATTATTCAAGCGTGGTCGGATATTCTTCTATCGTTATATATTAAAGAAATTATATATATTATATATTGTATTTAAAAATTAATGAATAATATGAAAACAAGATTTGCCCCGAGTCCTACCGGCTATCTACATATAGGAGGGGCAAGAACGGCTCTTTTCAACTATGCTTATGCAAAACATTACGGTGGAAAATTTGTTCTAAGAATTGAAGATACGGACTTCGAACGTTCCGAAAAAAAATTCGAAGAAGACATAATAGAAAGCCTCAAGTGGTTGTCTATATTCCCCGATGAAGAAATAATATTTCAATCCGACCGTCTAAATATTTACCGGTCTTATATAGACAAACTCCTAAAAGAAGATAAAGCCTACTACTGTTTTTGCTCGAAAGAACTTCTTGAGGAAGACAGGAATAAGCTTATAGCGGAAAGCAAAAAACCTATGTATGTTGGAAGATGCCGCGAGTTAAAGCCGGACGAAGCCCTTTTAAAAACCCCGCATGTAATCAGATTCAGGGTCGATAGAAGCCCCGGCGTCGCTACCGGATTTAAAGATTTAATAAGAAACCAACATATAAGCGTAGCTAACGATGAAATAGACGATTTTGTTCTTGTCCGTGAAGACGGTATTCCAACCTATAATTTTGCCGTAGTCATAGACGACGCGCTTACCGGAATAACGCATATCATAAGAGGCGACGACCACGTCAGCAATACCCCGAAACAGATAATGCTGTATAATGCCTTCGGCTTTAATACGCCCGAGTTTGCGCATGTTTCAATGATACTCGGTTCGGACGGAAAAAGATTATCGAAAAGACATGGGGCGACGTCTGTAAACCAGTACAAAAAAG
Organism: bacterium; assembly: GCA_027335745.1. Taxonomy (GTDB): domain Bacteria; phylum SZUA-79; class SZUA-79; order Acidulodesulfobacterales; family Acidulodesulfobacteraceae; genus Acidulodesulfobacterium_A. The sequence goes on along the minus strand of DAHWHJ010000111.1, from coordinate 21,254 downwards.
AGGGTTTTTTGCCGGAAGCCCTTGTTAACTACTTAATAAGGCTCGGATGGTCGCACGGAAACGACGAGATATTTTCTTTAGAAGAAATAATAAAATATTTTGATTTAAAAAATATAAGCAAATCTGCCGCTATATTCAATACCGAAAAACTTTTATGGTTAAATTCCCACTATATCAAATCAAAAGATCCTTTTGATTTGATTGATATGATAAATGATATACGCGGAGATTTAGAGTCCCCTTTAAATATCGATATAAAAACCGCATCGCTTGTAGATTCCCTTAAATCCCGTGCGAAAACTCTCGTTGAACTGAGACAGAAGCTCGGTTTTTTTGTGAATGAAACAATTGATTACAAAGATGAAATTTTGAGCGAGTTTAATTTTAACGAAAGCGACCTTCTGTTTTTAAAATCGTTTAGGGAATTTATCGACGGGTTGAATAACGAGATTTTTAATTCCGATAATATAGATTTGACCGATAAAGCCGGCAAAGCTAATGCCTTAGAAATGCTAAAAAATTCTATAGAATCTATAAAAAATGAATTTAATTATTTCTTGTCAAAAAATAATTGGACGATGAAAGAAAAAGCTATGATAATAAGATTGGCTTTTACGGGAGAAAAGGTATCCCCCCCTATATACGAGATTATATTTGCGATGGGAAAAGAAAGATGTATCAAGAGAATCGATAAATTTTACGATTATATTATAAATATAAAGCGTTAATTATTATGCCGTTAAAAATATGTGGAATAGACGAAGCAGGCAGAGGCAGTCTTGCTGGTCCGGTGGTATCTGCGGCGATAATAATAGATAAAAACAGAATTCCCTCAGGCGTTAAAGACTCCAAGCAGTTAACCGAGGCAAAAAGAAACGAGTATTATAAGATGCTTATTTCCAATGCCGTTTCTTATTCTATCGGTACCGCGTCGCATACGGAAATAGATGAAATCAATATCTTAAATGCAGCTATGCTCTCTATGGAAAGGGCATTCGACGGCTTATCCGTCAAACCGGATGTCGTAATCATAGACGGCCCGTTCATTCCGGCAGGCTTAACCGATATTACGGGATTAAAAGCTATTCCCGTAATTAAGGGCGACGACAGAATTAAGTTAGTCGCTTGCGCTTCCGTAATAGCCAAAGTTTTCAGAGACGGTTTAATGGTTTTGCTGGACGAAAAATATCCGAATTACGGTTTTAAACGGCATAAGGGCTATGCAACAGTAGAGCACAAGAATAATCTTAGAAAATATGGATTTTGCGAGGTTCACAGAAAAACATTTAAGTTTTAACGATAAATAATATACAATATAAAAATGAATAAAAATAATAAAATTAAAGGAGATCGAGGAGAGAGAGTAGCCGCGGGGTTTTTGGAAAAAATAGGATATAAAATCATAAAAACAAAATTTAGGAAGGGACGCAACGAAATAGATATTATTGCGGAAAGCGAAAACGGAGTTTTAAATTTTATAGAAGTCAAAACAAGGTTTGAAAGCAAATTTGGGAAGCCTTATGAAGCCGTGGACAAAAAAAAGTTAGAAAAAATTATAGACGTATCAAATTTTTTTTTGTTGATTTCCAATATAGACAGAGAAAAAAGTTTTATAAATTACGGAGTTATTTCGATTGAATATATAGATAGCAGTTCAATTAAATTAATTTTTTTTGAAAATGTTATTGAATGAAAGAAAATAATTCGATGAAAATTTTCCTTGCCCAGACAAATCCCAAAGTAGGGGATTTAAAGAAAAATATCGAAAACCATATTGAAATTATTTCCGCAGCAAAAGATAAAGAGGCTAACCTTGTAATTTTCCCGGAGCTTTCTTTAACCGGTTATTTTTTAAAAGACAGCGTTTACGATATGGGAATAAATATTTATACCGATGAATCCGCAGTTCTAAGAGATATTTATAAAATAACCAAAGATTTGGACATTTCGGTGATTGCAGGTTTTGTGGAAAAAGATCCCGATTTTAATTTTTATAATTCGACTTTTTGTATCTCTAAAGGCGGATTAATCAACGTTCATAGAAAAGTTTATCTGCCTACATATGGAATGTTCGAAGAATTAAGGTATTTTAAGCCCGGAAACGTCTTTGGAGTTTTTGATCTGGACGGCGTCAAAGTTTCCGTTTTAACCTGCGAAGACGCATGGCATCTTTCTTCGTCTTATATCGCCGTAAATAAAGGAGCGCATATAATTATAATCAATTCGGCGTCTCCCGCAAGAGGTATTACCGCCGGACTTAATAAATTTAATTCTATGAATATGTGGGAGGAACTGCTTTCCGTTATAGCTTTCTATTACAAAAGTTATGTATTATACGTAAACAGGGTTGGATTTGAAGACGGTATTGGATTTTCCGGCGGTTCTTGCATATTTAACCCTTCCGGAGAGATGGAAAGCAAACTGGATTATTTAGAAGAAGGGGAAATTTTGACAGAAATTAATTTAGACCTTTTGAATAACGAAAGATTTAAAACGCCTCTCATAAGAGACGAGAATCTAAACCTGACGCTCAAAGAGATAGAAGGTATTATAAATCCCAAATGAAAAAAGAACTCCCAAAAATAGACGAATATAATTTTCCACTCATTTATAAACATCTTTCTAATTTTATCAAGATAGAAGTTTCAAAAGCTGGGGTAAATAGCGTAGTTTTGGGATTGTCCGGGGGCATAGATTCTGCCGCAGCATGCTATTTGGCTTCAAATGCGCTTGGAAAAGAGAACGTGACGGCGCTGATTATGCCTTATGAAAGCAGCGCCGGATCAAGCATGGACGATGCCTTAAAAATCGTGAAGACGCTTGGCGTTTCTCATTATGTCATAGACATAACGAAACAGGTAAACGACTATTTTACAAAAGAAAGAGCCGGCAAGGATGCCGATGATATTAGGATTAGAAAAGGCAATAAAATGGCAAGGGAAAGGATGTCTATTTTATACGATTATTCATATAAATTAAATTCTTTGGTGTTAGGGACAAGTAATAAATCGGAGCTTCTTTTGGGTTACGGAACTCTTTACGGAGATATGGCTTCTGCATTAAACCCTATAGGCGATATTTACAAAACGCAGATATATCAACTTGCGGAACATCTTGACATTGCAAAAAGCATAATAACAAAGCCTCCTTCGGCTGATTTATGGGCGGGACAATCCGATGAAAATGAACTCGGTTTTACTTATGAAACAGCAGACGGCATAATGTATCTTTTAATAGATAAAATGTATAAACCGGAAGTCGTCGTCTCCCTTGGATACGACGAGAATCTTGTTAATAAAATATACGACAAAATAAAAAAATCCCAGTATAAAAGACGAATGCCTTTAATAGCGAAAATTTCCGAGCGGACGATAAATATAGACTTTAGATATTTAAGGGACTGGGCATAATCGAATGGCCTCGTTATACATTGTTGCTACCCCCATAGGAAATCTTGAGGATATTACGATAAGGGCGCTTAAGACGTTGAGGCTTGTTGATTTTATAGCCTGCGAGGATACGAGAAAAACCAGAATATTAACTTCCAGATACCATATAAAGACGCGTTTAATCCCGTACCACGAATATAATAAAAAATCAGCGGCTGACGGTATCGTCGCAAGCATATCAAAGGGTAAGGATGTTGCGCTGGTCAGCGAAGCCGGAACGCCCTTGATATCCGACCCAGGTTCGTATTTAGTAAGGTTATGCGTGGAAAAAGGCATAAAAATAGTCCCGATTCCCGGACCTTCAAGCGTTTTAACTGCTCTCTCCGCCTCGGGACTTGATACGTCCGAGTTTACGTTTATAGGATTTTTACCGAAAAAAGGAGGTAAGAGAAAGAAACTCCTTGCCAAACTTAAGGAAGAAAAAAGAGTTTTTATATTGTTTGAACCCGGCAGAAGCGTAGAAAAACTGCTTGCCGATATGAACGATATTTTTGGAAATATAAAAATTTGTTATGCGAAAGAATTGACTAAAATTTATGAATTCATAGAAACTAAAGATTTAAAATCGGTTCTGGAGGAAATTAAATGCAGACCCGAACTCATTAAGGGCGAAATTACGATAGTCGCAGATCCCTTATCAAAAGATAATGCTACTATTATTATATTACCTTAGAATTTTAAAATCCTTAAAATTCGACAAACTTTCCTGTTCGTAAAGTTTGACTTCCTTTACTCTGGAAGAAGGAGGTCCAACGTGAACCGAGGCTATCATTTCCTTAATTTGTTCTTCCCCGCCTTCGAAAAATGCTTCTACATGTCCGTCATGAGTGTTCATAACATATCCCTTGATTCCTATTCTTTCGGCTTCAAGTTTTGTAAAATTGCGAAAGTTCACTCCTTGGACTATTCCTTTAATTATAACTCTGTAAGATTTCGCCGTCATTTACTTATTACTTGCTGTGCGTATGCGTATGATGCGCATTGTGCTCTGTATGAGTATGAGAAACATGGCCATGTTTATCGACTTTCTCTTCCAGCGTTTTTATTTTCTCGTGTAGTTCTTTAATTTCGGAACCACGCGCTATATCGGCTTTACTAAGGGCTTTTTTCACCGATTCGTCGATTAAAGACAACATTTTCGCTTTATTGGATTCATATATGCCTTTCATTTTTTCGGAAAAGTCTTGAGCTTCTTTTTTTCCAAAATCCTGCGTTACAATAAATTCATCTAGAATTTTTTGAAATCTATCCTCCGTTGCGGTAAGAACGGTGCCGATAAATTCGGCAAATTTATCGAATGGCGTTTTTGAATTTTCCATAGAAAATCTCCCTTATTTAATATTAACGAACTTATATCTTATATTATAGTATAAGTATACCATTAATATTCATAAAAGAATCGGTTAAATATAAAAATATAATATTTTATATTTACTGCTGTTGAACCATATCAAGCCTTTCTATTTTAGCTTCTTTGCCTTTTTTCTTTCTTAGATAGTACAGTTTTGCCCTTCTGACTTTTCCTTGATACAGCAGTTCTATTTTATCGATTAAAGGAGAATTGACTAAAAAAGTTTTTTCCACTCCTACGCCGTAAGAATTTTTTCTGACGGTAAACGCAGACCTTATGCCGCTTCCCTTTCTTGCGATTACAACTCCTTCGTAAACCTGACTTCTTTCTTTATCGCCTTCTTTTATCTTTTGATGCACCTTGACGGTATCCCCCGATTTAAATATGGGCGTATCGGTTTTTAAAGATGAATTTTCGATTTTTTCGATGATATTCATTGAAATCTCCTTTATTTGTTTTTAGTTATAATTTTATATTATTATTAGAAATTTTATTCGGTCTTTCCTCTATTTTCCGCAGTCTTTTTTAAAGCTTTTTCCGTTCTCCACTCGTTTATCAGCTTATGGTTGCCGCCGAGTAGAACATTGGGAACAGGCTTGCCTTTTAAGATTTTTGGTTTAGTGTATTGCGGATATTCGAGTATTTTGCCGAAATTGCCGGAAAGGCTTTCTTCTTTGAGGGAATCCGGGTTTCCGAGAAACCCTTTAAAGTATCTGCCTACGGCTTCTATGAAGACGATAGCGGCTATTTCTCCGCCGGATAATATATAATTTCCTATCGATACTTCAACTCCGCCGGTGATATCCGTCACTCTAGCATCTATTCCTTCGTATCTTCCGCAAATTATGATTATATGGCTATAATCGGACATATCTTCGGCTATACTTGAATCAAGCAATTTTCCGGATGCGGACATTATTACCGTAATATGTTTCTTATTCTTATATTTATAATTAGTTAAAGAATATTCGTAGGCTTTGAGAATAGGCTCTGCCATTAAAAGCTGACCTGCCCCGCCGCCGTAAATCTTATCGTCCACTCTTTTATGTTTATCCTCTGAAAAATCTCTTGGGTTAATTATATTGATTTCGATAAGTCCGGTTTTTAAGGCCCTTTCGATAAGTCCTACTTTAAGAAAAGACTCGAAATATTCCGGCATTATCGAAATGACGTCTATAACTTTTTTATTTTCGTCTATTTGGTGAATCATATTTTATAATTTTCTTCGTTTTTTACCGTTATTTTTAAATTTTTAATATCTATACATGAAATGTTGTCATCAGTCATAGGGATTAAGTAAGTTGCATAATATGATTTTATTTCAATTATATCGGTTTCCCCCGGGTAAATTTCCGAAACCGTTCCGATATTTCGGTTGCTTTCGTCGTAACAGTTTAAGCCTATTAAATCTGAAATTAAATATTCATCCCGATTTAAATTTATATCGTCTTTCTTAACGAACACGGGGACCTTTTTAAAATTTTCTGCCGATTCGATAGAATTAACGCCGTAAAGCTTAATGAGATACCCTTTATTTACCCGCCTTATTTTTTCGATTTTTATCCGTTCAAGTCCGCAATTTTCGTTCATAAACAGCGGAATGTCCAAATCCAATGCATCCGATAAGGGATTATACGTTATAAATAAAAGCTCTCCGCAAATACCGTGGGGTTTTATAAATTCCCCTATGCAGATGCAGTCGTTCATTTGTCCTGTTTTTTAACCAAAGACATAACGGTATCGCTCGGTTTGGCGCCTAAGCTTATCCATTTGTCGAATTTGTCTTTGTCGATAGTGAATTGACTTGTGTTCGAGCAGGGATTATACGTCCCCAGTATCTCGATGAATTTTTTCTGCACGGCTTTCTCGCTGGAAGCCGCTACTATTCTGTAAAAAGGTTTTTTGTGAGAACCGATCCTTGTAAGTCTGATTTTTACCGCCACTTGAAATCTCCTTTGTTAAACATGCTTTTAATATTATTTATATTTTTAAAAGAACCTAATTTGTTTTTTTTGAACGACTTCATAATTTTTTTAACTTCTTCGAATTTGTTTATAAAAATATTCACGTCGTTCACGGTGGTGCCGCTTCCGAGAGATATTCTTTTGCGTCTTCCGCCGTTAAGGATATCCGGATTTATACGTTCTTTTTCCGTCATAGAGTTAATAATAGCTTTAATTTTAACTATTTCTTTTTCCGCCGCTTCGGAATTAAATTTATCTTTAATTTTAGAAAAGCCCGGAATCATACCTGCTATCTGGGCAATGCCGCCGATTTTAGACATCATTTTAAGCTGTTCGGCAAAATCTTTAACGGTAAAATCTTTTTTGTTCAGCGATTCTTCTATGGATTTTGCAGATTTTTCGTCGATAGACTCCTGAGCCTTTTCTATTAGGCTTAATATGTCGCCCATTCCGAGTATTCTGTCCGCTATTCTGTCCCCGTAAAAAACTTCGAAATCGCTCAATTTTTCGCCGACGCCGATAAATTTTACAGGCTTGTTGACGGTTTTTTTAATAGAAAGAGCCGCCCCTCCTCTTGCGTCGCCGTCAACCTTGGTTAATACGACGCCGGATATATCGAGGGTTTCGTTGAATGTCTTAGCCACCGTGACGGCGCTCTGACCGAGCATCGAATCCGCAACGAATAATATTTCGTTAGGGTTGAATTTATTTTTAAGAAGTTTAAGCTCGTCCATTAACGGTTCGTCGATTTCAAGGCGTCCAGCCGTATCGACGATTACGGTATCGTAAGCTTGTTTTTCGGCGATTTCCAAAGCATTTTTTAATATTTCGTCCGGTTTCTGCAAAACCTTTCCGTTTTCTTCGGGGGTTTCATAGACGGGAATATTAATGCTTGAGCCGATTTTTTTTAGCTGTAGTATTGCCGCAGGTCTGTAAACGTCGGCAGGAACGAGATAAACCCTGCGCTTCATTCTGTGTAGATACAGCGCAAGTTTACCGGCGGTGGTAGTTTTGCCGGAACCCTGAAGCCCGATAAGCATAATAATGACGGGCGGTTTTGCCTTTATGTTTAACGGTTCATTGTTCCCTAATAATTCTACAAGTTCGTCCCTTATTATCTTTATGATTTGCTGGGCGGGGGTAAGGCTGTCGGCAACCTTTTCGCCTACGGCTTTATTTTTTACGGATTCGATAAATTCCTTTACTATAAGGTAGTTTACGTCGGCTTCCAGCAAAGACAGCCGTACTTCTTTAAGGCTGTCCTCGATATTTTTTTCTGATAGCTTTCCGTAACCTTTAAGATTTTTAAAAACCTTTTCGAGTTTTGAGCTGAGTCCGTCAAACATTTAATTAATAAGTTTAATAAATTAGTTTTAATAAAGATTTATATTAATCGAAAACTAATATTTTATTAGTTTTTTATAAATATGTCAATATGCCGAGAAACTTTTGTCAATATAGGACATTATCATATTGCAGTAACAGCCGTCGATAAATATAATATTATTGTGTATCGCAATTTCATAAATTAGTCCTTAAAAATATCCCAGCCGGCGCAGTTTGTCCATAGCCGCTTCTTTGTCTTGCGACCTCCCGGAGCGTTCGGCGGCATCTATTTCGGTGGTTTTTTGCGTGCAGGGGGCGCAGTCTATAGACCTATAACCCTGTTCGTAAAGGGGACAGTAAGGAAGGTTATTTAATTTTATGTAGTCCCATATATCTTTTTCGGTAAAATGAAGAAGGGGATGAACCCTGAAGTGGTGGGGGTCTTTTCTTTTAGAAAAATATACTTCGTTTGCCCGGGCTTCGTTTTCGTCTTTTCTTATGCCGGTCATTAACGCTTTGAGATGCAAATCTTTAATCGACAGCTTTAACGGAAGAGTTTTAAGATTATTGCAGCAGTCGGCTTTATCTTTGGCTACGGGGTATTTTTGTTTCAACGCTTCGTTATTAGAATAAGTCGAGAGTTCGAAGCCCCAAGAGCTTTTTAGTTTTTCTATAAATTCTTTTATTTCCGGAAATTCTACAGAAGTATCTATGGTTATAACTTTAAAAGGTATTTTCCCTTGAAAAACGTTTCTCGTTAAGTCCAGCAAGACAGTTGAATCTTTTCCTCCGGTAAACGCGATTCCGATTTTATCGCCGTATCTGTCATATGCTTCTTTGATTATTTCGATACTCAAAGAGGTTTTTTGCTTTAACAAGGCGAGCGATTCGCTTTCGATATTCTTAGCGGATTCGGACTGGGTAAAGATAATTTTTGTACCGTTTTTGTCTGCGGTATTACTATCTTCGAATAAATTATCGGTGATAACCGCATTGTTTTCTATTTTGTTTAGCGTCTCGATATATTTGACCGAATCCGATAAAGCCGTATTTAATATAATTAAATTTTCTTCGAGAGGGTCGGTCAAAAGGTCGAAATAAAAATTCTTAGGTCTGTTGTAAATTTCAGAAGAAACCATGCTCTGGTATATATTCTGTCTGGTACTTTGTTTAGATTTAAGAGAATTTAATAAAAATAAATATTCCGGTTTGCTTATCCTTTTTCTCATAACGGCGTTAAACATTTCAATAATGAAGTCTTCGTCGGACAGATTAATATTTTCGACGATTTTTTTTGCCTCTGACGGTAAAATATTATCGGGTATAAACATATATTTTCGGTCTTTGGTTCTTATAGAGCGCTGGGATAGGAAATATTTATCCTTATAAGATGCACCGGTTTTACTTCTGTCGTAAACGGCTTCCGAAAACTGCCTTATCTCGTTGTACATATTCTGTGTGCAGAATTCGGAATAACAATATTCTCTTTCTTTTAATAAAGATTGTCCGTCAATGTCGGTTAAATTAGTTTTTAATTCCGATAAAGATAAAAGCGTTGGAAATAAATCGACTATAGAAGTTGGTTTATCATAAACCGTGTTTTCTATTTGAGGAGCATGCAGTATAAACGGTATTCTTATTACTTCGTCGAATAGTTCCCCCATATGACCGAAAACCTGCATATCGAAAAAAGTGATCCTTCCTTCCCCATGGTCTGCAAATATCGAATATATATTGTCTTCGTTAAAATACCCCAGATTTTTTAAAAAACCGTAAATTGATCTGAAACGCCCCTTATCGAACTTGTTTACGCCGTGAATATAAGGAGGAAGCATTATCTGGACGCCGTAATTTACTTTGCCCGAAAAATTATTCCACATAGTGAATGGATTATTGTTTTGAATAGGAATCTTATATAATGTCGACATTTTGTTCATAAAAGCGAAATAATCGTCGTTATATCTGTTTTCGTTGTAATTCTGAGAGTAAATATAGGGTTCGTGAATATCGAAAAGATGAACGAAGCAGAATACCTTTTCGTCTTTGAAGACTGAAAGCTGTTTGAATAGTTGGTTTACGTCGTTTGCATATATGAAATCGAATCCTTTGGTTAGTCCGAGCGGTTGAAAAAGTTCAATGACGTCCGAATAAAAAACGGTTTTATAGCCGTTATTCTTATAAACTTCAGCAAGAGTTAAGCAGTCGTTTTTTATCTTTTTATAGAAGAAGGGTCTAAGACCGTGTTTTGGCGGCAATAATCCCGTAAACAGAGAGGCATGGGCGGACGTCGTATAACTTGACGTCGAAAAACAATTCGTAAAAACCGAAGAACTTTCGGCAATCTCGTCAATAGTAGGCGTATCTACTATGTTTTCGACATAAAACTGCTTCAAATGAGGTTTGTCTTTAATATAACTTACACAATCATATCTCAGGTTGTCTATCGAAATAAGTAAAACTTTGTTATTAGGCATAATTTAATTTACAAGAAAGTCGGCTTTAACTTTAAATAGATTGCTAAAAACTTTTTCTGTAATTGATTGCTTCGGAAAGCGTGTTTTTATCGACGTATTCAAGATCGGAACCGATAGGGATTCCGCGTGCGAGGACGGTTATATGAACATTGTAGGGGGATAATATTTTTTGTATGTAAATAGAGGTGGCTTCCCCGTTTGAATTTGGGTTTAAAGCAAGTATTATCTCTTCAAAGTTGCCGTTTTCAACTCTTTCCGCAAGTTCTTTTAATTTAAGGTCGGACGGAGTAGTACCTTCCAGCGGATTGATTAAACCATGCAAAACATGGTAATAACCGTTGTAATTACCGCTTTTTTCAAATACGTATATTATTTCAGGGTTTTCTACAATGCAAAGCTGTTTATTGTTTCTCGACTGATTGTTGCAAATCGGGCATACGTCGTCCGAGCTTAGATTGAAACAGTTTTTGCAAAGTTTGACATTTTGTTTTGCATTTTTTATTGCATCCGAGAGGCTGTAGGCAACAGATTCGTTCTGGGATAGAATATAAAAGGCTAATCTTCGCGCCGATCTTTCGCCGATGCCGGGAAGTTTTTTAAATGCAAAAACAATATCTTTAATATAATCCGAATGGTTTAAAGACATAAATCCGCCGGTTAGAAAAGACCGGGCAGATTAAGCCCGCCGGTTAATTTAGACATTTCGCCGGTTACCATATCTTTTGATTTGCTAAGCGCTTCGTTTACGGATGCGACGATAAGGTCCTGCAACATTTCCACGTCGTCGGGATTAACCACCGTTTTATCTATTTTAATTTCGAGCAGTTCCTGTTTTCCGTTTACTTTTGCCGTGACCATTCCGCCGCCGGAACCGGCTTCCACTATTTTAGATCCTAATTCTTCCTGCATTTTAAGCATATCCGATTGAAGTTTCTGCGCCTGTTTTAACATTCCGGCGATATTTTTAGACATTTTACCGCTCCTCCGAGTTTTTATTTTGTTATATTTTATTTAATTTTATGTTTTTTTGCAAATTAACTTTTTATTTTTTTTCTATTTTTTCGATATCGCCGCCGAATATTTCTTTAATATTTTCTATAGCGTCGTCTGTATCAAAGTTGGCCGCATCTTTTTTATCTGTCGTATGTGCTTCGGTTCGGAAAATTTCAAATTTTTCTGTTTTTTTATTAAGCCCGCTTAATTTTTCGTCCGTTTTTAAAAAATGGTCGAATAATTTTTCATGATCTGGTGAAGCGCCGGGCGTGTAATTTGCGGATGTTATATTAACTTCCGTTATTTTATTATTATCTCTTAAGCCGGTTTGTTTTATAATATCGGTATGTCCCCCCTGTTCTTTAAAACCGCCGGTAGCTTTCAAATCATTAAGCTTGCTAATGAGTTCCTGTACGTCTTTTTTTTGGGGAATATTAAAAAGCCTGAAGATAGTCAGTTCCAACATTAACAGAGGCGATGAAATCCTTTGGTATTTCATATCCGCGTTAATCATAATATCTATCATATCTAAAAGTTCTTCTGCCGATTTTTGTTCGGCGAAAGGAATTAAAGCATTAATTTCTTCATTGGTTAAATCGTAAATCAGGTCTTTATATTTTAGTTTTACGATTAAAATGTTTCTTATATAAAATGCCGCCTGTTTCATAAACTGTCTTATGTCGGCTCCCGATTCATATATTTCCCTTGCCGCTTTTATCGAACTTTCATAATCTTTAAGAAATATAGCGGATATAAGTTTGGATATTATTGCTTTAGTAGTCAGTCCAAGCACGGGCGAAACGTCTTCTTTTATATCTTTTCCAAAATAAGATATGGCGGTGTCGAAAATAGATAGCGAATCTCTCAGCGAGCCGTCTGCCAGCGATGAGATAACCATAAGATTTTCATCGGTTATCGAAACATCTTCGGTAAGAGAAATTTCTTTTAATTTATCGAAAATAATTCCGGTAGGTATTCTTTTAAAATTAAATCTCTGACACCTCGAAAGTATAGTTTCCGGAACTTTATGAATCTCGGTAGTGGCGAAAATGAATTTTGCGTGGGCGGGCGGTTCCTCAAGCGTTTTTAAAAGAGCGTTAAATGCGCTATTGGAAAGCATATGAACTTCATCTATTATATAAATTTTAAATCTGAAACTCTGAGGAGAATATATTATGCTTTCTTTTAAATCTCTTATAGAATCGACCCCGGTATTAGATGCGCCGTCAATTTCAATAACGTCGACGGAGTTTCCGTTCTGAATCTGGACGCAGGCGGGGCAGACTCCGCAGGGATTAACCGTAGGGCCTTTTACGCAGTTTATTGATTTTGCGAGTATTCTTGCGATTGAGGTTTTGCCTACGCCCCTAGTTCCGGTAAATATATAGGCATGCGAAACCCTGTCGTTGATAACCGCATTTTTAAGAGTCTGGATAATCGCGTCCTGTCCGATAATTTCATCGAAAATCTTCGGTCTGTATTTTCTTGCAAGCACTTGGTACATTTTATCTATTATATCATATAACGACCGAAATTTTGCAAGTTAAGTTGATTTTTAAATAAAAAATTGCTAAACTTTATAAACTATGCAAAAAAATACGGAAAGTTTTGTCGATTTTAAGGATTTCCCCAAAAATTACGATTATAAAACCGTAGAAAAAAAAATATCGCAATATTGGGAAGACAATAAAATTTATAAATTTGAACCTCTCGATAAAAGCAGGAAAGTTTATTCGGTAGATACCCCGCCGCCTTATGTTTCGTCTTCTCATCTTCATGTAGGGCACGTGATGAGTTATTCTCAGGCGGAATTTATTATCAGATATAAGAGAATGAAGGGATTTAACGTTTTCTATCCTATGGGTTTCGACGATAACGGTCTTCCGACCGAGCGTTATGTGGAGAAAAAATACAAAATAAATAAATCTAAAATCACCAGAGAAGATTTTATCGATTTATGCCTTAAGGAAACTAAGTCGGGCATAGAAATCTATAAATCGTTATGGAAGTCTGCCGGAATAAGCGCAGACTACGAATTGTCGTATTCTACCATAGACGAAAGATGCAGAAAAACCTCGCAAAAATCGTTTTTGGATCTTTATAATAAAGGACTGATAGAAAGGCGCAATGAACCTATATTATGGTGTCCTCAATGCAGAACCTCTCTTGCGCAGGCGGATGTTATTCTTGAAGAATTCAGCGGCGTCCTTTACGATATAGAATTTAAATCAATGAACGGCAAAAGCCTCATAATATCTACGACGCGTCCCGAACTTCTCGGAGGATGCGTAGCGGTTTATGCCAACCCTGCCGACGAAAGATATGAATTCCTGGAAGGGCAAAATGTTAAGATACCTCTATATAATAAAGAAGTTCCGGTTAAATTCGACGAATCGGTGGATATGAATTACGGAACAGGACTTATGATGGTCTGCACATGGGGCGACGTCGAAGACGTTAAGAAATGGAAGGAGCATAAACTCGATACGGCGATAGTAATTGATAAAGCGGGAAGATTAAACGAACTATCGGGAAAATATAGCGGATTAAACGTTAAAGAAGCCAAAAAAGCCGTCGTAGAGGACTTAAACGAACTGTGTTTAATAAAAGGAGAAAAACCGCTTATACACAACGTAGGAGTCCACGATAGATGTGCAACCCCGGTCGAGTTCATTCTTGCGGAACAGTGGTTTATAAAAATACTAGATAATAAAAGCAGGTTTATAGACGCCGGCAATCAAATGACTTGGCATCCGGAATTTATGAAAGCCCGCTATGACGAATGGATTAATAATCTTAAATGGGATTGGAACATTTCGAGGCAGAGGTTTTACGGCGTTCCTTTCCCTGTCTGGTATTGTTCCGAATGCGGTGAAATTATTACTGCGGCGGAATCGGACCTGCCTATCGATCCGGTCGTAAATTTACCGCACGTAAATAAATGCCCTAAGTGTGGAGGAAAAGAACTCAAGCCGGAAACCGACGTCATGGATACTTGGATGACGTCTTCGATGACGCCTCTTATAAATTCGCGGTGGGCATACGGAGACGACGGTAGTAAAGAACTTTTAAATATGATTTATCCGATGGGTTTGCGTCCGCAGGCCCAGGAAATTATCAGGACATGGCTGTTTTATACCGTAGTCAAATCTATTTATCATACGGAAAACATACCTTTTAAAAATGTTATGATAAGCGGATGGGGCTTAGACAAAAGCGGTAAAAAAATGTCCAAAAGTCTTGGAAATTTCGTCGCTCCTGAAGACATAATAGGCAAATATTCGGCGGATGCCCTTAGATACTGGGCGTCTAAGGCAAATCTGGGGCAGGATTTGCGTTTCAGCGAGGAAGATGTAGTTGTCGGCAGAAAGCTTTTAATTAAAATATGGAATGCGGCAAGATTTTTGATTACCAATATACCCTCGGAATTTGATCCTTACGAAAAAAACATATCCAACCTTAAGTTGACGCAGATAGATAAATGGGTGCTGACGGAATTTGAAAATGCCCTTAAGATTTGCGAAAATAATATGGAATCGTATGAATATTCATTTACGTTAAGAACCGCATCCGATTTTTTTTATAACGTTTATTGCGATAATTATTTAGAAATTATAAAAAATGTTTTCTGGGACGAGGGCATCGATACCGCCGATAGAAAAAAAACCGTTTTAAACGTTATGTATTTTATTTCTTTAAATATATTAAAAATTTTCGCTCCATTTATACCGTTTATTACCGAAGAACTATACCTTTCCTTTTATAAAAATTTTGAGAAAGACAGGAGTATTCATCTATCTAACTGGCCGGAATTTAAAAAAGAACTCGTTTTCAGCGATTCCGTGAATATTTCCGGTATCTTATTAAATATATTAGAGGCTGCCAGAAAATTACGAACTAATTTAAGCCTTCATCAGAATCATAAGATAAGCAAGATTTTAATTAAGGCGTTAAATCCCGATTATATCGACATTATAAATGAAATATCGGGCGATATAAGATCTGCGGTAAGAGCGGAACGATTGGTGTTTTCCGATAAAGCGGATTTTAAAACGGCGGACGACAATATTTTCATATCGTTGGAAAATTGAAATTGACATTTTACAATTTTAATTTAATAATATAGCATTATATTTTAAAAAGAGAAGGGCGAATATTTACACGCTGAAAGTTGCAGAGCAACTTAATTATAATATATAAATATGGGGAGGTTATATGGCAAATCCAAAAAAAAGACATTCTAAATGCAGGAGGGATAAAAGAAGAACTCACGACAGCCTTACGCCGGTGAATTATTCGAAGTGTCCAAATTGCGGAGAACCCGTTCTTTCGCACAGAATGTGTCCAAACTGCAAAACATATAAGGGCAGGAAAGTCGTAATCGAAAAAGCCGCGGAAAACTCTTGATTCATTATATTCCCGTCAATTTTATAAGAATAGGGAGACTATTTAATGATTAGAATAGCTCTGGACGGCTTTGGTTCCGATAAGGCTCCCGAGCCTGAGATCATGGGAGCGATAGCCGCCGTCGAGTCTAATAAAGACTTAGAGATAATTATAACGGGAGACGAGACTGCCTTAAAAGATGCTATTCAAAAAAATAATTATCGCGGCGCCAGAATTAAAATAGTACATGCGCCGGAACGGATAACGATGAACGATTCTCCTTCGGCAATAGTAAGGAATAAGAAAAACTCTTCTATGCGCGTTGCTTATGAACTTGTTAAAAATAAAGAAGCGGACGCAATTATCAGCGCGGGCAACAGCGGAGCGTCCTTAGCCATAGCAATGTTTGTTTTTAAAAGAATTAAAGGAATCGACAGACCCGCTATTGCAACGATTATGCCCGCAATAGGCGGATATACCGTTTTGATAGACGCGGGCGCAAACGTAGATGTAAAGCCTTATCATCTTGCAGAATTTGCAATAATGGGTTCCGAATATGCTTCTTTTATGAAGGGCATTAAGAATCCTAAGATAGGAATACTCAGCAACGGCGAGGAATCATCTAAGGGCAACGATTTAACCAGAGAGGCTTTCGGGATAATAAAAAATACGGATTTAAATTTTTACGGATATGTAGAGGGCAGAGAAATATTTAACGGAAAGGTTGACGTGGTAGTCTGCGACGGATTCACCGGAAACGTTATCTTAAAAGCATCCGAAACACTGGCGGAAACGATATTTAATCTTCTGAGAGAAGAAATAAATAAAAGTTTTATGGCTAAATTAGGTTTCTTTATGGCAAGAAAATCATTGAAAAAATTTAAAAAACTTGTAGATCACAATGAATACGGCGGCGCGCCGCTTCTGGGCGTTAATGGAGCGGCTTTTATAGCCCACGGCGGTGCAAGTGCCAAGGCTTTAACGAGCGCCGTATTAGTCGCGAAACATTTTGTAGAAAAAGGTATAAACGTTAATATAAGCCACAAGATAGAAGCTAATGCAAAAAATATAAGCTGTTAAGAAATAAATAAATTTAATATTTGAGCGAAGGTTGAAAATTGATATATTCCAAAGTCATAGGAGTAGGTTCGTTCGTTCCCGAAAGAGTGCTTACTAACGATGAATTATGCAATATAGTAGATACGTCCGATGAATGGATTACTTCAAGGACGGGTATAAAAGAACGAAGGATTGCGGAAGAAGGATTAGTTACGTCGGATATAGCGGCTGAAGCCGCAAGAAAAGCCGTTAAACTTTCAGGGCTAAATCCGCAGGACATCGAACTGATATTAGTGGGAACGATTACTCCCGATATGATTTTCCCTTCAACTTCCTGTATAGTGCAGGAAAAGTTGGGGCTAAAAAATGCCGCGGCTTTTGATATAAGCGCCGGGTGCAGCGGATTTATATATTCTTTGTCGATAGCGGACAGTTTTATCAAATCCGGCAAATATAAAAACGTTCTTGTTATAGGCGCAGACTTACTATCGAGGATTACCGATTATAAAGACAGATCGACCTGCGTCCTGTTCGGCGACGGCGGGGGCGCGGTAGTACTTACGGCAAATACGGAGAATAACCGCGGTATTTTATCGACGCATATGCATTCGGAAGGCGGACATGACGATATTCTTATGCTTAAAGGCGGCGGTTCGTTAATGCCGGCAAGCCTTGAAAGCGTTAGCAATCGGGAGCATTATATCAAGATGAAAGGTTCCGAGCTTTTCAGATATGCCGTCAATTATCTTAAAGCGGTGGCGGAAGAAGCCATAAAATTTAACAATCTTAAGCCGGAAGATATCGATTTATTCGTTCCTCATCAGGCAAATATTAGAATCATAGAAGCTACGGCAAAAAAATTGCGCTTTCCTATGGGAAAAGTTTTTGTAAATGTAGAAAAATACGGCAATACTTCAAGCGGTTCGATTCCTATCGCTTTAGACGAAGCTTATATGTCCGGTCGTTTGAAAGAAGGCAGTCTCGTATTAATAGATGCTATAGGCGCCGGTCTAACTTGGGCTTCTTCGATTATAAGATGGTAAAATAATAAAATGATAAAATCTCCGATATGCGATAAATTAGGAATAAAATATCCTGTATTTCAGGGCGGAATGGCATGGGCGTCTAATTATGAACTTGCGAGCGCCGTTTCAAATGCCGGCGGTTTAGGTATAATCGGCGCAGGACAAATGCCCCCCGAACTTTTGGTTCAGGAAATAAAAAAAGCAAAAGATAATACCGATAAGCCTTTTGGGGTCAACCTCATACTTTATTTAGCATATATAGAAGAGCTTGTAGATGCGGTTATCCAAGAGAGCGTTCCGGTCGTAACGACAGGCGCGGGCAACGCCGGCCCTTATATAAAGAAATTTCACGACGCAGGAATAAAAGTTATACCGGTTATTCCTTCATCCGCTCTGGCAAAGAGGGTGGAAAAAGCGGGAGCCGATGCCGTGATTGCGGAAGG
The DNA here is from genome assembly GCA_027335745.1 of bacterium. Taxonomy (GTDB): domain Bacteria; phylum SZUA-79; class SZUA-79; order Acidulodesulfobacterales; family Acidulodesulfobacteraceae; genus Acidulodesulfobacterium_A. The sequence goes on along the minus strand of DAHWHJ010000111.1, from coordinate 2,784 downwards.
AACCGAATCCGGCGGACATATCGGCGAACTTACTACAATGGCGATAGTTCCGCAAGTCGTCGATGCCGTTAGTATACCTGTTATAGCGGCCGGCGGCATTGCAGATTACAGAGGATTTGCCGCGGCTTTATGCCTAGGAGCCGCCGGTATTCAAATGGGGACGAGATTTCTTGCGACGAAGGAGTGCCATATACATCAAAATTGGAAAGATATGGTGGTAAAGGCATCGGATAGGGATACCGTCGTTACGGGAAGACCGACCGGACATCCGGTAAGGGTTTTAAAAAACAGGCTTGCCAAAATGTTTCTTGAACTGGAAGAAAAATGTGCGCCCGTCTCGGAATACGAAAAACTGGGAACCGGAAAATTAAAAGCCGCTTCGGTTGACGGAGACGTAGAAATGGGTTCTTTTATGAGCGGACAGATTGCCGGACTTATAAAAGAAGAAAAAACAGTCAAAGAAGTTATAGAAGAAATTGTTTCGCAGACGGAAGATTTTATTAAAAATATGGTTAAATTTATAAAATAATATAAAAAACAATAAATGGAAAAATCATCAAATTCTAATATCGCGTTTGTTTTTCCGGGGCAGGGGTCTCAGCATATCGGTATGGGAAAAGATATTTTTGAAAATTTCGACGAAGCTCGTTTTGTTTTAGAAGAATCTTCGGATATTTTAGGGTTGGATATGAAGAACCTAATTTTGGGAGACGATGAAGCGGCGCTTAATCTGACGGAAAATACGCAGCCGGCTCTTTTAACCGTGAGTATAGCAATTCTTAGAGTTATAGAAAAAGAACTGGGCTTAAAACCTGTTTGCGTTTCAGGACACAGTCTCGGCGAATACAGCGCCAACGTTTCTGCAGGCTCCGTCGATTTTTCAAATGCTCTTTTAATTACAAAAAAAAGAGGATTTTTTATGCAGACGGCTTGTCCGGTAGGATTCGGCAAAATGGCGGCGATTATCGGGCTCGACGAAAATATAATAAAATCCGCAATAAACGAGGTTAATCATTTAAAAAATAAAGAAGGAGTTTTTATAGCAAATATTAACTCTGCAATTCAAACGGTAATATCCGGTATTTCGTCATTCGTCGATGAATCATGTTTACTCCTTAAAGAGCGCGGAGCGAAAAAAATAGTTATCCTGTCCGTAAGCGCTCCGTTTCATACGCCTTTTATGGAGAGCGCAAAGGAAAACCTCTCTTCGTTTATAGATAAGGATTGGTTCAGTGATGCCGAATACGATATATTTTCCAATGCTACGTCGCTCAATTATTCTAAAAAAGACGATGCGGTCGGGCTTCTTCTCGAGCAGATAGTTTCTCCCGTTAGGTGGAAAGATATTATAGTTAATATGGAAAAAATATTTGGGGTTTCCAAATTTATCGAGATAGGACCTTCAAATGTTTTAAGCGGACTGATTAAAAGGATAGATAAAAATGCGGATGTTATGTCCGTAAATTCTGTTTCGACCGTTAAGGAATTAGAAAGTTTAAGGATTTAATAAATGGAGGGTGATTTATGTCTCTTTGTATCGAACTTACGGGTAAAACGGCTATAGTTACCGGCGGCTCTTCGGGAATAGGACTTTCTATATCCAAAGTTTTACTTACCGCAGGGGCAAAGGTTATAATAATCGACATAGACGAAAAAAGATTTATAAGCGTTAAAGACGAAATCAAAACGATTTCATCCGGGTTTGATTTTTATGAAGCCGATATCAAAAATTCGGAAAAGATATCGGAAACGATCCAAAAGATTATATCTAAAGAATCTAAAATCGACATTCTCGTTAACAATGCCGGTATCGTTAAAGACGGTCTTTTAATAAGAATGAGCGACGAAGACTGGCTAGACGTTATAAACGTCAATTTGAACGGTATGTTTTATATTACAAAAAATGTATTAAAGCACATGGTTAAAGCTAAATCGGGGAGAATAATAAGTATAGCTTCGGTAATAGGCGAAATAGGCAATACCGGACAGGCAAATTATGCCGCATCGAAAGCAGGCATAATTGCCCTTACGAAATCCATAGCTAAAGAATATGCGGCAAGAGGCATTCTTGCAAATGCTATTGCGCCCGGGTTTATTAAAACTATTATGACCGATAAACTGCCGGAAGATATTAAAGATGCGATTAAAAAAGGGATTCCGCTTAATAAAATAGGCGAGCCTTATGACATTGCAAATGCCGTGCTTTTTTTATGTTCGGAGCTTTCCGGCTATATAACCGGAACGGTTATGGACGTAAACGGCGGAATGTATATGTAATCATATTAAAAAATTAAAAAACAATAAAAAGGAGGGGGTGAAATTAAATGTCCGTAGAAAACAAAGTTAAAGAAATAATAGTAGAGCAGTTAGGGGTTACTCCGGATGAAGTTACTAACGAAGCTTCATTTGTAGAGGATCTCGGCGCAGATTCATTAGACACGGTAGAATTAGTTATGGCATTTGAAGAGGAATTTGGAATAGAAATATCCGATGAAGACGCCGAAAAAATTAAGACGGTTCAAGATGCAGTTTCGTATATCGACGAACATACAAAATAATTTATTATTATACCGGATTTATTATTATGGAAAAAATTGATTGCAACAGAAGAGTAGTTATAACGGGATATTCTATGATTACGGCGCTTGGCAACGATGCTGAAACTTCATGGAATAGAATGGTAAAGGGAGAAAGCGGCGTAGGACCGATTACGAGGTTCGACACCGAAGGATATTCCACCAAGATAGCTGGAGAGGTAAAAGGGTTTGATCCGGAAAAATTTAT
>DAHWHJ010000075.1:0-3197 GCA_027335745.1 bacterium | reverse complement strand
AAATTCTTTACGAATATTTCGTTACAAGCCTGCTTACCGATAACGGAAAAGTCAGCGGCGTAGTGGCATACGATATTAAAAACGGAAAATTCGAGGGTATTGCCGCAAAAGCCGTTTTATTCGCTACCGGAGGATACGGACAGGTTTATTCTTCCAACACCAATGCATTAATAAATACCGGAGACGGTATGGCAATATCTATCAATGCCGGCGTTCCGCTTATGGACATGGAATTCGTACAGTTTCATCCTACCACCCTTAAAAGCACGGGAATATTGGTAACGGAGGGAGCAAGAGGTGAAGGGGCATATCTTCTTAATTCACTCGGCGTCCGCTTTATGTCTAAATATGCTCCTAAAGCAATGGAACTTGCGCCGAGAGATGTAGTAGCAAGAGCCGAACAGACGGAAATAAACGAAGGCAGGGGCGTCAATGGAGCCATTCTTTTAGATATAAGGCATCTCGGCAAAGAAAGAATAATGGAAAGGCTTCCGCAGATTATGCAGTTATCTATCGATTTTGAAGGCGTTAATCCTATTCATGAGCCTATTCCCATCAGACCCGGCGCTCATTACTCTATGGGTGGAATTAAAACGGATTATAACGGAAGAACGGCAATAGAAGGTTATTATTCCGCAGGCGAGGCTGCATGCGTCAGCGTTCACGGGGCAAACAGGCTCGGCGGGAATTCCCTTCTCGATACCGTTGTTTTTGGCAGAAGGGCGGGAATAGACATAGCCGAATATCTTAAATCTGTCGCCGATGACAGAAAATTCGACGAATCGGCAATAAAAAGAGACGAAGAAAAATTCGAACAATTAAAAAAATCGGCGGGAAAAGAAAGACACGGCCTTTTAAAATCGGAACTTCAGGAAGAGATGAGAGCCGGCGTCGGAGTATTCAGGGAAGAAACCGCCATGAAAAAAGCTTTAGACAAAATAGGCGAACTCAAAGAACGCGCAAAAAATATAGGAATAGACGACAAATCGAAAACATTTAATACCGATATAGTAGAAGCGTTCGAGTTTAGCAATATACTGCTTATAGCCGAAGTAATAACAAGAGGAGCAATACTCAGGAAGGAGTCGAGGGGCGCACATTACAGAACGGATTTTCCGGAAAGAGACGATTCCAACTGGCTCAAACATACGCTTGCGACCTTAGACGGAAACGGAAACATAAAATTCGATTTTTCCGAAGTTGCGATAACAAAATTTAAACCTCAACCGAGGACGTATTAATTAATAGCGAGGAAAACATATAATGGAATTTAAGGTAAGGGCTTACAGATTTAATCCTGAAACCGACGAAAAACCGTACTATAAAGAATATACGGCAGAAGACTATCCGGGTATGACTGTTTTAAACGCCTTAATAAAAATAAAATCGGAGCTTGACGGAACGCTAAGTTTTAGAAGGTCATGCAGAAGCGCCATCTGCGGTTCCTGCGCTATGAAAATAAACGGCATAACCAAACTTGCATGTAAAACGCAGGTTAGCTTAGAAATAGATAAATTTGGAATAATAAACGTCGAACCTCTTGCCAACATGCCGGTAATTCGCGATTTAATCGTCGATCAGGAGGTTTTTTTCGATAAGATAAAAGCCATAAAACCTTATCTGCTCGGACAGAGGGAAGACGCAGCACATAACCGCTTTAAGACATTAAAAGAAGGCGAAAAAATCAGTCAGCCGGTTTACGATAAATCGGAGTTTAAAAATTTGACCGGAAACGAAGATACGCCTAACTGCATTTTGTGCGAATGCTGTTATTCCGAATGCGGCGGAGTAGTAGGTAATAAAAACTATCTCGGACCTGCCGCTCTCGCTAAACTTTATAGATATGCCGAAGATCCGAGAGATAACGATAAAAACGGTTCACGTTTAGTAAACGGTTCTAAGCCTAACGGTTTTTGGGATTGCGTTCACTGTCAGTCATGTGAACAGTTCTGCCCGAAAGGTATTTCTCCGGTAAAATCGATAGTCAGGCTTCATGAAAAATCGGTTAAAAATTCCATTACTTTTTCGCCAGGTTCGAAGCATGTAGTTTCTATAGCGAGGTCTATAGGTGAAACGGGAAGGCTCGACGAAATAAAAGTTGCATTTGAATCTGGAGGAGTTACGGGGCTTTTAAACGATCTGCCGGTTGCGTTTGGCGCTGGTCTTAAGGGAAAGATACCGCCTCTCAGGCATAAATTAATAAAAGATATGGAAGATATTCGGCTTGCATATAAAGAACTGGACTTGGAGGATAAATTATGATTACATATGCTTATTATCCTGGGTGCGTAGCTCAGGAAAGCGGCAAAGAACTCGATAACGCCACAAAATATATTGCAAGCAAATTAGATTTAAATTTAATTCCAATGCCTGAGGCGTCATGCTGCGGAGGCGGTGTTATCGACGGCTTCGATAAAAACTTAAAACTTTTTATAAACGGTAGAACCCTTGCTTTGGCGGAAAAAGAAGGGCTTGATATAATGACTATATGCAATACCTGCACCCTGACTCTGAGCGAGGTAAACGAAGAACTTATAAATAATCCCGAATCATTAGAAAAAACAAACGAGTATCTTGCTAAAATAGGTTTGAAATATACCGGAAAAGTTAAAGTAAAGCATATTTTATATGCCGTAAGAGACGACATAGGATTCGATAAATTAAAAGAAAAAGCGGTTAAAAGCCTGAAAGGAATAAAAATAGCCCCGTTTTACGGATGCCATATACTTAGGCCGTCAAGCGCGGTTAAGTTCGACGACGTGGAAAATCCTCAAGGATTCGAAGAGTTGATTAAAGCTCTGGGCGGCGAGCCCGTATCTTATGCCAGAAGGACCAAATGCTGCGGATTTCAGACGATACTCGTCAACGAATCTACTTCTACATCGCTTGCGGGCAATGCTATTTACGAGGCTCAGGAGAAAGAAGCCGACGTCATGGTAACCCCTTGTCCTTTATGCCACTTAAGTTTAGATACATATCAAACGGTTGCGGCAAAAAATATAAACAAAAAATTATCTCTGCCTATACTTCATTTGCCTCAGCTTATAGGCATAGCCTTAGGCGCCGATTATGCCGAAATGGGTTTTTCGAGGCATAACGTTTCGCTTAGGGGCGTAATGGCTAAAGTCAGGCAGAACGAAATATAATAAAAAAAATAAAAAGAGGAAGGTTAAAATGTCCGATACTATAAATGTGGT
>DAHWHJ010000058.1:0-6822 GCA_027335745.1 bacterium | reverse complement strand
GCAATATAAAAGTCGAAGCGACGGAGTCTATTTTTTCTTTTCTTTTTTTTCTTTTAATATTTTGCTCTATAAGGCTTTTTTGTGCTTGAACGGAAGAAAATCTTTCGTCGTAAACCGCAACGGTAATTTCTTCGCCTATTTCATTTTTCAATTCTTTAATAAATTCGGTTATTTTAATCGATATTTCCGTTTGTTTTCCTTTAAGCCCTATAGGCATACCGATTACGATTAATCCGACATTTTCTTCGACTATAATTTTTTTCAGTTCGGAAACGATTTTTTTTGAAGATTCGTTGAGAATATATTTGAAGGGAAAAGCAATAGTTTGGGTATCGTCGCTTAAAGAAAGCCCGATTCTTTTTAAGCCGAAATCTATGCCGAGGGCTTTTTTGTTTTTATTCTCAGGCATATTCGGTCTGCGGGGTTTCGGAAAGATTTGATTCAAATCCTAAATCGGCAATCAACTCTAAATCGAGCTCGGGATTTCTTCCCGAGGTAAGGAGATAATTTCCGAGAAGCAGTCCGTTTGCCCCTGCCATAAGAGCGAGCGGCTGAAGCTGACGCAGATTATGTTCCCTCCCCCCCTGTGCCAGTATATTTTTTTTGGGATTGATAAGTCTGAATACCGCAAGGGTTTTAAGACATTCCATAGGCGTGAGCGGTTCGGTATTTTCAAGGGGCGTTCCTTTAATAGGATTTAAAAAGTTAACTGGGATATTATCGACGTCAAGTTCTTTTATTTCTTTAGCCATTCTTATTCTGTCTAGTCTGGATTCGCCCATTCCTATTATTACTCCGGAGCAAACTTTAAGACCCGCTTTTTTTGCCGATTTAACCGTTTCCAAGTTGTCGGAAAAAGAGTGGGTGGAGCATATTTTAGGAAAGTAATCTTTACTCGTTTCGATATTGTGATGAAATATCTCAAGTCCGCATTCTTTTAAAAAAGATAAATCCTCATGATTCATAAGTCCAAGGGATGCGCAGGGAGTAATGCCGACCTCGTTTTTTATAGATTTGACGGCATCCGCGATTGTTTCGAGTTCTGCCCGTTCCGTTATACTGGTTCCGCTCGTAACTATGGAGAATTCGTTTGCGCCGTTATTTTTTGCAATTTTAGCCGCTTTTACTATTTCGGCGACCGACATAAGAGAGTTTACTTTTATCTTTTTTTCTTTTTTACCGGCAACGGCGGATTGACCGCAGAATGAGCAGTCCTCGGAGCATATTCCGGTTTTTGCGCTGACGATGGAGCAGAAGTTAACCTTTTTTCCGGTATATCTTTCTTTTAGTTCGAGAGCTAACGAAAAAAGTTCGAGAAGGGGGGCCCCGGAAAGTTCAAAAATAGATAAAAGGATGTCGTCGGGAATTTCTATATTTTTATCTATGGATTCTTTTATTTTTAATGCAATAATATTCATAGGTTCACGGTTATAGAAAATTGGAATAATTTAGCCGCAATTATCCAAATATCTTAAAATTTTTCATTGCCGCCTTCAGTTTGAAACGCTTGGCTTTTTCTCATTATAAAAATTAGCTCGTCTATGCTTTTAGACCTGTCTATCGCGTCAAAAACGGTTTTGAGCATGTTTTGATAATCTATAATTTTTTCTCTTAGGCTAAGAATTACGGATGCCCCTTCATCGTTAACCCCAAGTTCGTTTTTGATTTCGGAAATCAACCTTAGAGTGTCCGCAGTTTTTTTGTCTATATAAAATTCGTTTTCCCTGCGCTCGACGCTGATTATTCCTTCATCGACGAAAAACATTACGGATTCGTTCCTTAAATTAATTTCGCCGCAAAAGTTTATAAGATTGATGAAATAATCCATTTTTAAATTCCTTCTTTTGAAAGCTCGGCAAATATCTTTTTTGTTTTATCCGATATTCCGGAAGGTATATCTATTAATACGGTAACTATTAAATCCCCGGTTTTTTTGCCCGAAACGTCCGTCGCGCCTTTTTTAGGAATACGGAACTTTGTTCCATACTGGGTTCCTGCAGGGATTGTAATCATAAATTTACCGTCTATCGCAGAAACTTCTACTTTTGCCCCGAGGACTGCTTCGGTTAATTTTATTTTTTTATTGACATATATATCGTTTTCTTTTCTTTCATAAATATTATCGTTTAAGACCGAAATAGTAATATATAAGTCTCCGTTGTCGCCCCCGTTGAAACCTGCAGACCCTTTTCCGGAAAGTTTTATTTTGCCGCCGTTAGAGATTCCGGACGGTATTTTTACTTTTATTTTTTCGCCGTTTAAATTAATTATTCTTTCGGTTCCTTTAACGCTTTCTATGACGGATATTTCAAGCGAGGCGTTTAAATCGTTTCCTCTCGCCGGTCCTTGTTTTTTTCCTGTCCTGTTAAAAAGGTCGGAGAATATATCTTCGAAGTTAAATCCTTCCCCGCCGCCCGCATTATTATAATTATAATTGAATCCGGAATGACCGCCTCCGGAATAATCGTAATTATACCGTCCCTGCCCGGCGCTTCCGCCGGCGCCTGCGTTTTTATAGTTGAAATAATTAGTTCCAAGCTCGTCGTATTCTTTTCGTTTTTTTTCATCCTTGAGAACATCGTATGCTTCCTGCAATTCTTTAAATTTTGATTCAGCTGTTTTATCGTTGGGATTAACGTCGGGATGGTGTTTTCTTGCAAGTTTTCTGTATGCTTTTTTTATTTCGTCCGCCGAAGCCGTTTTAGCTACGCCCAATATTTTGTAATAATCTTTATATTCCATATATAATATATATAACAGAATTCTCAAAAAAATTCAATATGCCAGCTATCCAATAATCTTTTAAAAATTTTCGTAAAATAACTATTGATTTTTTTTTAAATAATGGTATATATATTATATATAATTTATGAAATCCGTCTAAATCCGGATAACCCGGTTTTAAAAGTTAACTAATTTAATTTTAAGGAGAGAGTTCGTGATGAACAAGAAAACAAAGTTAGGTCTTTCTGCTATTGCTTTAGTTCTTGGAGTTTCCGCCGTCCTTTCAGGATGCGCCCCAAAAGTAACAAAAACATCGTCAAGCGCTTTACCGCCCGCGAAAAAACCCGCGGTTGCCGCAGTGACGCCCACGCCTCAGGTTCAAAAGGTGCCTTCTTACATGAAGAAGTATCCGTGGCTTGCAAATTACAGCATTCAGTCTAATTCCAACAACATTCATTTTGCTTTCGACAAATCCATTCTTACCCCGCTTAGTAAGATGATACTTAAAAAAGATGCGATTTATCTTAAGTACAATCCCGCTGTAGCCATACAGATTCAGGGAAACTGCGACAGAAGAGGTTCGGAGGCATATAACCTTGCGCTCGGATGGAGAAGAGCTAACGCCGCCAAAGCATACCTTCAAGACCTCGGCGTTGCGGCAAACAGGCTTAAAACAATCAGCTACGGAAAAGAAAAGCCTCTATGCAGGGCTCATACCAGCGTATGTTATGCAATAAACAGAAGAGACCATTTTGCGGTTGCTAAATAAATAACGGCAAAACTCTAAAGTTTTAAGCTAGAATTTAATCTAACCTTGAATAAGTTATCAACTTATTCAAGGTTTTTGTTATTTATTAAGCGTAAGGTATGCGATATTATAGGTGCAGAAAACCGTTCCGTTTTTATTGCGGTAATGTTTGTCGTAATTAATAAGACCCCGCCTTAATAAAGCTGTTCCGCATATTTTTTCATTGACCGCATTTTTTGCCCCGAGCATATTTATTCTTTTTAGGAGTTCTAATGAAGACTCCGCGGTTTCTACATATTCTATGACTTCGGAACGGTTTATCTTTAAGCCTGCAATATCTATTTTTTCTTTAAAATATTCTAACGTTTGAAATATATGAAGTTTTATGTTTTCATTTACGGCGCTTTTAAAATTTTCTTCAAATTCCTTTAAAGTTCCCGAAATTAAAAAAGATAAAATAATAATTCCATCGTCTTTTAATATTGAATTGCATTTATTAAGGAAATAATCAATATTATTGAGCCAGTGCAGGGTCATATTAGAGAATATAACGTCGAATTTTTTATATTTTAAGGGTAAAAACTCCGCGTCCCCGCAAATTAAATGCGCATTGTAGTTATCCTTTATTTTTCTCTTTGCTTCCTTAAGCAATCCAAAAGCAAGGTCTAATCCTAAATAATCGAAACAATTTGCCGGCAGGGCATCTTTAGCGGCAAAATATCCTTGAGCCGTTCCGCATCCTATGTCAAGAATAACCATCCGCTTTTTATTATAGTTATAATTATAATTTTTTATAGATTGAGATATCATTTTAAGGGTTATATTATGATAAGAAGTATAATTATCGTAATATTTAGCTTCGGAAAAATTTTTTTTAACCCTGTTTTTATTTATCATATATTTATTTAATTGCCTGTATTTTTTTAATCTTATCTACTATATCTTTTAAGGCGCTTTTAAGAGTTGCGCCGTCTATAGCGGTACTTACGCCGAGCCTTAATCTTGCGCTTTTTATGGGAACGGTCGGATATCTTACCGCCTTAAGGTAAATACCCATTTCTAACAATTCTTTTTCTATTAAAACGGCTTTGTCTTCTTCTCCTATTAATATTGGAATTATATGAGTCGAAGAATTCAGCGTATTCAATCCCGACCCGCTTATGTATTTGCGGGCGTATTCAGAGTTTTTTTGTAATATTTCGACTATCTCAGGATTTTCCTTTATTAGCTTTACCGCTTCAAGAGCCGATGCGGCGGATGACGGGGGTATGCCCGTAGAAAATATAAAAGTCCTGCTAAAATTAATAAGATATTCTATTATTAAGCGGTTTGAGATAGCGAAAGCCCCGTTTGACGCTAAAGCTTTACCCAGCGTTCCTATTATAATATCAGGTTTTACCTTGTGAAAATCGGCGCTTCCGCCGCCTTTTGCTCCAATAGTACCGGTCGCATGAGCATCATCGACTATGCTTAAAGCGTCGTATCGTTTCGCTATATTTAAGAGATTAGGCAAATCAGGAATATCTCCGTCCATGCTAAAAACGCCCTCGGTTATAACAATCTTTATTTCACAGCTTTTATATTTATCTAATATGCTTTCGAGGTTATTTAAATCGTTATGCTTAAAACTTTTAAATTTTACTCCGGAAGCCAGAACTCCGTCGATTATCGACGCATGCGAGAGTTCGTCGAAGGCTATGAATGTTTTTAAAGGCAGAACGCTTGACAGAGACTTAATTATTCCGGTATTGGCTTGATAACCGGAAGGATATAATATGCAACTTTCGTAACCGCCCTTTAATTCACATAATTCTTTTTCGAGTTCTATGTGTATATCGGAATGACCGCATATTAAAAAAGAAGAAGATGCGGAAGTCCCGTAAAGGTCAACGGCTTTTTTCGCCGCTTTTTTTATATTTTCGTTTTTAGAAAGTCCTAAATAATCGTTTGTTGCAAGATTGACGGTTCCGGTGCTATAATTAATAAAACCGTTATTTGTGTTTTTATCGGGGCAGTCGGGAATTTTTCTATAAAGCCCGAGCTTTTTATTTTTTTCGATTTTGTTTGAGATTAGTTCGGATAGTAAAGACATAACTGATATTTATATTAACACATATAATAACATATTTGCATATTAAATTAAACAATGGAAAAAAATTTTGAATTAACCGCCGTAGATTTATATCCTGAAATTATGAATATTTACGGGGACAGGGGAAATATTATTTATTTTAAATACAGATGTTCTCTTTATGGAATAGATATAAGAACTCTTGACGTTTCTATCGGCGGGGAACGGGGAAAAGACTACGGCGAAGCCGACGTTTTTTTTATGGGCGGCGGACAGGATGCCGAACAGGCGTTAATTTACGAAGACTTCATTGACAATAAGAAAAATATTTTAACCGAGGCGATGGAAAAAAATAAAATAATGCTGGCGGTATGCGGCAGTTATCAGCTGTTATGCGATTATTATAAGTCTAAAGACGGTAAAATAATAAAAGGCATTTCCGTATTTAAGGGTTATACCGAAGCCGGAACTCCAAGATTAATCGGAAATATAGCCGTTAAAACCGAAGATTTCGTTCTTGTCGGATTTGAAAATCACGGCGGCAGAACTTATCCGGAAAAGGGACAAAACGTTTTCGGCGCCGTCTTAAAAGGATACGGGAACAATGGGGAAGATAAAACCGAGGGAGCAAGAACCGGAAATTTTTTCGGCACGTATCTGCATGGAAGTTTTCTGCCAAAAAATTTTGCATTTTGCGATTATCTTATAGATACCGCTTTAAGGAACAAATACGGTATTTCGCTTAACGAGGTTGCAAAAATAAAAGGTATCCATGTAATCGATAACGATTTTGAAATAAAAGCAAGAAAAGATATCGTCGATTTGAGGGGATTCGTTTAATTTAATTTTTCTTTTTCATATTTAACTTTTACGACCGTATTCAATCCGCCTCTTGATTCAAACCTTGCTTCTATTTCCATAAATTCCGGTTTTAATATTTTTGAAAGGTCTTTAATAATTCTGTTTACCGCGTGTTCCTGAAGAATACCCACGTTTCTGAAAGACAGGAGGTAATATTTTAAAGATTTCATTTCGACTAATTTTTTTGACGGAGAATAGGTAATAAAAAGCTCGGCGGTATCGGGCAGTCCCGTCCAAGGACAAACGGAAGTAAATTCTTTGGTGCCTATAGTTACGACCGTTTCGCCGCCCTGATATTGAAAATCCAGCGTTTCTAAAACGCCGACGTCTATATTATTTTCCGATAAGATATCAAATCTTTTATCTGAATATTTGTCTTCCATAGAGTTTTTTATTTTTATTTTTTATTTTTTATTTT
>DAHWHJ010000031.1:0-4593 GCA_027335745.1 bacterium | reverse complement strand
AAAAGCACCAGACTCCGCTTCTTGACGAGCTTAAAAAGGGGAAGTGGATAAGTTTTGTCAAGGAAATGGAAAGAGCGGCGGAAAAGAGCGAAAGAACCGAAGACCTTTTAGGACAGGTAGAAGAATCTTACCGCGATAAGGTAAGCCACTGGAAACACGGCGGTATGGCGAGCATTAAAAGTTACGGCGCCGGTATGGTCGGCAGGTTCAGCGAGTTCCCCGATAAATATCCCGGCGTTAAAGAATGTCATTCGATGAGAGTTATAGAGCCTGCAGGATTCTTTTATAATTCCGATTTTTTAAGAAAAGTCGCGGATATTTCCGAAAAATACGCCGGCGGATTATTAAATTTTCACGGCGCAACCGGAGATATTCAAATTCTCGGTATGGCACAGGCTGAAGCCGAAGGCGCATTCCAAGCCTTTGCTGAACTTGGGTTTGATATCGGCGGCAGCGGTTCCGATTTAAGAACGCCGTCGTGCTGCGTCGGACAGGCGAGGTGCGAATTTGCAAATTATGATACGATGAAGATTTGCCACGATTTAACGGAAGAATATTTAGACGAACTTCACAGGCCGGCATTTAATTATAAATTCAAATTTAAATTTTCCGGATGCGCCAATGACTGCGTCGCATCTGCCGCGAGATCCGACCTTGCCTTTATCGGCACATGGAAAGACAAAATAAAAATCAATCAGGACGAAGTAAAAAATTACGTTAAAAAATTTAACGTTCAAAAATACGTTTTAGATAAATGTCCTACGAAGTGTATGTGGTTTGAAGGCAATAACCTTGTAATAGACGATGAAAACTGCGTAAAATGTATGCACTGCATTAATGAAATGCCAAAAGCGTTAAAATCCGGAGACGAAAAAGGAGCCTCTATTTTAATCGGCGCAAAAGCTCCCTTAGTTACGGGACCTAGAATGGGTATGATGCTCGTTCCATTTTACGATATAAACGAAGATGCAAAAAATGATTATGAACAGTTGAAAGCTTTAATAAGTAATATTTGGGAGTTCTGGGATGAATTCGGCGTAGCTCGGGAAAGAATAGGCGAGCTTATCGGCAGAGTGGGTTTAAATACGTTTTTAGAGGGAATTGGATTAGAGCCGAGTCCCGAAATGGTCGAGCATCCAAGAAGCAATCCGTTTATCAAATTTACGGACGATGAAGAAAAGTAATAAAATTATAATAATAAAATAAAATTTTAAAAATAGTTGCATATATAATTTGGAGGTTGATATGGCAGAAGAAGTTGCAAAAAAAAGGATTACCGACGTTGGACCCCATGATTACAACGAATATTTGTCGCCTATGATAAAAAAGAATTACGGCAAATGGGCTTTTCATGAGATTCTTGATCCCGGCACTATGGTGCATGTCGCAGAAAGCGGGGATAAACTGTATACGGTAAGAATGGGTTCTCCCAGATTGGTCAGCGGTAGTTTCGTTAGAGATATATGTGATATAGCCGATAAATATTGCGGAGGACATTTAAGATTTACTACAAGAAATAATGTAGAGTTTTTAATAGAAGACGAAAAAAACGTGGAACCGCTTAAAAAAGACCTTGAAAAAATGGGCTACAATGTAGGCGGTATAGGTAACATCATTGCAAATATCGTTCATACGCAGGGATGGGTTCATTGCCACACTTCCGCAAGCGATGCTTCCGGCGTAGTTAAATCGGTTATGGACGAACTGTATGAATATTTCGTCGAAGACAAACTTCCTTCAAAAACAAGGATTGCTTTTGCCTGCTGTTTAAATATGTGCGGTTCGGTTTCGTCTTCGGATATCGCAATCGTAGGAACGCATAGAAAGCCTCCGAGAATAGACGCCGAAAGACTTAGAAACCTTTGCGAAATACCCAGCACTATCGCCGCGTGTCCGACCAATTCTATTAGACCGGATACGGTTGACGGCAAACCTGGAGTAAAAGTCAACGAAGAAACCTGCGTGTATTGCGGCAGCTGCTATACGGTTTGTCCGGCTATGCCTATATCTAATGCCGAAAATGACGGATTATCGATTTGGGTAGGAGGCAAGGTTTCAAATGCAAGAACAAAGCCTACATTCTCTAAGTTAGCAATTCCGTTTATTCCTAACGATCCGCCGAGATGGCCCGCAGTCGTCGAAGCCGTAAAGACTATTTTAAACGCATATAAAGAAGGAGCGGAACCGGGAGAAAGAGTAGGAGAATGGATCGAAAGGATAGGTTGGCCGAGATTCTTTAAAATTACAGGATTCCCGTTTACCAAATATCATATTGACGACTTCAGGCTTGGCGAAACTACAATGAATTACTCTTCTCACGCAAGATTATAAATGTTGGTTTTTTTAATGAAAATTATAAATTGAGGAGTATTATATTATGACCGATGAAACGAAAAAGAAAGTCGAAGATAAAATAGTCGGACTTGTGAAAGAGTATGCCGGTAAAAAGAGATTTAAACCCATAGATATCGTTAAAGAGATGGAAAAAGAGTTTGCAAGCGAGGGGTTGACTAAAGACGATATAAAAGGGGCATTAAAGGAAATTATGGACGAAGAAAAATTAGTTTACGGATATGCCGGAGGCAGTTTTTTAGCTCTGCCGGAAAATCAGTAATAATTTCTTGTTATAGTTTCAAAAAAATCTACTAATAATAAATATTTATCTTATATATTTTGCGATATAAAAGATAAGAAAGGAAAACTTATGTTAGAATTAAAAAAAGTAAAGAAGCCCGTGAAAATAGCGGCAAACACGGGCGGCGGGATGTCCCAATCCCCTTTTAGACCTAAATACGTCGAAAAAAAGCCGCCGTGTATGGACACTTGTCCAAATGGTACAAAAGTTAGAGATTACATACAGTTTATAGCGCAGAGCGAATCTTACGATAGGACTATAGACGATTCTCTAAAACAGGCGTTTTATATGCTTACCGAATCCAATCCTCTGCCTTCGGTTACGGGAAGGGTCTGTCCGCATCCCTGCGAGGATGCCTGCAATAGGAGCGAAAAAGATAATCCTGTCGCGATAAACGCCATAGAAATGTTTGTAGGAGATTTCGGAATAAAGAATAATCTTCAGTTTAAGAAACTGACCGAAGTTCAAAGAAAAGAGAAAATAGCGGTTATCGGAAGCGGGCCGGCAGGACTTTCCGCCGCATATCACCTTGCAATCAGGGGATATAACGTTACTATTTTCGAAAAATATCCGGAAACCGGCGGATATTTAAGATACGGAATTCCGCGTTTCAGGCTTCCGTTAGACATTATAGATGCGGAAGTAGGGCGCATTAAAAATCTAGGCGTCGAAATTAAAACAGGCGTTAATATAGGAACCGACATAACTATAGACAAGATTAAATCGGAATTTGATGCAGTCTTTGTGGCGATTGGAACGCATGAACCTATCAAAATGAAGATGAATGGAGCGGATTCTCCTAATGTTTATACAGGCATAGAGTTTCTTCAGAAAGCCGCTTCCGGGGAATTAAAAGATGCCGGCAAAGAAGTCGTAGTTATCGGAAGCGACAGCGCTATGGATGCCGGAATGGTTGCCAAAAGGCTCGGCGCAAACGTCACTTTTATTTATAATAAAGGCACGTTAAACGATGTATCGGAAATAGAAGAAAAAGGTTCTACCGAAGTCAAAGAAGGGCATGCGGAAGGAATTAAATTCGAGTTTTTATTTGCTTTAGATGAAATAATTACCGAAAACGGTAAAGCCGCCTTCGTTAAACTTAAAAAAATGAAACTTTCCGAAAAAGACGCTTCAGGGAGGGTTCATCCTATAATTATAGAAGGCGGACAGGTACTTACGTTAAAATTAGATACTCTTATTTATTCTTTCGGTCAGAAGCCAAATTATAAAGGATTGGAGAATTTGACTAAAAATCCGAACAACGAGTTTCTAAAAGTTGACGATAACTATCTTGTTGCTAACGAAGATAAAGTATTTGCAGGCGGCGATATATTGAAATTTGGATTGGTTACCGATGCAATCGGTATGGGAAGGTATGCCGCTTATGCTATACATAAGAAATTTACGGGAGAACAGATAATAAAGGATGAAAGAAGGATTATAAAATACGGAGATGCGGTTAATAGGGAAGGGAAAAATATGTATATAGCATATTTTCAAACTACCGAAAGACAGAAAAGAACTTCAAGAGATCCTTTAGCAAGAGTCAATGATTTTGATGCAATTTTAAACGACCTTAGCATAGACGAGCTTATATTAGAAGCTAAAAGATGCATGAGCTGCGGAATGTGTTTCGACTGCGGAAGCTGCTTCGAATACTGCTCTCAGAGTGCGGTAAAAAAACTTCCAAAAGGACAACACTTCGAGTTTCATTTAGAAACATGCAACGGTTGTAAGAAGTGCGCCGAAAGCTGTCCATGCGGTTATATAGATATGGTTTAAAATTACATAAAATCAATATTAGAATTAATTATTAATTAAAATTTGAGGAGGAATTACTTATGGCAGAACTAGATTATAACGGAAAAAAGATTCAAACGGATGACGAAGGCTACCTTCAAAATTTAACAGATTGGGATAAAGGTCTCGCCGAAGTTTTAGCTAAAACCGAGAGTGTC
>DAHWHJ010000028.1:0-21203 GCA_027335745.1 bacterium | reverse complement strand
ATAAATTAATCCAATCTTTATAAAAATAAATAAGAAGGGCAAAAGCCGTTCCTAGATGAAGGACGACTAAAAAAGGTAGAAAGCCTTCGGCCTGCCGGTTTATTTTCCACCCCAAAAGGTCGGGAATTATAACGCCGTGAGCAAGGCTCGAAACGGGAAATAACTCCGTAATACCCTGAATAACTGCAAGAATTAAGGCGTGGAGCAGGGAAAGATGGATCATCGCTAACCTCCGATATATTAATTAATTTTATATAATATCAAAATAACAAATAAATTTCAAAAATAATCTACCCTTCTTTCTTCTCCTTCAACCTGATATGATATAATATATAAAATAATAACGGCATTTAGTATAAAATAAAGGGGTCAGATCTTTTTTATTTTCTGCCTAAAAACCTATCAAATGCAGACAGGAGTAAGAAAATAAATAAATCTGACCTCTTTATTTTCCTTTATTTTAATATTAATAATTTTTAACGAATGTTACCAAATAATACAAAAATATCCGGTCACAGGCTTTACAAATGGCTAATTCTATCTATATCCGTTACCGCTTCTTTTATGGCGATATTAGATATCAATATCGTCATAGTCGCTCTCCCAAAGATGATGTCCCACTTCGGGGTAAACGTTATAACTATAGACTGGGTTATAATTGCCTACACAATAACATACTCTATTATTATACTTCTCACAAGTTTCGCAAGTAAAAAATACGGGCTTAAGATACCCTTTACGGCATCAATCGTATTTTTTTTAATAGGCTCGGCATTCTGCGGGTTTGCCCCGACTTACAGAATAATGATAATATTCAGGATAATTCAAGCAGTAGGCGGAGCAGGGCTTATTCCAATTTCCGTCAACCTTATCGCAAAATACTTTAAAGCGGAGGAAAGAGGGACCGCTATGGGCATCTGGACTATCGGCATAATGGTAGCTCCCGCTTTAGGTCCCATAATCGGCGGCTATTTTGTAGATTATGTGGACTGGAGAATGATATTTTATTTTAACGTTCCTATAGGCATCGTTCTATTTTTGGGCACGTTAATTTTACTTGAAAGCGATATACCGAAAAAACCTTTTTTAAAAAAATTTGATTTCGCTGGTTTTATTCTTATAGCGATATGCCTTGGAACTTTGCTTTACGTTCTTAACGAAGGACAGACGCTCGAATGGGATTCCGCGGTAATCCGCCTTAACGAACTTATAAGCGGGGCGTCTTTTGTACTTTTCATCATAGTCGAAATATTTTCGAGCAGGCACTTAATGGATTATTCGCTTTTTAAAACAAGAAACTTCTTAACCGGAAATATAGTCAATATGATAAGGGCGGGGGCTATATTCAGCACGTTATTCCTGCTGCCGATATTCATAGAAGATATACTAAATTACAATGCAATGCATGCCGGATTTTTAATGGCGCCGTTTGCTATCGCCGTCGCTTTGGCTTCCCCGATAGCGGGAAAAATATCGGACAAATACGGGCCAAAATATTTGTTGTTCGCCGGAATGATTATATTTGCGATATCCAATTTTTCTCTCGGGAGTATCTCTTTGCAAACGTCTATTCCGTTTTTAGTATATAACCAGTTTTTGCGCGGCGTAGGCGTAGGACTGATTAATGCGCCGGTTATGATGACCGTTATAAATTCCGCAAAGTTTGAACAGATTCCGGATGCTTCGGCATTATACAATGTTTTATTCCAAATAGGAGCTTCTTTCGGGATAGCTTGGTCGGGAGAAGAGTTGGCGGTCAGGCAGGTTTACCATTTAAACCAGTATTCGAGGGATATAAAATATAATTTTTATAATTTCAATAATACCGTTAATTTTCTGCATAACGATTTGATAAAAAAAGGCGGTTCTTTCGTAAGGGCTATACTTTATCCATCCAATTCAGCTAAAGTTTTCGACTATATAATAAACGAATTTTCATTGATAGGCGCATACGGAGACGTTTTCGTAGCTTTAGGCTATCTTTGCATTATAGGCGCCATAGCCGCTCTTGCGGTCAAAAATATTAAAAGATAATTATACGGAATATATTGATTTATTCCGAGAATTATACTAATATAAAACAAAATAAAATCGATAATCTTTATCAGACGAGGAGAAAATACCCGATGATAGCCTATTTTGTTATGGAATGCGCCGTTGACAGCAGAATTCCTACATACAGCGGAGGACTTGGAATTCTAGCCGGGGATACACTCCAGAGTTTTGCCGACCTCGAAGTTCCGGCGGTAGGCATAACTTTATTATGGAAAAACGGCTTCACCGATCAAAAGTTATCCAACGACGGCGCTCAACTCGATTCGCCTCAGGAATGGGATATAGAAAAATATATGCAGCCGACAAATATTAAAATAAAAATACCTATAGGCGGAAAAGACGTTACGATTACAGCCTATAAATATGTAGTAGAATCCATTACGGGCGACAACGAAATAGAAGTATATTTTTTAACGCCCGATACGCCCGAAAATGACGCCGAAACAAGAAAAATTTGCGACAGGCTTTATATCGAAGGAGGATTAACGCGCCTTAAACAGGAGATAATACTTGGGATAGGCGGATACGAAATGTTAAAAGCCTTAAACTATAAACCGTTTTTATATCATATAAACGAAAGCCATTCCGCTTTTTTAATTTCAAGCCTCATGAAAGACATGGACGATTTAAACAGGGTAAAAGCAAGAGTCGTTTTTACTACTCATACGCCAATTCCGGCGGCATTCGATAAATTTGAAATGAAAGACGTAAAAGATATGCTTTCAGGATATTGCGGAGAAAAAGTTTTTAACGATATTTACCGCGAAGAACTTGAAGAAAAAGATGAATTAAATCTTTCATGGCTTGCAATAAAAAACGCAAAAAACGTGGTTGCCGTTTCCAGAAAACATAAGTTCGTTTCGGAACATATATTCGAAGGATACAAACTTAAGTATGTAACAAACGGAATACATCACGTAAAATGGGCATCTCCTCATCATAAAATGTTATTTACTAAATATATTCCCGGATGGGAAGAAGACCCGGATCTTCTCAGGGGAGTCTCATGCATACCGGACGGCGATTTCGTCCAGTCCCATATTTTATGCAAAGAAACCCTTATCGAGATGATTAATGCGGAAACAGATTCTTCATTAGTCGCTTCGGATTTTACCATTGCTATGGCTAAAAGAATCACGCATTATAAAAGAAACAATCTCATTCTTTCAAACCCCGATAAATTAATCGAGATAGCCGAAAAAAAAGGCAATATTCAAATTGTTTTTGCGGGAAAAGCCCATCCTGCGGATATCGACGGGCTGGCAATCGTAAAATCTATCCATGATACCGCAAGATATATCGCATCTAAAACAAAAAAAGTCAAAATTGTTTTTTTAGAAAACTATAATATTCATAAAGCCAATATTATACTTGCGGGCGTAGATTTATGGCTCAACAATCCTACCAGACCCCTTGAAGCTTCCGGCACCAGCGGAATGAAAGCATCCCTTAACGGCGTTCCCAATTTCAGCGTTTTAGACGGTTGGTGGCTTGAAGCATGCATGGAAGGAATTAACGGATGGGGGATAGGACCGAGACCTGCTTGGACAGACTTGAGTTATTCGAACGATATTCAAGATTTAAACGATATATATGGAAAGTTAGAATTTAATATTCTGGATTTATATTACAAAAATTATTCCGATTATATAAAAATAATGAAAATGGCGGTTTCTTCCATCGCTCCCCACTTCAATACCCACAGAATGGTTTCAGAATACGTTACGGATTTATATTTAACCGGAATAGTTATGTGCTATCTCGAAAAAGAAAAAGGCGGAGTCTGCGATATATAGTAAAAAAGGGGACAGATCTTTTTTATTTTCCATCTAAAAAGCCCGCAAATATAAGCAGAAGTAGGAAAATAAATAAATCCGTCCCCTTTTTTACTTCTTTACGGGTTATGGATTTATTATCACCTTTAGAGATTCCTGCGCTTTTGCCGTAAGTTCAAACCCTTTTACAATGTCTTCAAGCGAAAACCTGTTTGTTATCATATCTTTAACGTTAATCCTGCCCGACCTTATGAGTTCGAGAGCCGTATTATGGTCTAAAATAGACCCTGCGTAAGAGCTTAAAAGAGTAACTTCCGTCCTCCAAAATATCTCGTTAATCGAAAGAGGAATTTTTGCATCTTCGTTAGCCGCCCCAAAAAACAAAACCGTTCCACCCCTTCTAACAGACTTAAGCCCCTGTAATATTGCGGCGTCCGCCCCGGTCGATAAAATTACGGCATCTGCTAAAAATCCATCGTTAATATCTTGAACCGCCTCCGGCAAATTAGGATTAAGCGCGCCGTCCGAGCCTGCGCCTGCGCTGAAATCTTTCGCATTAAACACGTAATCGGCGCCGAATTTTTTTGCATATTCGAGCCGTTTATCGTTAATATCCACGGCTATAATCCGGCTTGCTCCCGAAGCCCTAAGAAGGCTTATGTGCAAAAGACCAGAAAGCCCGCTGCCGAAAACTATTACCGTATCTGCCGGTTTTATGCCGGTAAGCCTCTGCCCGCGCACGACGCAGGCAAGAGGTTCTATGAACGTTCCTTCTTCAAAACTAACCGTATCCGGCAATAGATAAATTCCGTTTTTGACGTTTATTTCGGGAAGCCTCACATACTCCGAAAATCCGCCCGGGTCAAAATTCGTCGTTCTTATGGTTTCGCAGACGGTTTGATGTCCGCTTAGACAGTATTTGCATATATTACACGGAACATGATGCGCCGCGCAAATTCTGTCTCCAACTTTATATTTTTTGACGTTTTTTCCGGCGCAGGCTATTACTCCGGTAACCTCGTGTCCCAAAACAAGCGGAACCTTGTCTCTCCTGTACCATTCTATTACGTCGCTGCCGCAAATTCCGCTCGCTTCGACTTTCATAAGGACTTCGCCTTCGCTTATTTTGGGAATATCCTTTTCTATTATTCTAATATCTTTATTTCTATAATAAAGTGCGCATTTCATAATTATTTATCTCCTTAACTTAAATACCGCTGCTTTTAATTTTTCCGTTTTCGCCGACCGTCGGAATAACGGGATTGCCTTGAGGCGATTTCTGCCCTTCTTCAATTGCAAGCACTACGTCTCTTTTCCTTAAAATACCTCGATAATTTCCATCTTTATCTATGATTATTAATTCGTCGGTATTTTTTCTAAAAAAATTATGCACGGCAATATCTAAAGTATCCGTTATTTTAATTCTCGGTATATTTGACGAATCCATTAAATCTTTTGCCGTTCTTGAATCGTCTGGAGAAGTCATCATTAAGTTTTTTATTTTGTCGTATTTAACGATACCTATAATTTTACCGGTTCTATCGATAACAGGATGCATAAAAAAATTGGAATTAAAAAAAATTTTAATCATCTCGTATAAAGGCATATCCGGAGTTATAGGTTTAGCAGAGGCGGCATCTCTATCTTCCATAACGTCGCTTACCGAATATCTCTGCAGCGGCTTAATCAAATAGTCCTTAAAATGCGCGGGGGATTCCATTCTGTTCTTTTTTTGACTCCGGTAAATACTTCTTTTACCGCTTACTATAAACGTAATAGCCGAAACAAGCATTAGCGGCGGAAGAAGTCCGTAACTGCCGGTCATTTCCGAAACCATAAGAAGTGACGAAATAGGCGTTTTAGCCGCTCCTGCAAAAAAACCTCCCATGCCTATTAGAACAAAAGGAGCTATATCGGAAGCATATATTAAATGCGGCAGTAAAATATGGAAAATACCCCCTAATGCCCCTCCAAGCGCCCCGCCTATTACTAAAGACGGCGCGTAAACGCCGGCGGAACCGCCCGAACTTATGGTAAAAGAAGTAGCGACTATCTTAAAAAATCCTAAAAGTATAAGCGTGATTATCGTAAGTTTTCCCAATACCGCCAACTGCAGCCATCCATAGCCCACACCCATAATCTCCGGAAAAAAATAAGCGATTGCCCCGACGACCGCACCGCCTATCATAGGTTTAAAATGCGGTTTAATTTTTATTTTTTTAAAAATATCGTGGATATAATAAAAAAACCTGACGTAAAAATTTCCGGCAAAAGCCAAAAAAATGCCTAGTACGGCATAAAAAAATAGAATTATAGGTCTCGAAAAAGTAAACATCGGCGTCCTGACCACCGGATTAAAGCCTGCGTAAAAATATGCATAAACGGAATATCCCACTATAGAAGCGATAATAGCAAGCATAAGCGCGCCGCCTTCGAAATCCATTTCAGAATATAAGACTTCGACCCCAAACATCGCTCCGGCAAGCGGAGATTTAAAAATAGCGCCGATGCCGGCGCCGATCCCTGCAACAAGCATCGTCCGTCTATCCGGTACCGGCAACCCCAAATAAGTAGCAAGAACCGAACCAAAACCGGCTCCAATCTGCGCAACGGGACCTTCCCTGCCTCCGGAACCTCCGGAACCGAGCGTAACGGCGGAAGCCAGCGTTTTGATTATAGGCACTCTTCCCCTTATAAACCCATCTTTATTATGAAAAGCGTCTATTGCGGCATCCGTTCCGTGCCCTTCGGCTTCGGGAGCGAAAGTATAAACTAAGAACCCGGATATAAGCCCTCCGAGCATAATTATTAACGGTATAACCCACAATATAGGATGTACATCCGGAGGCGCGCCCGTCTGCCCGAAAAGTTCCGGCCTCGGAGAATAATAATGAGCCAAGCTTACTTGAAATATAAACCTGAAAAGCCTTATCAACGAGTTAAAAACTATAGCCCCTAAGCCTGAAACAACGCCTATTAGGACTCCGAAAAAAATCCATCTCGAAAAATAAAAAATAGAATTATCCTGAAATCTTATTATTTTTCTTTTAAGATTAGTCCTTAATCTTATAAATGCATTTTTTATGTAAAATATTGATTTATTCAATTAAACCTTTTTTGGGTATTTTATTTACATTTACGGTTATTTTAGTAAAATAACCGTCGTCGTTAAGAGTAATAATATCTCCCGTTCCGGTTACGGTTATGCCTATCGGTTTTCTAATATTACCCGCAAATCCTATAAATTTTCCGCTTTCGTTAAATTCCGAAACCGTATCGTTATTAAAATTTGCGACGAAAACATTTCCTGCCTTATCTACGGCGGCACCGTAAGGATAACTTATACCAAAGGTTATATTTTTAAAAAGTTTGCCGCGTGGATCATACTTATCTATGCTACCTTGAACCGGTCCATCGTTAATTACCCAAATATTACCGTTTTTTCCTAATAAAATAGAATAAGGATAGCTAATACCTTCATATGAAGTCCATAATATTTTACCTGATTTAGATAAACACACGATATTTCCTTTATTATAATTTGCGGCATATATATTTCCGTTATTTCCGGTTATAACAGAATATGGATTTTCAATGCCTTTTGTAAATTTCCTCAAAAATATGCCCTTCTTATTATATTCCGATAAATATCCGTCAAATCCGTTTCCGTAATTAGCAACTATAATATTGCCGTTTTTAGTGAACGCTATAGAATAAGGAAAATCGATTTCTTTCGTTATTTTTAATAAAACCTTGCCTTCAGGAGAAATCTTCGATATAAAACCTCTCTTTCCACCCTCGTTTGCAACCCATAGATTGCCGTTTTTCCCGATAAAAATACTCCACGGCTTTACGACCCCTTTATCATTATAAACCTTAACGTTTCGTGAGATGCCCGAGATGCCGCCTTCACCATGATTAACCAAGCCGAATATAAAGGTCTTCAGCCTTTTTCCGTCCATGTTAAAAACGGCGATTTCATAACGATTTTTTCTTCCGCCTGCGATGAATATCTCGTTTTTTGAATTTACCGCCATAGCGGCAGGATTTTTAATAGCTTTATATTTGAAAATTTGACGGTTTTTTTGACTTGATTGAACCCCTGACGGGGATTCCCTTAATGATGGATTTGCATTTGCAGATGCGTTACTAAGCAAAAACGATAAAAGCAATACCGTTAAAAATATAATTTTTCTTGCATTCATAATAAAAGAATGGCAGCCCCAACGGGATTCGAACCCGTGTTACTGCCGTGAGAGGGCAACGTCCTAACCGCTAGACTATGGGGCCATTTTGAAAATATATTTATTATACTATAAATTTATTGAAATTTAAAAGAATATAAATAAAGATTACTTTTTTATATATCCCCTTAAATATATCAAAAACAAAATTATATTTAAAGCCGTAAGTCCGGATAAACCGGAATGGATTCCTATACCGACCCATACTATAGAACCAAAAGCGTTTATTACAAATCCAGATTTTTTATGAGAGCTTAACTGCCACACTCCCGCCAGAGTTAATGTAAACGCAAGCCAGTCGGCAATGCTCCAAAAACCGAGATTTATTTGCATAAATCAACCATCTATCTTTTTAATCTTTTTAAAATGCCCTTTATTATTAATACCGTCGCCGTCCGCTTTATGCCCGGCGTAACCGGCATATTTTCCGGCTGAAACATATTTGCCGGTTTTGGCTTTATTATAGCATGTTATAAAACAGCCTCCGTTCATAATATGCTCCTTTTCTAAAGAATTATTGACGCCGGAACATCCGGAAAGCATAAATCCCGAACTTAACCCCAATGCGCCCGATATTAAGACTACCGCAACTACCTTTTTAATTTTCATACATTTTTTACCTTTTAAATTATATTCCTGCCTTTATCTTCGTTGATTATTTTTAAAATATAGTTTCCGTAACCGCTTTTAGCATACTTTTTCGACAAATTTATCAACTCGTCCTCCGAGATATAATTCATTTTATAAGCAATTTCTTCTATGCAGCCGATTTTAAGACCCTGCCTTTTTTCCGTCATTTCGATAAATTTTGAAGCATCGAGCAGGCTTTCCGGCGTTCCGGTATCAAGCCAAGCGTAACCTCTGCCGAGAGTTACGGCGTTAAGTTTGCCGCGCTTTAAATATATATTATTTACGTCGGTTATCTCAAGCTCTCCTCTTTCGGACGGCTTTAAGCCCATAACTATATCTATTACTTCGTTATCGTAAAAATAAACTCCGGTAACCGCGTAATTAGATTTTGGGTTTTTAGGTTTTTCTTCTATCGACAAGACTTTTCCGGCGCCGTCCGTTTCAATCACTCCATATCTTTGCGGATCTTCGACATAATACGTAAAAATTACTCCGCCGCCGTTTTGTTTGATTACGTCTTTCGCATAGTTAAACTTTTCGGGAATACCGTGTCCGTAAAAAATGTTGTCGCCCAGAATTAAGCAAACGTCGTCCTTGCCTATGAAATCCTTTCCTATTATGAATGCCTCAGCCAGTCCTCCGGGCGAGGGCTGTTCTTTATAAGCGATATTAAGCCCTAAGTCGTTGCCGCTGCCAAAAATAGCTTTAAATTTATCTAAATCGGACGGCGTCGTTATTATAAGAATATCCCTAATTCCGGCAAGCATAAGGCTTGACAACGGATAATAAATCATAGGTTTATCGTAAATGGGCAAAAGCTGCTTACAGACGCTCAGAGTTATAGGGTAAAGCCTCGTTCCGCTGCCGCCGGCAAGAATCAAACCTTTCATTTTATTTTTCTATTTTATTTAATTATTTTTCCATTTAAAACCTTATAAATAATATAATATAATAATTTAAAAAACAAGGGGGCGAATTTGCCGGAAACAATATATATAGATTCGCTGGCATACGGAGGCTGGGGCGTAGGAAGGATTAATTCTAAGGTAATATTCGTCGGCTATGCGGTTCCGGGAGATACTCTTAAAATAGAAATAATGGACGAACGCAAGAGCTTTGCTTTCGGCAGAATAGTTGAAATTATTACGCCGTCCCCGAAAAGAATCGAGCCGGTTTGCCCGCATTTCGGCGTCTGTGGAGGATGCGATTATCTTAATATGCCTTACGAAGAAGAGATTTATTGGAAAACGGAAATTTTTAAAACCGAATTTAAAAAAATTTTTTCAGATGAAGATGTTTCTGTAATAAGCAGTTCGAAAAATGAAGACCGTCTTAATTACAGGCAGAAAATCGGATTAAAAATCTATCCGCCGTATGTAGGATTTTATAAAAAATCAACTCACCGGGTAATCGACGTAGAATACTGTTATCTTGCAAAAGAAAGCATAAATGGAATGTTAAGAAATTTAAGAAATTTGTTAGCGGACAAAGCCTATAAAAATAATATTTTAAATAAGCTGTCGTCTATAACTTTAACGGATGCCGGAATAAAAAATATAATTTTTGGATTTAAAAGTCATGCTTCCGGATTAAAACATTTTGCAAAAGATGTGTTAAGCAATACGGGGGCGGACAATATTTTTTTTGAGTTTGACGATCAAAAAGTCGTCAAATATGCGCAAAATATCGACAATCACGGAGACGATTATTTTATCGTAAAAGATAAAAAATTTTCTTACGACCTTCCTACTTTTATTCAGGTCAACAAAAAACAGAATGAAAACATTATAACCGCCGTTACTGAATATTTGAAAAACATTACGGCGGAAAGAGGGCGAAATTTTGTTAACGCTCTTGATTTATATTGCGGATACGGTAATATTACTCTTTTTTTGGCGCAGTTTGCGTCTAATATTACGGGAGTCGAATCAAGCGGCTTTTCCGTAAAACTCGGAGAAAAAAATCTCGTCCTAAACGATATTGAAAATATTAAATTCATAAAATCGGATGTTGCGGACTTTCTTAATTCGACTGATATAAAAGATAATAAAAAAACATACGACTTAGTAGTTCTCGATCCGCCGAGAGCGGGCATTAAAGGATTAGCGCCTAAAATAGCGGGATTAAACCCTGAATGTATTATATATATCTCGTGCGATACTATGACGCTCTTGAGGGATTTAAAAGTTTTTGCGGATACGGGCTATAAAATTAAACAAATAAATTTAACGGATATGTTTCCGAGAACTTTTCATATGGAGCATATAGCGTTTTTAAAAAAATAAGTTTATTCCAACAGCTTTTAGCGAACCGCTTTAACGACTTTGCCGGCTTTAAGGCATTTTGCGCATACCTTAATCCTTTTATTGCCGCCGGAAGAAACAACCGCCTTAACGGTATGTAAATTTGGAAGAGATACCTTTTTTGTTTTGTTATTGGCATGCGATACTTTGTTTCCGTATAGAATACCTTTTCCGCAAATACTGCAAGCTCTTGACATTTGAATATTCCCCTTTTAATCGAATTAATATAGAATAACTAATTATATTATTTAATCTATATTTTGTCAACCGTATAGATTTTTACCTAAACATATTGATTTTAAAAAATTATATGGTAAACTAATTAATATATTAATATTTATATGTTGATATATTTAAATTAAAAAAACAATTAAAGGGGGTATGGTAATGAAAGTAAATGAAGGAACTACCGACAGGGTGATAAGAGTTATATTGGGTATAATTCTACTAGTTATAGGTATCTTAGAAGTTGGCTCCATAGAAGCTTTAGGGATTATATTAATAGTGGTAGGTTTAATAGTTCTTATTACCGGTATAACCGGTTTTTGCGCTCTATATTCATTGCTGGGCATAAAAACCTGCGAGAAGTGCGAGAAAAATTAAACTACTCTGTTTACTTTTATTACGCCTTTGATGGATTTTATACCGTCGATAATGGCATCCGACTGCTTGTTGTTTCTGACTTCGATGTCGAATAAATGAACGGCTCTACCGTCTTTAACGGTTCTGACCTGAGCCTTGGATATGTTTGCTCCTTTTGCGGAAATTAAAGAAGCTATGTCGCCCAAAATACCTTTTTTATCATCGGTGATAATCCTTATCTTTGTTTCAAAAAATTCGCCGCCGGATGGGTTCTGCCTATCCGCTCCTTCTTTCCAACTTACATCTATAAGTCTGCTTTTATCGATGCCGATTATGTTCTTGCAATCCGTTTTATGAACTATAACCCCTCTTCCTCTTGATATAAACCCTACTATATCGTCGCCGGGTATAGGATGGCAACATCCGGCAAGTTTGTAAAGCAGGTCTCCTCCAAAAGGAGATACTATGATATCGCTTTTTCCGGAACCGGGCTTAATTTTTTGAAGAATTTTACTAATTACATTGCCGGTGGTTTTTGTTATTAAAGATAATCTGGCGACTTTTTTATAGTCGGGCATTACTAACGAGAATAAGTAAGAAGAAGAATATTTGCCGTAACCTATCCCTGCAAAAAGGTCGTCCTCGTTCTTAAGAGAAAGTTTTTGCAAAGACTGAGAGACTAATTCTTTAAAATCGACGGTTTTGTTTTCGAGTTTTTTAAAATCCCTTTCTAATGTTTCTTTTCCCGATTCAACGCTTTCGTCTCTTTCCGTCTGTCTTATATAATTTCTTACTTTAGAAATAGCTTTTGACGATTTTACATATCTTAGCCAGTCTTTTGACGGATGATGTCCTTCTTTAGTTATGATTTCTACTATGTCGCCGTTAGAAAGCCTCTGTCTTAACGGAACCATAACTCCGTTGACTATTGCCCCCG
The DNA here is from genome assembly GCA_027335745.1 of bacterium. Classification (GTDB taxonomy): domain Bacteria; phylum SZUA-79; class SZUA-79; order Acidulodesulfobacterales; family Acidulodesulfobacteraceae; genus Acidulodesulfobacterium_A. Next base: position 8,677 of record DAHWHJ010000028.1, on the reverse strand, counting down.
TGGTTTTATCCCCTATTTCGGTATGAATATAATAAGCAAAATCTATAGGGGTTGAATCTTTAGGAAGTGCGATAACCTTTCCTTTAGGAGTAAAAACGTAAACTTCTTCTTGAAAAAGGTCTATTTTTACGCTGTCTAAAAACTCCTGCGGATCCTTAAGTTCTCTTTGATATTCGACAAGCTGCCTTAACCAGTTAAACTGGTTTATGTCCTCTTTTTCGGCAGACATATTCTCTTTATATTTCCAATGGGCGGCAATACCGAATTCATCTATAAAGTGCATCTGTTTAGTTCTGATCTGAATCTCGACTCTCATGCCTTCGGGACCGATTACCGTAGAATGCAGGGAGCGGTATAAGTTTGCCTTAGGCATTGCTATGTAATCTTTAATTCTACCGGAGATAGGCTTCCAAATAGAGTGGACTATACCGAGAGCTTCGTAACATTCAGTTTCGGTATCAACTATGATTCTTAGGGCCAGCAAGTCGTAAATATCTTCAAAACTAACATGCTGTTCAATCATTTTTCTATAGATACTGTAAAAATGCTTTGGCCTTCCGTAAATTTCGGCTTTCAGATTATGTTTTTCTAAATTTTCTTTAAGAATTTTAGTAACTTTTTCTATATATTGTTCTCTTTCAGTCTTTTTTTTATTTATTTTGAAAGATAAATCCTTATAGCTTTCGGAATTTAGATATTTAAAAGACAGGTCTTCAAGCTCGCTTTTTATAAAGAATATTCCAAGCCTATTAGCAAGAGGAGCATAAATATCAAGCGTTTCCTGCGCTATTTTAATTTGTTTTTCTTTGGAGAGAACGTCAAGCGTCCGCAGATTATGCAGTCTGTCGGCTAATTTTATAATTATTACCCTTATATCTTTAGCCATTGCGACTATCATCTTTCTTATATTTTCGGCTTCAAGCTCTTCTGAACTCTTAAAAGAAAGTTTTCCTAATTTTGTTAAGCCTTCGACTATAAAAGCTACTTCTTCCCCGAATTCCTGCTTTATGTCTTCGATAGTGGTTAAAGTATCTTCTACGGTATCGTGAAGAAGGGCGGCAACGACCGATGCGCAATCCATCCTTAATCCGGCAACGATAGCCGCAACTTCTATGGGATGGGTAAGGTAAGGTTCTCCCGATACTCTTTTTTGACCCTGATGAACCCTTTTAGAAAAGTTATAGGCTTTTTTAAACAGTTTGAACTTTTCGCCGTGTATTTCTTCCATACCCACGTCGTCAATGCTGTTTATATTATTTCTAAATAGCTCTATAAGATTATTAAGCGAACTGAAATCGCCGGAGGGATTTACGGTAACGAGATTTTCATTTGAAAGATTCATAGGACGGCTATTTCTGTTTCACTCTAACATAACCCTTTGCAATCTCTCTTAATGCAACTACGATAGGTTTATTTTTGGAAACTATTTTGGACTGGGCTCCCTCCATAATCTGTCTTGCTCTTTTTGCCGCTATTACTACAAGCGCGAATCTGTTTTCCACATTAACTAAACAATCTTCGATAGTTACTCTTGCCATTTAAATTTTTCTCCTTTTATTTAAATAATTAATAATCTTTTTTAAAATTTTTACATCTTTCGGCGATAACGATAGATTTTAATTTTAAGTATGCCTCGTTTAAATCGTCGTTCGTAACAATGTAATCGTAAGAAACGCTTTTTTTAATTTCTTCATAAGCGGTATTCAATCTTTTATTTAATTCCGTATCGTCCATATCGCCTCTTTTTTTAAGCCTCTCGCTAAGGTCTTTATAAGACGGAGGGGTTATAAATATCGTGACTAACCGTTTTGTTTTATTTTTAAAGCCGTATATTTTTATAAGTTTTTCGACTCCTTGAACGTCTATCTCAAGCAAAATATCAAATAAAGAATTCGGATTAAAAATGGATTTATGCGCCGTTCCGTATCTTTTGCCGAAAACATTAGCCCATTCTATAAATTCATCCTCTTTTATCATTCTATCAAACTCCGAATCATTAATAAAATGATAACTTATACCGTCTTCTTCTCCCTGCCTTTTTACTCTGGTAGTAAATGAAATGCTCGCTCGTATATCTTTAAATTCCCGTAAAAGCATATTGCATAAAGTAGTTTTGCCGGCGCCGGACGGGGCGGAAACGGCAAATATCAAGCCTCTTGGTTTCCCGTCTAGGTGCAGTCCTTTATCTTTAAATTTTATGTATTTTTCGTCCATTATATATATTATTTAATTATTTATAGCTAATCTTTATCTTCCAATCTTGCGATAATAGTAGAAGTATTCAGCGCAGAAAGTATAATATGCCCCGAATCTGTAATTATAACCGACCTCGTCTTTCTTCCCTCTGTAGCATCGACTAAGTTATTGCCGTCTTTTGCACTGTCTCTCAGTCTTTTCATCGGCGAAGAACCCGGAGAAACAACTGCCACTACCCTGCTCTGTAAAACAACGTTTCCGAATCCTACGTTAATCAGCTTCTGCATTATTAAGAGTTAGTCTAAACTTGCATTAAAAATTTTTTTAATTATTTATTATATTGAGTCTGAACTTAACAGCGCCGCCAGTTCATCTACTCCTACCGCATAAGTGCCAAGTTGCGATACTGCAATGCTTGCGGCGGCATTCGCGATATAACAAGCATCGGAAATACTTGCCCCGACGCTTCCGGCAACCGTAAGCGTAGAAATAACGGTATCCCCTGCTCCGGTAACGTCATAAACTTCTTTTGCGCGCGCCTGCAAATGCAAAGACGAAAACGAACTCCCGTTATTTACGCCGCCTTCGTTATGAAAAAGCGACATTCCGGCTTCGCCCCGCGTTACAAGCAGATAGTCCGGCTTAACTTTTTTCATAATAACCCTGCTAGCCTTTTCAAGAGTCTTCTCGTCGTGAATTTTAACCCCCGAACCGCCTGAAGTTTCATTAATATTAGGCGTTAAAATAGAAACATTTTTATAAAATTTAAAATTTTCGACTTTAGGATCAAGCGCAATAAATTTGTTCTTTTCCCTTAAAAAACTTACTAAGGAAGAAAAAAATTTCTTTTGCATGAGACCCTTGCCGTAATCGGAAATTATTACCGCGTCTATATCGTCCGATATTTTTTTAATCCCGTCTAAAAGCTTGTTATAAACCCAGTCGGTGAATTTTCCGTTATCTTCCCTGTCAAATCTCACGATTTGCTGATTATGAGCAATAACCCTCGTCTTAATTATAGTTTGGAAGTTTTTTAAAGTCAAAATCTGTGAAAAATCGACCTTACCCCTGCCTTTTTCTCCGTCTTTTCCGACTAGCCTCTTTAATATGTCCCCGTTATAATCGTCTCCAATAACTCCGGCGACGTAAACTTTTGCTCCAAGTTTTGCTGCGTTGCTTACCACATTGGCAGCGCCTCCCGGCATCAGCTTTTCGGACTTTACGTTAACGACCGGAACGGGGGCTTCGGGAGATATTCTGTTGACGGTTCCGTAAACAAAATGATCGACCATAATATCCCCGACGACGAGTATTCTTGCCCTGTGAAAATTCTTTATTATATCGATAAGATTTTTAGACATATTTTGAAAACAAATCAAGCGTTTTATTTGCGCAGTTTTCTATATTAAATTTTTCTATGATAGTTTTTCTGGCTTCCTCAGCTATTTCATTTACCGCATCTTTATCTTTATTATTATACACGAAAATCAGCTTTTGATAAATAGCGTTTATATCTCCCTTTTTTATTATAAAACCGTTTTTGCCGTCCTCCACGACTTCCGGCATGCCCCCGGCATCTGAGGCTATTACGATATTTTCCATAGCCATCGATTCCAACAGGGCGAGAGGAAGCCCTTCTTTTAAAGAAGGAAAAACAACTGCGTCTAATTCTTTAAGGAAAGAAACAAGGGTGTCTCCGACAAATCCTATAAAATATACCGAATTATAAATGTCTAAATCCTTAGCCCTTTTAATAAGTTCATCTTTTAGAAAGCCCGTCCCTGCGATAAAAAACTTGGCTCCCGGTATTTCGGCGAGAACTAATTTTGCGGCGTCTAAAAATAAATCGACGCCTTTTTCGCGGGAAAGTCTTGCAATCATCCCAATGTTGAACGATTTTCCGCCGCCGCCTGCCCCGGAAACAGAAGCTGAAACATCTCTTCTTTTAGGAAGTCCTTCCGCCTCAGGGTTAAATTTTCCCGTATCTATTCCGTTATATATAGCGACGAGCCTTCCGCCGTTCATTCCTTGGAAAATAAGGTTTTCCCTAACTGCGTTTGAAACGCATATTATGTAATCGGCATATTTATATTGAGATTTTTTATTAAGCCCGTGAGCGGTCGAAATGGATTTTATTCCGGCAATCTTAGCGGCTAACGCTCCGACGAAATTTGCTTTGGACAAATGGGTATGAATTATATCGAATTTGTTTTTTTTTATGAAATATGCAATTCTTAATATTGCCAGAGGATTGTATTTAAAACCTGTATTCATTATCTTAAAAGGTATTCCGCTATTTTGTAAAAATTTAAAAATGGATAATTCCGGATTTTTATCTTTTTCGCCTGCAGACGATAAAATAAAAACTTCGTGTCCCTTATCCGCAAATTTTTTAGATAAATTGACTATGTAATTTTCGGCGCCGCCTATATTTGAAGTAGTTATAAATTCTAAAATTTTCATTTTTTATAATTATTATTTAAAAAAGCCTTTAATTTTTTTACCGCATTAGACGTTTCGTTTATAGAATCTTTTACTAATCTGTATATCAGCATCTTAAAAAACTGCGATACGCCCTTTTTTTCTTTCATAAAAGTCTTAAAATCGTCTATATCCCAATTCTGTTTAGATGCAAGCTCTCTGAACGGCGCAGGATGAAAATCAAGATTTTTTACGTCAACCCTTTCAAGCCAGTCGAAATTGGAATATATATATTTATCGACCCGCGGGTCGTAATTAGAAACCCAATTTTTTAACCTGTTTATTATCCGAAAATTATAAAGCCGCTCCATTTCTTTATCTTTTTTATACATATCGGCAGGATTTTTTGCTCTGCCGTAATGAAACATATCGACGTTTAAAGGCAGGGCATTTTTGTTTTCGATATTTATCTTAACCCCGTTAATATCCTTAAAACCCATAGCGTCCCCCCATGAAAAAACCGTTCCGTCGTTCCTTATAACTCTGACTTCCTTATCGTAGAAAAACTTTTTTTCCGACTTTTTAGCATAAGAAAAATAGCCTCCGAAAAAATGCGTATAATCAAAGACAAAACCCTTGACGTCCTTATTGTTAAGATTTTCTTCTAGAACGCGGATAATCCTTTCATAATCTTTTTCATGAATTCCTTCGTCGCACTGAACATAAAGCCCGTAATCTCCGGTGATGTTTTTAATAGCGATATTTGTTTTTTCGGATAAGATAGACCCGCTTCTTTTTGTAATATTCCAATCGGAATCTATTAATTTAATTTTTGGATATTCATCCCTTAATTTTTCTAATTCTTTTTTTGTATCGTCGGCGCTCTCGCACACCACGACTACAAACTCGTCCACCAAAGGGAGGGCGGATATTATGGACTCCTTAAAAGGATAACCCATTAAAATTCCGTTTCTGATAAAAGTAAAGCCTGAAATTTTCATTTCTTACTTAAATACTCGAATCCCGTTATCAAGTCTTCCGGCGTAATACGACCCATACAGTCGGAATAACCGTTTATATTAAAACCGTCTTTAAGACATTTTTTGTAAAAACAGTGATAACAGTCCGTTTTTTTATCTATTATATAAATATTATCTCCCGCCGGACCGCAAACCGACGGATCCGTCGAACCGAAAAGAGCGATTACGGGGGTCTTTATCGCCGACGATAGATGCATCGTTCCGTTATCCACGCTTACTACCAGAAACGATTTTTTAATTAACCCGCCGAGCGTATAAATATCGGTTAAACCGGTTAAATCGGCATTTAAATGTTTATTGCCTATCTTGTCGTAAATTTTTTTGGAAGTCTGCCTATCGTTCCCGCTTCCCGTAATAACCGTATAAAAGCCTTTTTTATTTAGATAGTCCGCAAAAAGAGAAAACAATTCGGGAGCGGCTTCTTTAGATCTTCTTGTGGAGCCCGGAGATAATAAGACAAATTTAAAATTTTCCGCATCTATATTTATCCCGTAACCGTCAAACGAATTCTTTAAAATGTTTTCCGCGTTTTTAATATCGGAATCATCTACGTTGTAAACGCAATTTCTATCGAAATATTTTTCGCCGCTGTTTATATAAAACGGTTCGATAAATTTTAACGACTTATCCGTATTATTTAAATTCTTATCGAATATTATACGTTCATGGAGAAAAAAGTTGTTTAAAATCTTTTTCTGCCCGATCTGTTTTTTCGCAAGTAAAAACCCTAAAAGCGAGAATTTAAAAGACGTTAAAAAATTAATGCAGGCGTAAAATTTATGTCCGTTCTTTTTTTTAATGCCGTTAAGCGTTGCGAACAGTTTAAAAATGCCGGCAATTCCTTTGATACCGTTCAGTTTTTCCGTTTCGACTATTTTACATATATCCGGATTTCTCCTTAAAACAAAAGATGCGTTCTTCGATACGGCGACGGTAATCCTGCTTTCCGGGAACTTTAGCTTTAATGCCCGAATAGCCGGAGTCAGCATTAAAACGTCCCCTATATAATTATGCCCGAATATTAAAAAATCTTTTATATTATTTGAATTTTTCATAATCCTGCTTTATGATTCTAAAGACGATATCCGGCGTAATTCTTTTCATACATAAAACACACTCGGTCAAATTATTATTTTCTATCTTATTAAGCGGGCATTCTTTTTGAAAACATGGAATACATAGAATGTTATCCTTTAGGACGGTAAAGTTTTTCCCGACGGGACCCGTAAGCTCAGGATCCGTAGGTCCAAACAGCGCTATAGTTTTAAGCGTCTCCACGGCAGACGCGATATGCATTAGCCCTGAATCCGGAGTTATAAAATAGTCCATTTTGGCAAGAAGTTCTTTTGCCTGTTTCAACGTCGTTTTCCCGACCGCGCTAACGACATTGACCTTGGAAACATTACCGCTCAAAGCGTTTAATATTTCGTCGGCTAAGTATTTTTCCCCTTTGCCTCCGAATATTACGATATTTGCGTTAAAAGAATTTATCAATTTTTTGGAAAGTTCTATAAAATATTTGACCGGCCATCTTTTAGTCTTCCATGTCCCCGTAGGATTTATTCCTATAAATATTTCTTTCTTTTCCGATTTTACAAAATTGGTCTCCAAAAAATCAGAAGCGAATTTTTTATCTTCTTCGGAGGTAATAAGCGTCAGTTGCGCCGATTCATTTTTTTTGCCGCCGCATTTTTCGGCTAAAAAAAGATAAAATTTAACGGCGTGTTCAAGCGGTCTTCCTTTCCTTGCAATCCGTTTATTGCTTAAAAAACCTAACTTAGCATATTCCTCGACGTATCTGGCGGGAGCGCCGCTTAAAAACGAAAAAATGGAAGTCCTGTCAACCCCCTGTAAATCTATCGATAAATCGTAACGCCTGCTTCTTAATTTTTTAATTAAAGATAAATAGTTTTTAAATTTGAAATTTTTTTTATCGATAATTACAACTTCGTCAACATGGGGATTTAAAAGCGCGATGTCTTTGGCTTTATCTTCAATGAGCCACGTAATAAAACTGTCTGGATACCCTTTTCTTATAGATTCTACCGCAGGAGTGGCAAGAAGACAGTCGCCTATAGAGCTTAATTTTATAATTAATATGTTCATTTTTGAGATTATGATTATATTATATTATACTTTAATTTATTTTATTTTAATAAAAAAGCCTGACCTTCCAAATCTTTCTTTTAAATTTAAAAAAATCCGTATTATGCCTTATCGCCACCCTTTTTAACGCAAAAAAATCCGCCCCTTTTTTTACTATGCCTGTTTTCGTAATACATGCGCCGTAAAAACCGGCCTTTTCTACTATTTTTTCTATTTCTTCATTGTAATCTCCGTAGGGATAGGCAAAAAAATTTACGCTTTCGCCAAGCAAATCTTCAAGATTTTTTTTAGAAAGCGAAATTTCGCTGAAAGCTTCTTCGGGTGAAATCAAAGTAAGATGCGGATGCGTTAATGTGTGGGCGCCTATTTCTATGCCGTACTCGACCATTTTTTTAAGTTCGGACAAATTGAGCATTTCATCTTCATTTTCTCCGTTTTTTATATCCCACTCGTTTATTCCGCCTATAAGCCCCGAAACCATAAAAACCGTCGCCTTTACTCCGTTGTTTCTCATAACTTCTAAACCCCGTGAATAAACCGATTTTGAACCGTCATCGAATGTGAGCGATACATATTTGCCGCTTTCGTTGATTAAATTTAATGCGGCGGAGCCGGACAAGGCAGCGTCATTATCTTTTCCTTTAGAATCATAATTGTAATAGTAATCTAACAATATTTTTAATTCGGATAGCGTTAAAAATGAGTAGCCGGAATTTTTTAGATATTTAATCTGCCTGTCAAAATTTTCCTCGGCAACATATAGTCCCGGAAATTTCGCATTTTGAGGGTATTTTCCTATTTTGTGGTATAAAAGAATTGTGAATTTGGGATTTTTAGCCATATTAAATATATATTATACTATAAATATAAATTTTTTAAATTGTATATTGATTCAAAACATTATAATATATTTA
>DAHWHJ010000009.1:0-6242 GCA_027335745.1 bacterium | reverse complement strand
TTGCCTAATTTAAAAGTAACAAGCTGGACGATTTCGTCTATTTTGGAACCGGTTTCGGTTCCCGCCGCGCCGCCTTTTTTATTTTCCGTCTCTTTATTATTTTCCATAGGTTTTCCTCCAAGGGTTATATTTTATACGGTTTCTTTTATTATTTCGTCTCCTATTTTATATATAGGCAGTATCACATCGGCTAAGCCGGCATCCACTACGGCTTTAGGCATGCCGTAAACGACGCATGTCGCTTCATTCTGAGCAATGGTTTTTCCTCCGGTTTCCTTAATTTTTTTCATTCCAAGCAAACCGTCGGAACCCATTCCCGTCAATATAACTCCGAGGGCTTTTCCCGGATATTCTTTTGCGACCGATTCCATCATAACGGAAACGGAAGGTCTATTTATGAGGTCTTCAGGTTCGTTTGAAAGAGATGTTACGAATCCGAGCCCTTTTTCTTTTATTATACTTAGATGTTTATCTCCCGGAGATAAATAAGCCGTTCCCGGTTTAATTATCTCTCCTCCCGCGGCTTCAATGACCTTAATGTGAGATATAGAGGACAATCTTTCGGCAAAAGGGCCTGTAAACGCTTTAGGCATATGCTGGACTAAAATTATAGGAACCGGAAAGTTCTGCGGCAGTTTGGGTATAACGTCCTGAAGTGCTTTCGGTCCGCCGGTGGAAGAACCTATGGCGACTATATCTATTTTATTATTCTTCGCCGCCCCTTTGACATATTCTACCGCCTGTTCTTTTACGCCATGTTCCCTTAGTTCTTTTACATAAGGTTTAAAGAAATACTTTTTTGCGGTAATAGCCCTTATTTTTGAAATTAAATCGTCTTTTACTTTTAAGATATTGAGCGATACGTTAGAAAGGTTTTTTGGAATATAGTCCGCCGCTCCTAAATCTAGCGCATCTAAAGTTTCCTTGGCTCCTTCTTCCGTCAAGGAGCTAAGCATTATAATTGGAATAGGACATTTCTCCATAATTATTTTAAGCGCCGTCAGTCCGTCCATAACCGGCATTTCTATGTCCATAGTCGCTATATCGGGCTTCAGGTCGTTAATCTGGCGGATAGCGTCCTGCCCGTCTTTTGCCGTGCCGACTACTTTTATATCTTCTTCGCCGTCAACAAGAGAACTTATTGCTCTCCTCATAAAAGGAGAGTCGTCGACTATTAAAAGCCTGATTGGTTCAGCCATAAAATTTTAAATCCTCCTCATGTCATGCCCGCGAAGGCGGGAATCCGGTCCTAATTTTTTTACCGCAAAATTAAAGTTAATTATAATCATTTGACTTTAACCGCATCTATCATAGAAGCCACGTCTATTATTAAAACGACCCTGCCGTCGCCGGTTATCGTAGCGCCGGAAATTCCTTTGTACCCAAGCTGATAATCGCCGAGAGACTTGATGACTACCTCTTCCTGACCGAAAAGATTATCGACGACGATCCCGACCTTTTTTTCGGCAAGCGCTACTACGACGACGTAAATTTCTCTATCGCCGGAATTAAGCGTCTCCGCGCCCATATTTTCGGCGATCCCGAATTCGTCTCCGAGCCTGAGCAGGGATAAAACCGATTTCCTTAAATTTATAACTTCGTGTTTATCTATAGTTTGTATGGAGGATTCTTTTATCCTAAGCGTTTCTACGACGGAATTAAGAGGAATTGCAAAAACCTCGTCCGATATTCCGACTATAAGGGTTTGAATTATCGCCACGGTAAGAGGAAGCTTTAATATAATGCCGGAACCCTGCCCCGGATTAGAATTAATTTCGATAATTCCGTTAAGTTTCTGTATGTTGGTTTTTACGACATCCATCCCTACGCCTCTTCCTGAAATTTCCGTAGCTTTGTCTTTTGTGCTGAATCCCGGCGCAAAAATAAGATTTAATGCATCTTTATCGGAAAGATTTACGGCGGTTTTTTCGTCAATCACGCCTTTTTCTACCGCTTTTCTTTTGATAACGGCGGGGTCCATACCTTTGCCGTCGTCTACAACGGATATAATAATGTAATTTCCCTCATGTTCCGCGCTTAGTTTTATCGTGCCTTTTTCCGGTTTTCCCGCGGCTTTTCTTGATTCTTTATCTTCTATGCCGTGGTCGACGCTGTTTCTAATTAAATGGACAAGAGGGTCTCCAATTTCTTCTATAACGGATTTATCAAGTTCCGTTTCTTCGCCCGATATGAGCAGTTCCATATCTTTGCCGAGTTCCCGGGAAAGATCCCTGACCATTCTCGGAAATTTACTAAACACCTTTTTAACCGGCTGCATCCTCGTTTTCATAACTGCAAGCTGAAGGTCGGTAGTTACAAGATTAAGACCCGCCACTACCTGCGCAAGCGCGGACGAAAGGTCGTCGTCGGCATATTTTATTTCCAGCTTCGACGAAATATTAAACAGCCTGTTTCTGGCAAGAACTAATTCGCCTACAAGATTCATAACGTTATCGAGCCTTTCTATGTCGACCCTGACGGTCGTTTCTTTAATCTCTGCGGGCGGAGCGGGAGCCGTTGCAGGTTTCTGAGGGACAGGCTGAGGCTGCGCGGCGGACGGCATCTGCGCCGGTTTGTTCCGAGGCGTTGGGGCAGCCGCAGGTTCTTCATTGCGGACGACGGGCTGAGGGGTTTCCTCCAATACGGAAGAATGGACGATTTCCTCAGCCGCTACTTCAGGAATTTCGACGTCTGCGGTATGCCGTTTATGTTCTTCTTCTTCTTCTTTTTCTTTATAAATTTCTTCTAATTCTTCTTTGGAAATGAGGTTATCTTCCAAAAGTATGTCGCCCAGACTTCTCGCCTTTTTTTTGCCGGAATGCGAAACGCCGGCGGCGGGGGGATTATCGGAAGATGCCTGATTTTGGGGCGCCGCCGCGGGGCTTAAGACCTTTGGGGCAGGTTCCGACGGCGCCGCGCCCGTCCCTTCAGACAGTTCGTTAAGTTTTTTAATGAGTTCCGCATTGCCTTCGGGAGGTTCGCCCTCGGACCTTGTTTCCGATACCGTTATTATCATAGCTTTAAGCGTGTCCATAGCCTTAAGAAGATAATCGGTCATTTCGGAGGTAAGGGTAATTTCCCCCTGCCTAAGCTTATTAAGAATATTTTCGGCGCTGTGCGCAAGTTCCACTATGTTCTGAAAGCCCAAGAAGCCTGCCGAACCTTTGACGGTATGAGCCGCTCTGAATATCGTGTTTAATATTTCCTTATTGTCGGGCTGTTTTTCTAACTCTATAAAATTTTCGTTAAGGCTTTCAAGCAGCTCCAACGCTTCCTGAATAAAATCGTTGACAATTTCCTGCATCGAATCGTCTATCATTTCGTATCACCCGTAAAATTTTAGCGTTTAATCGGGAAAAATCTTTGAAATCTTTTCCTGAAGAACTTCCGCCGTAAAAGGTTTGACTATATAGTTATTGACGCCCGCTTTAACCGCTTCCACGACGTTTTCTTTTTTAGCTTCCGCCGTAACCATCAAAAAAGGGAGGTCTTTAGTGGCTTCGTTTGCCCTGACCTTTTTCAGAAGTTCTATGCCGGTCATTTCCGGCATATTCCAGTCCGAAATAACAAAGTCGTAATTTCCGTCGCCGATTTTAGACAGGGCTATCTCGCCGTTTTCGGCTTCGTCGATGCTGGTAAAACCTATCTGCTTTAAAATATTCTTAATAATTCTTCTCATAGTGGAAAAATCATCCACGACAAGAATTTTCATCGAAAGGTCGAACGCCATAATATTTAATATCCTTTTAAAATATTTAAAATTATAATAAAAATTTGTCTTTTTAGCAATATGTTATTATTTTATCCGTAAATATCTTTAACGGCTTTTTTTACAACGCCTATTATTTCATTTTCCGTAAAGGGTTTCTGCAAAAAAGCGAAACTGCCCGAAATTTCACTTTTGTCCGGTATATTAGAAGACATCAGTATTACCGGAATTTTTTTTGTATCCTCGTTTTCTTTCAGATTTTTCAACAGCGTTATGCCGTCCATTTGAGGCATATTCAAATCCGTTACTATTAAATTTATATCGTCTTTTATAGCTTTTTCTAAAGCCTCGAACCCGTCGGAAGCGGTTTTTACCCTAAAACCGGCATTTTTAAAAACTGCGGTCAAAAACTTCATAACGACTATAGAGTCTTCCACGATTAATACGGTATAGTTTTTCATAATATTTATTCCTTCCTGTATAACGGCGTTTTGCCAAAACCTACTAATTTTAATAAAGACGTTACCTGATGAAGCGATTCGCTGTGTCCTAAAAACAGATAGCCTCCGGTCTTCAAACTTTCGTATATATTTGCTATAGCTTTTTTTTTGGATTCCGAATTGAAATATATTATAACATTTCTGCATAAAACTATGTCAAACTCGTTAAGTTTCTTTACGTCTTTTGAATCCATAAGATTAACGTTACGGAAAGAAACCATTTTTTTAATTTCGTCTTTGATGCTATATGAATCGTCGTCGATTTTATCGAAATATTTTTTTAAAACTGCCGAAGAAGCGTTGCGCAATGTATAGCCGCCGTAAATGCCCTTCTTTGCCGATTCGAGAACCTGCTCGCTTATATCGGAGCCTACTATTTCAAAATCGATACCGGAAACCGGAAAGTTTTCTTTTATCATAATGCCGATAGTGTAAGGCTCTTCGCCGGTTGAGCATGCCGCGCTCCATATTCTTATTTTTTTATGAACGCCGTTACCCGCCTCATGGACGACTTTTTTCAGAATATCCGTAAATACGTCAAGTTGCGGCATATCTCTAAAAAAACTTGTTTCGTTGGTAGTTACGCTGTTAAATAACTCCTTTATTTCCTTGTTTTTATCCGAAGAATATTTTAAATAATTATAATAATCCTCGAAATTGGGCAGATTTAAAACCGAAAGCCTTTTAGAAAGCCTTGTTTCCAATAAATATTTTTTTTGTTCGCTGAAATATATTCCGGATATTTCGTAAATCAAGTCTTTTAATTTATTAAAAACATCTGTGGATAGGATTGGATTTGTATATTCCATGTTTAATTTTTTATTAATTCCAAAGAAAAATTTTTTATATCTTTATCTTTAGAGGAATTATATCTTTTTAAGATAGAATTTGATTTTTCTTTGTTTAATGCGTGTAATGCCCTTAACAGCGCAATTTTAGCCATTTTGCTTTTTTCTTTACGCAAAATAGAAACAAGTTCGTCAAAACTGCCTTTATCCCCCGACTTTTGAATTAATTCTATTATTTTGTATTTAGAAATATCGGAGTAAACGCCGGAGTTAAGCGCATTTAAAAAAACTGCGGAATCTTTTTCCCCCGACGACAGAAGAGATTCTAAATAATTTAATTTCGTTTCTTCGTCGTCTTCTTCAAGCATAAAAGCCGTTTCTTCTTTATGGTTAATTAAATTGAAATGATCAAGCTCTTTTGCAAGAAGCCTTTTTAATGGAACGGATTTAATATGTTTAAATGCCGAAAATTTATCATATAAATCTTTAATCTCTTTTGACGTAAATTTTATTTTTTTTATTCCCAAAATTCTTAAGGAATATTCTACGATTTTATCGTTTTTAGAAGAAAGCCCGTCTATAAAAAAATAAATATATTTCTTGTCTTTATTTAGGCTTATAAGGTTTGACAGGGAGAAGACGTAAGCATCGATAACGTCGGGATAGTTTTCCTTAAGAAGTCCGTTAAAAATATTTTCTATGTAGGAAACCGCGCTTTTAAGATACCCGAGCAAGACTGCCGCAGATTTCCTTACGTCGCCGTTACCGTCCTTTATATAGCAGTCGATAACCGCGTCTATAAGCGGAAGCTCATAGGAACCGCCGGATAATTTTTGCGCGTATTTTAAAAGGGAAAGCTTTATTTCGACGAAAAATTTTTTATCCTTATAAAAATTTAAAAGATTAATTACGTCTCTATGGGAAATATCCGATAAAACGTCAATAAGCACATCGGTTTTATTATTTATGTCCGAGGACGGCTTTAGCGATTTTATAAATTCGGTTATGAATTTCGGTCTTGCTATTTTTTTTATTATTTCTTTTATATAACCGTATTCTATTTCGTCTATGTTTTCGTTTTTTTGATAATATTCAAAAATAAATTTGAATATTCTTCTCGATTTTTTATGATTTAACAGGGAAAAATAACACAAAATAGCATCTATTGCGTCTTTTTCTTCATAATCGTTAAGAGAAAATATGCTGATTTTTAAATTAGTCCTGGACAGTTTAAGATACATTTTT
>DAHWHJ010000070.1:0-2386 GCA_027335745.1 bacterium | reverse complement strand
GCAAATTCGCTTTCCCAGCGGTTGTAATGTAAAAATTTAGCTTTCATCGCGTCTTTAAATCTTTTATTATGCGCCTGCTCTATAAAATGAAAAATTTCATGATATATGATATATTTTATAAGTTTTTTAGGTAGATAACGCATTTTTTCAGATATTGTAAGCCGTTTGAAAGGTAAATTTATATGCGCATAATTATTAATAAATACTTGGCTTATGCAATTTTTATCGATAGGTTCCGTAAAAATTTGTTCTATTTTGGGCGTATTCAATTCATTCGTAAATCTTTTAACGTATTTTTGCGTAAGCCGCATCAAATCTTCTCTATCGATACTATACATTTCTCTGCCTGAATATTTAAATAATCTATAATATGCTTTAACGGTTTCGGTCATCCTTTTAAGATATTTTTTATGCCGGTTGAATATATCCAAAACATCCTCTGTGTAAGAGGGCGATACGAGCAAATAATGATTGTAGGGTTTTATAAAAAAGTCGTATTTGCCCGGTAATAGCGCCATATTATCTTCTATTTTAAAGACGACTTCGTTAAATATAATAAGAAAAGGATCTATAGAATACGGATACGGCGTATTATTTATTTCCTCTTTGATTTTTTTATCTCCGGAACGGACTTTTTGTATAAGGTCGTTAATCATGATATTCTATATTTTAAAATTTAATTTTATTCCTCCGCAGGTTTTTCCTCCTTTTTTCTGCTTTTCTCATATATGCCGTTCATAAACCCTTTCGCTTCTTTTTCGAATATCTCGGCGTTTGCCTTTATGAGACTTAATAATTTTTCGTCGGATAGTGATTTTATTTTGTCATGATTAAATCCTATTTCGAGACGTAAAAGCCTGTCTGTTAAAGAATATGTCTGCAGAGTGTAGTTAGTGTTCTGGACAAGGAGAGCTATGAGCCTTTTTTCCAAAGCTTTCAGGAGTTTATCCATATTATTCGAAACCGCCTGATCTATAACCTCCCCGATTTTTTCTTTTAAGAAGTCCCCCTGCGAGTCCGTGAAGAATTTTTCGAGACCGGCAAACAATGCCTGACGGATGGTCTCGGATTTGCTCAGGTCGTTTTCGTCCGCGGCGGAATTTATTTGTTTAGACAAATTTTCGTCAATCCAGACTATTAATTTAATATTTTTGGGAATTTTTGCCATAGTATCACCTCTTTTTATTTAATGTTTATATAGGTTTGATTCATTTTATACCCGTTATTTGCGTATTTGTTTTTTAAGCATACCGTATCCGCCATATATTGTCATTCGGTCATTACGGGGGTTTGCAACGCTTCATTGCCCGAAAGCGGAGCTTTCTTATCTTGCATTACTCCGTAATGACTTTTTTAAATGACGGCATATTAACGCTAATAACTAAATCTTAATACTAATAACGGAATACTCAAGTTTAATCGCCGGAATATTCTTCGGATTCGGCATGTTCTTCTTCGTCCTTAGAATTAATCCGTCCGAAAAAATCAACCTTATGCGCAAGAATATTAACCTGCAGGCGTTCCTCTTTGTCTTTGTTTTCGTATTTTTTAATTTTAAGAGCGCCTTCCACGTAAACCTGCATACCTGCCTTCAAATAGACTTTTAAGGTCTCGGCAAGTTTATCGAACGCAACGACGTTAAACCACTCCGTAATTTTCTTATCTTTAACTTTTGAATTTACGGCGACGGAAAACTTAATGACCGCCGTGTCCTCTTTTTTGTAATCGAATTGCGGTTCTTTTCCGATATTGCCGATTAACTGAACTCTGTTCATACTCATTTTTACTGCCTCCTTTAATTTTTGGTTAATAAATTTAATTTCTTTTCTACGATAAAAAACTCTTTATTTATTTCTTTTTTAAGTGCCAGCACCGTCTGATATAATCCCTCTATGTTTTCTTTAAGTTCAGGGTCCGACTTCGTAAGTTCTTTTAATCTTTTGCCGGTAAGCTCTTTTTCGAAAAGCACGGAATCGGGACTTATGATTTTTATTTCTTGAATAGTTCTCAAATACTGCACGAATACCGGCAGAGCCGCAGGCGAAAGGAAATTAAAGAGCGGGTCTTTTGCTTTAAGTTCCTCTAATGCTTTTTGATTTTGAATGAATATATAGCCTTTATTTAGGCCGATTAGATAATCCAAATCGTTTTTTATGTCGTAATATTTCATCTTTTTACCCCCTTAAGCGAGTTCTTGATTCCCCTGCTTAAATCTTTTATTATTTTTTCAAAAGAAAGCCCTAAATCAAGGTTTTTGTCCCGCTTGATTTCAAAAATTCTATTGATCGCCGCTTCTTTCATATCAAAGAGCGTCTTTTTAGTTATACGGACGGGAGAACGCCTTTTGCTCCTGCCGGCGCATACGATATGGGCGTGAAAATGCTCC
>DAHWHJ010000096.1:0-7541 GCA_027335745.1 bacterium | reverse complement strand
ATTATTTCTACGCATTATGAAAGATACTCATACATAGGAAGCAGTATCCCGTTGATTATAGGCTCAAATTTAGCATCAAAAGACATCCGTATTATTAGAAACCCGGATATTACCTCGTATATTAAAAATAACCGGATAAATCTTTCCTCGCAAAACCTTTTAAAACTGTCTAAATATTTTAAGGCAAATTATCTTATTTATGGAAGAATCGTTAAAATAGGAAGGATATTCGTTATTCAGACCAACGTTTTCGACGCCGCCGTGAATGAGGTCATTTACAGGAACCATATTCAGGCGCTCGGCACAAACTTCATAATAAACGATATTAACAGACTGTCGGTTATATTAAAAAAAGAGATTAATTCAAATAGCGTTGCCGCTGAAAGTCCTATTTCAAATTCAGTAGGTAAGAATAATATAAAAAGCTCTATTTTCATAAAACGCTTTGTTCAGAACGGCGGCGGACTTATAAAAACGGCATCTAAAAAATACGTAATTCAGGCGATAAGTACCGGCAGGTTTTTGCGGAGCGGCGTCCAGACCGCCGTTGCTACGAGACACAGGGTAATTCTATATAACCTGTCGCTTAACGGAAGCCTTAAAAAACTGGCTGAGTATAAACTGTCCGTCAGGTCTAACGTTATATATTTAGGTTTCTATAAAATTTCCAAGGGTTATAACGCTATAGTTTTAACAAAAGCAAGGCTTGGAATGATTATATCTTATCTGTTGGTTTTTAGAAACGGAAGTCTTATAAAGTTGACCAAAAATTATGGAGTATTTTTGAGGGTTATGAATTTGCCGGGTTTCGGAAAGGTCATAGTCGGGCAAAAGCCGATTTCCGTCGCTCCGTCTGGCAGATACTTTAACGATTATGCCATAGGCCAGAATTATTATCCCATAGGTCAGTTCGGCGGAAATACTTATATATATAAGCTTGATAAAAATACCGGTTCATTAGCAAGAGGTCAGAGACTTCCCTTTTTTAACGATATAACTCTCTACGGCACCGTTTACGGAAATTTTAAAGGAAACGGTAAAAATTATCTTGTAGCATTGTCAAAATCAGGCAATTTAATGATTATAAACGATAAAGGCAAAACTTTATATACCGGTTCCAAAACATACGGAGGTTCTCCTTTGCAGATAAGGGTACCTTCTTTTAACGGAGCGAGAAGTTCTACTTATACCGGCGGTCTAATATACAATGTTCCTGCGCAGATAGAGGGTTTTAACCGCAAAGGCGGGATAGAAATTATTGCTTTAAAAAATTACAGACAGGCGGCTTTTCTCCATAATCTTAATTATTACGTTAAAACCTCGGTATATAGTTTAAAATGGAATAAAATAGGTTTTTATCCGGTTTGGGAAATAAAACCGGTAGTCGGTTACAGCGCGGGATTTTCTATTTTTAGAGCAGGCAGAAATGTGTATCTCGCCGACGGAATAGTCGAGAACCCGGGTTCGCCGCTAACCAGCCCTAAAAGCTATATAGCAATTTATAAAGTTGCCCGCTGAAGTATAAAAGCGTTGAAAAAAATTTATTTATTTGCTAAAATAATATATTCTTCTTTTAACGGCGGTGTAGCTCAGCCGGTTAGAGCATACGGCTCATATCCGTAGTGTCCGGGGTTCAAGTCCCTGCACCGCCACCACTTGAAATTATCACTCTTCCGTATTTTCTTATATACTTAAATCTCCTGCCGAAAGGAGAAAGAGGATACCCTTTCTTATCGGTTTTAATATTTTCAATGAACCCCTTTTTTACTAAAACGGAAAGATTGGCGGGAAATTTACCGAGTTTTACTCTATAAACTATTAAAGCGTCGTTTATTTTTTGAATATCTTCTCTATAAACCGCCGTTTTTGCATATTTTACCGCACTCCGGTATTTATGAACGGAGATAACCGCTAAGACGAAAATAAAAATTAGGACTATAATATTTTCAAACGACGTTTCGGAATTTTTATTTAATTTAATAAGTTTCATCCGGTTTAATTTAGTAATGAAAAAATAAATTGTAATAAATCTAAAAAAAATATAAAATTTGTTTAAAAGGAAATTAAATTGTTATGAATAAAAAACGATATTATTATATAATTATTTCATTAATTATTATTCAAATTATATCGGTATCCATTTTTTTATTCATTAATTTTATAAATATATCGGATTCTATTTCAAGGTTTATTTTTTATCAAAATTTTATTTTATTAATTTTATCTTTATCCGTGCTTATAGCGGCAATAAAATTTAAAAAAATAATATTCGACGACGACCTTGAAAATATGGCTTTGACCGATGCATTGACAGGGCTTTATAACAGGCGGTATTTCGATATTTTTTACGAAAATATTTTTGCCCAGAGTTCAAGATACGATATCCCTCTTTCTTTAATAATGTGCGATATAGATCATTTTAAAAAAATTAACGATACTTACGGACATGACAAAGGAGACGTTATTTTAAAAGAAGTCGCAGATACGTTAAAAGCAAATACGAGGAAATCGGATATTGCCGCAAGGTTCGGAGGCGAAGAGTTTATGCTTTGTCTCCCGTCCACTAATATTACGAGCGCCATAGACGTCGCAAGAAAGATAAAACAGACGATATTGAAGATACAAACCAAGGATATAAAGAAGGTTACTATAAGCATAGGAGTCACGTTTTATAGAAAAGAATTCGAGAGCAGACCGAAAGATTTATTAAAACGTTTGGACAATCTTCTTTACGAAGCAAAAAACCGAGGCAGAAACAGAATAATCTCGGAAGACCGGTTGGGCGACATTATAGAGGTAGAGGAGAATCCTTGGGTGGACGATTAGATAAGAGGATTAAGCAGCCGATAAAAAAAGTAGAAATATAAAATAAAAATATATCTTTTGAAAGCACTGCAAATTTTGAATAAAGGAGAAAAATTATGGCAAACCAGATAAATCCGGGACACGACATTCTGGAGGTCGGCCAGAACAGAATGGAATTAGTCGATTTCAGGCTGTTTAGAATAGACGAAGAGGGAGAAGAAAGGGAAGGGATTTACGGAATAAACGTCGCTAAAGTCATAGAAATTATTAAAATGCCGGAAGATATATCGGAAACACCCAATACTTCTGAATTTGTCGAGGGTATGTTTAATTTGAGAGGCTCAGTCGTCCCTTTGGTTAATCTTCCGAAATGGATGGGAATAGCTGAGCCGGAAGAATTAGACCGGAAAAATTTTAAAGTCATTATAACCGAATTCAACAAAATTAAAGTAGGATTCATAGTTCATGAAACTACAAAAATCAGGCGCGTTTCTTGGGACGAGATAAGCGCTCCCGAGCTTTCTTCGGTAAGCTCCGTAGATTCTAAAGTAACCGGTATCATAAAAGTCGAAAATGACGAGCTTCTTCTTTTATTAGACTTTGAATCGATAGTTGACGAGCTCGGGTTTTATAACAAAGAAAACAGGGAAATAGACTCGGAAAAAAACGAGTTCGGCGGAGATAAAACTGTTCTAATTATAGACGATTCGTCATCCGCCAGAAAGATAGTAAACAATGCGCTGACGAAAGAAGGATTCAAGACCTTACTGGCAGAAAACGGAAAGGCGGCGCTCGACATTGTATATGAAGATAAATACAAAATAGACGCTATTATATGCGACGTCGAAATGCCGGTTATGGACGGTTATACTTTTACCAAGACGATGAAGTCCGACGATAAATATAAAGATATTCCGATAATAATGCATTCTTCTTTAAGCGGAGTAGAGAATACCGATAAAGGCATGAGAGCCGGCGCCGATTATTACGTGATAAAATTCGACCCTGTCGAATTTATCGGAACGATAAAAAAAGTTTTGTAATGATTTAATTTTGATTGCAATTATTATATGAAAATGATAAAAATATTAGGTTAATATATTTTACAAAAAAGGAGGTGAAAATTAATGAAAAAATTATTATTATCGATTTTGTTCTTAGCCTTAATAGCAATACCTTCCAGTTCGTTTGCCGCTGCTAAAGCCGCAAAGAATCCGGTAGCTAAAAAAGCTGCCGTAAAGAAAGTCGCTGCCAAAAAAGCGGTAAAAACAATATCCTCTGCCACGGTCAAAGCCGTTCAGCAGGCTCTTGCAAAAGACGGACTTTTTAAAGGCAAAGTTGACGGAATGATTGGACCCGTTACTACTAATGCGGTCAAAGCGTTCCAGAAAAAAAACGGTCTTAAAGCCGACGGAATTATCGGTCCGATGACGCTTAAAAAATTAGGCGTAAAGTAATTTTTGATTTTGGATTTTACTCTCCCCGACAGAAATTCGGGGAGTTTCCTTCCTATCTTGCCTTAATATATGTTATGTCTAATAAAATATTTTTTATAACCGGAATAGATACTAATATAGGAAAAACGCTCGTCAGCCTCTTATTATTGCTTGCTTTTAAGAGACGCGGCTTAAACGTCGGATATATGAAGCCCGTCGAAACCGGAGTTACCGTTGAAAAAGACGGTTCCAAAAAGTATTTAGACGGAAAGTTTATTAAACGGCGCGGCGGTTTAAACGACGCTCTCGAAGCTATAACCCCTTATACCTTTAGACTCCCTTTATCTCCTTATGCGGCGATGAAAAAAGAAAGGGGAGAACTGTGTATTAAAGAAATTCTTTTTAAATTTTACGGGTTAAATAAAAAATATGAATATATGCTGGTCGAAGGCGCAGGAGGGATGCTCGTTCCTTTGAAGGGAAACCATTTTGTTATAGATATAGCAAAATATATAGATGCAGGGGTTATATTAGTAACCAAAGCGGGGTTGGGAATGATAAACCAGACGCTTTTAAATATAGAATACGCAAAAAACCGCGATATAAAAATATCGGGTATAATTATAAATAACGTTTTAAACGAAAACGACGAAAGCCTGTCTTCCAATAAAGAAATATTATGTGAATTTACCGATGTTCCGATTATCGGGGATATTCCTTATATTTCCGATAAGAAACTTTTAAATGATGCCGACGTACTGAGCGGCATTGTTTTAAATTATATAGACTTGGATAAGATTTTATTATAAAATATAATAAATAAAAATTATAAGGAGGATTAAATCCCGTATGCAATTCAAATTATCCGACAGACTCGGTAAGCTCCCGGTATATCTTTTTGCCGAAATAGATAAGCTTAAATCTCAGGTAAAGGCAAAAGGCGTAGATATAATAAGTTTCGGCATCGGAGATCCGGATCTTCCTACTCCAAAGGCAATAGTAGATGTCCTCAAAAAAGAAAGCGAAATAGACTTTAACCAAAAATATCCGTCGTATGAAGGACTGTTGAAATTTAGGGAATCTGTTTCGGATTGGTATAAAAAAAAGTTCAACGTTCCGTTAGACCCTGAAACGGAAGTTTTATCCCTTATAGGCTCAAAAGAGGGAATAGGACATCTTCCCCTTGCCTTCATAAATCCGGGCGACGTCGTTTTAATTCCCGACCCGGGTTATCCAGTGTATAGGGCGGGAACCATTTTTGCCGGAGGTATTCCTTATATCATGCCTCTTAAAGAAGAAAATGATTTTCTGCCTGATTTTTCTTCCATACCGGAAGATATTTTAAAAAAAGCGAAACTTATGTTTTTAAATTATCCTAATAATCCCACTTCTGCAAGGGCTGATAGGCATTTTTTCAATGAAGCCGTTAAATTTGCAAAGAAAAACGAAATAATAATCGCCCATGATTTTGCTTACTCCGAAGTTTATACCGGAGAAAAAGGAAACGATTCTTTTTTAGAAGCTAACGGGGCAAAAGAAATCGGAATAGAATTTCATTCCCTTTCTAAAACTTTTAATATGACCGGCTTCAGAATAGGGTTTGCCGCCGGCAACGAAGAAGTAATAAAAGGACTCGGAGCCGTAAAAACAAATCTGGATTCCGGCGTGTTTCAGGCTATACAGCTTGCCGGAGCTTATGGGCTGGATAACGAGCTTAAAGCCGTAGAAGAAAACAACCTTATATATAAAAAAAGAAGGGAATTGTTAGTAGGGGGATTAGAAAAATTAGGGTATAAGGTGTATAAATCCGATGCCACGTTTTACGTCTGGGCGCATGTTCCAAAGGCAGATATGACGTCGAAAGATTTTGCGGTATCTCTTTTGAACGAAACCGGCATTATAGTAACGCCCGGTTCCGGATTCGGCGATTACGGCGAAGGGTATATAAGGTTCTCTTTGACGATAAGCGAAAACCGCATAAAAGAAGCTTTAGTCCGTATGGGCGCGCGATAATATGGACGCGGACGGCAAACCGGAACCCCTTCCGGAATATCTTATAGAGGGTTGGGATATATGTCTGGGATTGGGAAGCAATATCGGGAATACGGAAGACAATTTGCTGAAAGCGTTAAGTTTAATTAAAAGTGGATTATCTGGAGCCGCTATTTTAGGTATTTCTTCGGTATATTTATCTTCTCCGGTCGGGAATATCGACCAGCCTTATTTTTTAAATTGCGCCGCAATATTAAGGCTGTCCCTGCAGTTTCAATCCGGTATATCCGGCAGGACAGATTATGCGGTTTTATGCGGCAGGATTCTTTCCTTTTTAAAAGATGTAGAAAAAAATATGGGCAGAAAAAAGGAAAAGGAAAGATATATGCCGAGGGTTATAGATATAGATATGCTTTTCGTTTACGATAACGCCGAAAAAAAATTTATAACGTTAGACCTGCCGGAATTAAAACTGCCCCATCCCGAAATTTTTAAGCGCAGATTCGTGCTTGAGCCTATTTTGGATTTAGATTTAGATTTGCTTTATAATCTTAAAAGGCCTTTCGACGAAGAAAGCATCAAAAAAGCCCTTGAAAGATTAGATAATTCTTATGCGGGAGCTTTTCAAAAAATATCTTATTACGGCAAGTTCGATAAAAAAATGACTCGAATCTTACGCTAACGAGCGACGAGCTTCTCCTCGCATAGAACTTTATGCGGCAACTCTTCGTCGTAAATAGATATAAGTCCTCTTTTTACTTCCATAATCTGCGGTTCTAAAGACCCGAACCTTTCAACTAAAAACTCCGCCGCTTCCTGAGGCTTTATTATATCTCCGCACGTGAAAATGTCTACCGCCGCATAGTCGTATTCGGGCCATGTGTGTATCGAAAGATGCGATTCCGCATTTATTACCATTCCGCTGATTCCAAACGGATTAAATTCGTGGAATTTATGCTCTACTATGGTCGCTTTTGCTTCGGCAGCCGCATCGAGCATTGCAGTTTCGACAAAGTCAAGGTCGGCTAAAATATTTTTTCTACATTTTTTTAATTCTAAAAGTAAATGCGTTCCTAAAGAATTCATTTTACCCTTACCTCCCCAAGGAGATTATAAATCCCCTATATAAATTTTAAAAAATAAAAATAAAAACACGATTTTTTATTATATGTTATTTAGCGAAAAATGCAAGAAAAATTTTAATAAATTTTAATAAAATATCGGCTAAAAAATATATTGACTTAAAATTTATTATAATATATATATATTAACTATAAATCAATTTAATTTTTTTAATTTTTAAGGGGG
>DAHWHJ010000084.1:0-5336 GCA_027335745.1 bacterium | reverse complement strand
TCTATGCCGGCATTTTTTATCTATTCAGCAGGGAAACTGGATTTGGTAAATTATATCGTCAGGGGCAGATATATTATAGTTGAAAGGCTATTTAAAAAAGGCGCTCTGAAACTCGGAAATAAAGAAGCCTTTATTTATCTGAAAAACAAAAAAAATAAAGGTTGGAGCTGGTGATGGAAGAAAAACACGACGAAATAGAAAATAAAGATTTTGCGCCAGAAGAACCGGAAACGGACGAAAAACCCGCGGCCAAAATTACTTTAGGCGAAAAATTTAGAAAGGGACTAAAAGTCCCTAAAAATTTGTATACCGCAACCGCCGTAGTTTTGATAATTTCTATTCTTGTAATTCTTTTTATTACAGGAGCTCTTAACAAAAAAAAGTCCGCCGTCTCTAAGCCCAAGCCTGCGCCTCAAACGGCGCAATCTTTTTCGGAAACGCAAAATAAAGCTAAAAGCGTAATAAACAAAGCTGTGCCTGAAACCGTTTCAGGTGTTGCATTGCCGCCTTTAAGCCCGCAGGAAAAAGCGAAGATAAAAAAAATAAGCGTCTCTTTGCCGCAAAACACAAGCCTAAATGCGCAAACCGGACCTACGCTTGCGCAAAAAGCGGCTCTAAGTCCTATGGTTTCGGTCGTAAACACGCAGGGCGGGTATAATAATCAAAATCAAGTTTCAAGTCTTTTAAATCAGCAGCAAAATCTTCAGAATTTGCAAAATAAAGCAAACGCCGCTTTAAATTCCGTGCCAGGTATGGAAAAAAAGACTATAGAACAGGCGAAATTGATGCAGCTCGAAAAGACCGAGCCGAATGCAGCGTTTATAGAGTCGATGAAACAAAAAAAAGAAAATTATGAACATGTTCTAACCTCGCAAAAACCGGTTTCAAGCTGTGAGGTAGAAGCAGGGACTATAATCCCTGCGGTGCTGGTATCGCGTATTAACTCAAATCTGCCCGGTTTCATTAAAGCTCAAACGGTAAATAACGTTTATTCTTACAGCGGTAAGTGTCTTGAGATTCCTAAAGGGACTTTTCTAATAGGGATGTATTCGTCCCAGATAATAGCAAATCAGTCAAGGCTTTTAGTGGCATTTAAGACTTTAGAACTTCCTGACGGACGGCAGTTAAATCTTCTCGGAATGCCGGGCATGACGGGAAGAGGAACAGCGGGATTTCACGACCTTGTAAATACGCACTTCTGGACGATATTCGGGACGTCTTTACTTTTATCGTTCATTAACGTAGGCTCTCAAGCTTATGGGACTGCTTCAGGGGCTATGGCGCCTAACGCCTACGGCGCGACCGCTCCTGTCAGCGCAGCGGGGGTCGGAGAGGAAACTCTTTCTAATACGGCTGGAAATTTAAGTCAGAATATGCTCTCTAAATATGCAAATATTCCGCCTACGTTAATAATCAGGCAGGGATTTAGGTTTAATGTATTTGTAAGTAAAAATATGGTCATTAATAGGAGGTAGTAAAAATGAAAAAGTTAATTTTGATATTTTTTGTGCTTGTTTTTGGTTTTTCAGCAAAAGTTTTTGCTCAAGTTTCGTATCCTCATCCGCAGGGCTCTAATTTTATTCCTAAAACTGTAACTCCCGTTGCGCCGGCGGTAAACGCCGCAGCGATACAACAAGCGCAAAAACAGACAATGACGGAAAACAGCGCTACGGAAGGAGCCGTTACGAATACTCAAACGCAGGTAAACGGGGTTTTAAATAATACTCAAACGCAGCAAGATTTAAACTCAAAAACAGGCGCGGATACGACGTATCAAAACAATAAATAGTAAGTAGCACAAATAAGTAATAAACCCCCTTTAAAAGGGGGTTTAAGGAGGTTTTATGAAAAAACTTAAAAAGGTGAGTAATAGCAAGGCTTTAAGGGTGTTAACCCGGTTAACACTTTCTATTTTTTTATTATTCTACGTAATACTTTTTACGCCTTTATCAGTTTCGGCGCAGATTATCACTTTCGACCCGATAACGGCGGGAATACAATCTATTATTAAAAGTATTACCGCCGCTAATACAGCTATTCAGGCGGCGGAGTCTAAAATAGAGGTGGAACTTTCCGCTTTAAAATACGTAAGGCAGGGGCAGCAACTTTTAAATCAGGTCCAGGAACTTCAGCGGGAGTCCTCAAGCCTAATCGGAGCGGTAAATAATATCGAAGGGACGGTTATGATGCCGGCTACGGAACTTCAAGGGCTTAAAAATTCTTTAACGAGCGAAGAATCTAACATGCAAAACATCATCTCGCAGGAAAAAGCCCTGGGCAATCCGCAGATGAGCCAATTTTTACAGAATTATCAAAATACCTATGGAGATAATAGTTTAAACACATCTTCAATTCCGGGTCAAATAAATTCTATGCAAAATCAGTATCAAACATCTAACACTCAGGCGGGGCAGACTGCCGCTTACGGACAAAGCGTTCTCGATAATTCGCAAAATAATCAGCATTTAATATCTCAGCTGGGGGTTAACGTGGCGCAGGCAAACAGTCCCGTTTCCGCCGAGCAGGCTAACGGACAGGCGGTAGTGGCTTTAACCGAAGAAGTCAATCAGACGAATAAGCTTTTAGCCGAGCAGGCGAAATTACAGGCGGTGCAGGCTGGCGCAAATGCAAGCGCCATGCAGAACTCGTTAGCAGAAGAGAGCCAATCTGTCACGCCTGCTGTGCCGATAGTTTATTCAGGTTATGGAGGTAATCCTTTCGGGAATTATCCAGATGTTCAACCATAAAAAGCGGAGGTTAAAAAATGAGCAGGTTTTTTAAAACTATGGCTTTATTTGCGGTATTACTCTTGTTTGGTGGTTTTGTTTATTTACTTATATTCAATTTTAATAAAGGTCATTTGCGAAAACGGGGCTTAAGGTCTGAAATACGGCAATCTTATGTACTTAGGCAAGAAAAAGCGCGGTGTAAGCAAATTGCTGTTTATGATTTAAAAAATTATATTACGCCGTCTTTAAAAACTCAAAAAATGTGCGCAGGGGTTGATAAATAAATGAAGAAATTATTAATAGTTTTAACTTTATTTTTTTTAGTTTTATGTACTTCAACTCCTGCCTTTGCAGCTCCGCCGAATGTTAATAACGTAACTACCTCAAATCTCGCGTTTAATCAGTTTGGAAAAATAGAAGCCAATATGCTTAAGACGGGACCTGCGTTAGGCGCTACCCTAAGCGGCATATCCTCTACGCTCTTTAATTATCTTGCGATAATCGCCCTTGTGCTTTTTGCCGTAAAAGAATTGATGTTCGGGGATAAGGGCATCAAAGAATTTATGCTGTTTGCTTTTTTTATAATTATCGTAAAAGGATTTTTAGAAGGTTATAATCTGTTTTTCAACGACGGAGTCGTCTATATGTTTTACGCGTTAGGACAGAAAGTAGCAGGCGTAACCGATCCTTTAACTTTATTCCAAAATATATTTTATAGTTTTTATAATATCCTCTCCTCCCAATTTCAAAGTCTCCATGGTTCTGTCTGGGCTATTGCCGGTTTTCTTGCCGATTTTATCTTATATTTTATCGGACTGATAGTTTTAATTGTCGCTTTTTTATTAGTTGCGGGAACAATATTAATCGTGCAGGCATATATCATATTAGCGTTAGTGTCCGGTTATATATTCGTACCTTTTATGATATTTAAACCGTTAGAATTTTTATGGAACGGCTGGCTTAAGTTTTTGTTAAGTTCGGCTATTTCTTATTTTTTGATATTCGTAGTTTTAAAAATTTTCAGCTTATTTATGAATAATGTTTTGATAACCTATATTCATACGCTTAATGCTAATACACCCTACACGATAAGCTCGCTTATTAATGAAATTACATATACTTTTATTCTTTTAATTTTTGGCTGGCTCGTAACGAAGATTCCCGCTATCGCCGGCGAAATCGTATCCGGCATGCCGAATATGAGCGTAGCGGGGGTGATAGCTGCCGGCGTGGGCGCGGCAAGCGTTATGCTTGCGGGCGGAAGACTTGCTGGTACGGCAGCGAAAACAGGGGCGCAAGTTGTAAGTAAAGCTAAAGGAGGTAAAGGCGAATGAAGGCATTTGCTATATTTATGTTTTTCTTACTTTTAACTCCCTTTTCTGCCAACGCCGGGGTGTTTTCCCGCGCAAGCGTAACGACCGGCGTGCCGGTAAGTATTTTGAAGTCTGTCGCCTATGTAGAATCGGGTTTCAAACCGTATGCTTTAGACATATCCGGCGAGCCCGTTTTTCCGAAGTCGTATGTGGGAGCGTATTATATCGCTCGGTATTTTTTAAACGAGGGTTATAGCGTCGACGTCGGGCTTATGCAAGTAAACTACAATATCTGGGCAAGACGTCTCGGCATGAATCTAAGAAATCTTTTAATACCTCAAGATAACGTAGTTGCGGGGGCATATATACTTGGGCATTATATACTTTTGAGGGATAATCTTTTATCCGGAATTGGAGAGTATCATTCAGGCGATCCGGCGGCGGCGGAAATTTACGAAAAAGAAGTGCTAAATGCTTATAAATTTTTTTCAAAATAAGGAGGTTAAAGTGGAATTAAAAGAACAGCAAGAGATAGCGAATGCGATCTTTCAGCAATATGGCGGCCGGGAATTTGTTCTGGTAACCGGCGCGAAAAATTTTCAATATTTAAAAGACGGCGGACTTATTTACGAGATAGGAAGAAACGAAAAAGGCGTAAAGTATGTGGAAACTAAGCTAAACGGCGATGATCTATACGATGTAAGATTCTTTGACAGTAAAGGCAAAGTATTAGCGGAAGAAAAAGATGTTTTCGCCGATCAGCTTCTTGACGTCTTTCAACAAAAGACGCATTTATATGCGTCTTTATTACTGGGTCCTTCGCATCTTTTTTTAGATATTTGGACGCAGGGCGGAGTGTTTTACAAAAAAAAAGGCATGTGGAAAAGATTTAAGATAGCGGGATTTTCTTATAATAATTTTTTAATTAACTTTATGGCAAAAATAGCAGGTTTGCTTTTATTATTTTTAAGTTACGGAGGAATGCATGCGCAAAATTATAATAGTATCTATTTTTATGTTCGTAATGTTATCAGGTAGGGCTTACGCCTGTTCTCCTACTTTTCCGTCTTTATGGCCGCCGTCTATAACTTCTACTATATCTACGGAACACTCCGTCGGTATCACGTGGTCTATGACGCTCCCTTTCGTGGGGGATATTACGGCATACAGGATTTATTTAAACGGAGCGCACGTACATACCATAAGTCCGTCTATAACGTCTTTAATGTTTAATCCGGCGGGGCACGGCTCTTACGCCGCAAGAAATTTAGAGCCGAATACGGCGTATAATATG
>DAHWHJ010000076.1:0-2732 GCA_027335745.1 bacterium | reverse complement strand
TTTATTTTCACCCACCATTGGATTAATTTAAAAAACTAATTAAAGTAAAAATAAATAATTATCCGGCGCGTATAGTTATACTTTTTGTTTTTCACCTCCTTTGCGATAATTGCAATAGCGGCTACTCCGCTATTGCAAAGTTTTATTTAAAGATAAATCTTTTACCCTGTAACTACCGCCGGTTATTCTTATAACATGGCAGTGATGAAGGATTCTGTCTATTATGGCGGAGGCAAGCACGTTATCGCCGAACACCTCTCCCCATTCCTCGAAGTTTCTGTTGGTAGTTATGATAATCGAACCCTTTTCATACCTTTTGCTTATGATTTCGAAAAAATCGTCGATGTTGCTTATTTTTTTAAATCCGATTTCATCTATGATAAGAAGATCCGCGAGTAAATATTCGCTTACTACCGACTGGTACGTGCCGTCACCTTTAGAAGCATACAGTTTATCCAATAAGTCGTTGGATTCTACCATTATTACCTTATGCCCCTTTTTAAGGGCTTCTAAGCCTATGGAGTTTGCAAGGTGAGTCTTGCCGACCCCCGCGGAGAACCCATAAGAACGATATTCTTTTTTTCGTTTATAAACCTTAAAGAAGATAAATCCATTACGAGCCTTTTGTCCAAATCGGGCTGGTATTTAAAATCGTAAGAGTTAATAGATTTTTCTTCGTTCAATTTGGATTTTAAAAATCTTTTCCTGTAAGAGTTGGATGTCCTATTGGCAAACTCGTCTTCTAACAGCAGTTCCAGAAATTCCATATAGCTTAATTTATTTTCTAAAGCGTATGAGTTTCTTGATTCTATCGATTTAACGAAACCGGATAATTTCAGCTTTGCTAATTTTTTATTTATTTCTATCATTGTCTTACCCCCGTAAGTTCGTCGTATATTTTTAAGTTATGGTTAAACCCGCCGGCAATGACGGCGGTTTCTTTAATATAGCCAGTTTTATATAAACCGTCGGATATAATTCTTTTAACGGATATATAGCTCAAAATATTATAATCCAGAGCCCTTTTACAAGAAGCGTCGGCAATATCGTTACCGTAATGCCTTGCAAGATGGAATATGCCGTTCATAGTTCTTTGATAATAAGATGGTTTTAGGGCAAGCAGTTTTTTAAAAAACTCCAGCGTATTAGCGCCTATTAAAATGGATTTTTGTTCGTAATACGAGTCATTTTTAGTTCTTTTAAATTCCATTTTATGGTTTTCTACAGTATTAAACTTACCCTTCCCCGATAACGGATGGACCGCTATCTCTTCGTAGTCCTTGTATATTTTAAGAATCCGCCCGTTGGATTTTGCGATTACTTCAATTCCGGTGAACTTATACGGAACGGAATAAAAGCTGTGTTTGAATGCGACGTGCCCGTATCTGTTTACCTTTCTTTTTTCGACGGTAAAGATATCGTATCTTTTTGAAGGAAGTAGTTTAAAGAAAGGTTTTTCTTCGATAAATGCCTCTAACGGAACTTTTTTAGTCGTACCGTGGATCCTTTTGTTGCAGACGTCGTTATTCCATTCTTTAAGCCTGTCTTCGGCCGCAGCAAATTCTTTATCCGCCAGAATGTTGAAAAAACTGTTTTTAACGTATTTTACTCCCGATTCGACCTTGCCTTTATGTTCCGGAGTATAAATCCTGCATGTTATTCCGGTCGTTCCGTAATGGTTTAAGAAGTTTTTATATTCTTCCTGAAACGCCGGTTCGTAAAAAGACGCTTTTAATACCGCCGCTTTAAGGTTGTCTATCTTTACCGTGGCGGTAACTCCGCCGAAGAACTCGAAGGCGTTTATATGGCACATTATGAACGTATTTGTCGTCTGGTCGGTTACCATTTCGTAATAGGCATATCTGGAATGGGACAAAGTCATGCAGAAAACATAGCACGACTTTATGGAGTCGTTTATTAAAAATCTTCCTATATATCCGAAATCGACCTGAGTTTCTTCGCCCGGATTTGAGACCATTGGCGCAAATGCCTCCGGCGCTTTATGCTTTTTTAAAAATCTCGTCACGGAAGGATATGAGATTTTAATGCCGTATTGTTTTGACAGCTCCAGATAAATCTGTTTTCCGGAATAATTATTATTTAAAAGCTCTATCATCTTATCTGCATAATCGTCCAAAGAGCTTTTTCTTTGAATTACAGGCGGAGTTGCAACTCCGCCTGTAATTCTTCTATGAACGCTTCTCACGGTATTTCTGTCGATTTTTAGATCCCTTGCTATCTTTCTTATCGGAATACCTATTTTTAACATAGATGCAATCGAATTAAACATATCCGCTCCTATCATTTTTAGGCTTACCCTCCCTATAATAATTAATTATTTTAGGGATAAATATACCATTTCGGGTGGGTGAAAATAAACGCAATTTAGTGGGTGAATTTATATTAGCATTAACAGATAGTGCATAACGCCTATCAGATAAAACTTACCGGCGAATCAATGAGAAAAAATGTATCATTGAAATCTTAAACGGCGTTTTTTACAGGGGGGGTACCCCCCCTGTAATCCATTAAAGATATTTTCATTGACTTAAAACTAACGATATTATATAAAAAATAAGAAGGGATTAACCCGTCCAGTTAAAAACGAAAAAGCCGTCCAGTTAAACCGAAATACGCAAGAGCTATAGATAACATATTTATCGAAAGATTCTGGCGTACCGTTAAATACGAAAATATCTATCCTTCAAGCTATGAGACGCTAAAAGACGCAA
>DAHWHJ010000064.1:0-4918 GCA_027335745.1 bacterium | reverse complement strand
CGCCTATAGAGACGCTTTTTTTATTTTTCCTTTCAGAAAAGAAATAAATTCGTCTTATTTCAAGGCGGTTTTAAAAAATAGTCCTATACCGGATGAATGGTATTCTTTTACGGATTCTATGAGCTATGCCCTGTCATCGAGCGATTTAATCGTAACAGCCAGCGGAACCGCTTCTTTAGAAGCCTGTTTTTACGGCAAGCCCTTAATAATAGTCTATTATTTGAACTATCTGACTTATATTCTGGCTAAAATATTAGTTAAAATAAAATATGCCGGACTCATAAATATACTTGCAAACGATTTAATAGTTCCCGAACTTATAGAATCAAAATTTACCCCGCGGAACGTCTTTAAAGAGGTCGATAAATTTTTAAAGGACGACGGCTACAGAAAATCCGTATTAAATAAAATATCCGGCATAATTTCGACGCTTGACGCCGGCGTCAATCCCTTTTCTGCGGCGGCGGACATTATTTATGATAAAATATTAAAAAATGTTTAATAAAAAAAATATAAAAAAAGATTTATCGGTCTTAAAAAGATTACTGCCTTATATTCTGCCGTATAAAAAAAGACTCGTTGCGGCGGTAATAAGCATGGCGGTAGTTTCCGCCCTTACCGGCGCTCTCGCGTATATAGTAAAACCGTTGATAAATAATATATTCATAACTAAAAGCTATACCGAACTTACACTGATACCCTTATTGGTAATCGTAATATTTTTAGTAAAAAATATTTTTTACTACGCAGAGTTTTATTATATAGGTTCCGTGGGACAGAATATTATACGCTCTATCAGGGACGAGGTTTATTCCGCCGTGGTAAAACTGCCGGTTTCAAGGCTTAATAAAATTCCGACGGGTGTTTTGATTGCAAGAATTACATATGATATAAACATCATCCAGAGAACGGTTTCGGATTCGGTAAGCGCCGTAATGAAAGACGTTCTTACTATAATAGTGCTTTTAGCGGTAGTAATTTATATGGATTTTTATTTGGCGATAGCGGTTTTGGTCTTGTTTCCGATAGTAATTTTTCCCGTAACTATGCTCGGTAAAAAAGCAAGAAGAACAAGCACGGATACTCAGACGGAAATGGGCAATATAACCAAGTTTTTGGATGAAACTATTTCCAATATTAGAATGGTTAAAGCTTATAATATGGAAGAACAAGAAACTCACCGGTTCAAAAAATTATCCGATAACTTATACCGGTTTTTTATGAGAATGACTAAAATAAGAGGACTTACCGTACCGTTCGTAGAATTAATAGGGGGAATTTCGGTTGCCGCAATTATATTTATAGGCGGGCTTCAGGTAATAAAATTTGGATATACCCCCGGCAATTTCTTTTCTTTTTTAACGGCGATACTTTTGCTTTACGAGCCGGTTAAAAGTTTATCGCGCCTCAATAACAGCCTGCAGGAGGGCATAGCCGCAGGAACCAGAATTTTTGATATATTAGACGAAAAACCCGAAGAGGAAGGCGGAACGACTCATGTCCCCCCGGAAATTTCGACACTTGAAATAAGCGGTCTATATTTCAGCTATGATAAAGGCAAAGACGAAAATTACGACTTAAAAAATATAAACATAAAAATTAATAAAGGAGAAATCGCGGCAATAGCCGGTTATTCGGGAGCCGGAAAAACTACGATTTCTATGTTGATTCCCCGTTTTTACGAACCTGACGCCGGAGAAATAAAGTTTAACGGAATAAATATAAAAAAATTCGGCTTAAAGGATTTAAGGAATTCTATCTCTTATGTATCGCAAAATGTAGTATTATTCAATGAATCGATTAGATTTAATATAGAATACGGAAGCCGAAATAAAGGTCTGAATGAAGTGGTAAATGCCGCAAAATTGGCATTTGCGCATAATTTTATAATGAGTCTTCCGGACGGATACGATACCGTCGTTGACGAATCAGGTTTAAGATTATCCGGCGGAGAAAAGCAAAGAATTCTTATCGCAAGGGCTTTTTTGAAAAATTCTCCTATACTAATACTAGACGAGGCTACATCTTCTTTAGACAGCGAATCGGAAAAGCAAATTCAGAATGCTTTATTCGGGTCGGATGAAAATAGGAGCGGTTTATGCAAAAATAAAATCGCATTGATTATAGCCCACAGGCTTTCTACCGTAAAACATGCCGATACTATTTATGTTTTGGAAAAAGGAGAGATAGCCGAAAGCGGAACGCATGAAGAACTGATAAAACATGACGGAATTTATAAAAATCTTCTTGTCAAGCAGATGGAATAGTTATTTTTATATATGGAAAAAGTCTTATTTGCCTTTTATAATATTCTTTTATTACTTTTATTCCCGTTTTTCTTTATTGCATTATTTTTGTTCAGCCTGACGAAAAATAAAAAAAGCCAAGGATTTTTTTATAAATTATTTCCTTTTGCTTATCGTCGGTTCAAAGACTATGTCTCGGAAGACGGAATATGGATACATGCCGTATCTTTAGGCGAGATGAGGGCGTCTGTTAATTTTATCGAATTAGTTAAATCTAATGTTAATAAAAAAATATATCTGTCTTCAACTACTAAAACCGGCTTTGATTTTGCAAACAATCTTTATAAAAATGATAGTAACATCTTAATTTTTTATTTTCCGTATGATTTTTATTTTTCTATTAAAAGTATTTTGCAACATATAAGCCCTATTTTATTTATTTCGATTGAAACTGAAGTCTGGCCTAATTTATTTAATATATTAAGGAAAGAAAATATTCCAATTGCAATAATAAACGCAAGAATATCAGATAAATCATATAAAAATTATTTAAATTTCCATTTTTTTTTCAAGTATGTTTTTGAAAAAATTAACATAGTTTTATGCATATCCGAAACTTATCGCGAAAAATTCGTCCGTCTCGGGATAAGCGTAGAAAATATTCATATAACCGGCAATATGAAATTTGACCTAAACGTCGGGCTTATTGCGGATGGCATTAAAGAGAAAAACAATAAATTGAGGGGAATCTTTAACTGCGGGAAAATTATAGCCGCAGGAAGCACTCATAAAGGAGAAGAAAATATAATTCTTAATGCCGTAATGAAATTAAACCGGAATAAGAAAGATAAAATATTTTTATTTATTGCGCCAAGGCATCCCGAAAGATTTGATGAAGTTTTTCATTTTTTAGAAAACAGCGGCATAAAAATTTATAAACTTTCTTTCATATATTCGCCGGACTTTAATTCGGATGTTTGTAAATCGGAAGGGCCGAAAGCGGTTGCTATCTTAGTTGACATAATAGGAGAATTGCTTGCCGCTTATAGTATATGCGATGCCGCTTTTGTAGGGGGCAGTATGGTGAATGCGGGAGGACATAATCTCCTTGAGCCGTTAGTTTTCGGAAAACCGGTTATTTTCGGGAGATATACCCAAAATTTTTTAGAGATAGCAGAGGAAATCATTAAAACGGAATCGGGAATATCGGTAAATTCCCCTCAAGAATTGGATGATGCATTAGCCGAATATTTATATAACGAAAAAGCCTCGAAAACGGCATCTAAAAACGGATTAAAGCTTATATCCCAAAACAAGGGCTCATCTCAGCTTAATTTTAATTACTTATATATATACTTACGAGCCGGCGGTCCTACCGCATAGAGTAAAAAGAGGACATTTTTACCCCGTTTCTTCCATCCTTGCAGCGTTACATAGCGTTTTATCCTTATTTTCCTTAAAACTTGCCAGAGCGACGAACCGTCCTTTGTATACCGCAGTTTGTACGTGAAATAATAAAGATTTTTCTTCCCCGTTCCCGTTAATAATATTAAAAACATGTTCGAAATAAAACTCCTCTCCGTTTAACCTTCTTTTTATATTTGCCTCGATAACCGCCCTGTCTTTTTCGTCGAATAAGTCCCATACGAACTTGTTATAGAGTTCTTCTGCCGGGTAGCCGAAAATATCTATAGCAGACGGGTTAGCGTAAATAATCTTAGCGTCGTTAATATAAATGCCCTCGCTCAGACCGTTGACTAATGTCTTAAAAAGAATCTCGTTTTCTTTCAGCTTTTTATTCTTCTCCTTTTCATCTGTAATATCCTTAAGCACGCAGTCTAATATATCGTGTCCCTCATCGTCTTTTTTGAGGCGGCATGTGATATATACGTCCATGACCCTGCCCTTTAGGGTTTTTCTCTTAGTCTCGAATTCGTAAGACCCTTTTTCGGTTACTTTTCTTATTATGCTTCTTCTTGTTTCTTCTCCGGCGTATTCCGTATATAAATCCGTAATTTTAACGTTCTTAAGTTCTTCCTTGCTTTCCGCGCCGAAAGTTTTTACCATATAATCGTTTACGTCTATAAAATGACCGTTTTCATCGGTAGTAACCTGATAAACGCCTATAGGTAAAAATTCGATGAGATTTCGGTATTTTAAAGAATAATCCAGAAGTTTTTCTTCCAGTTCTTTTCTTTTCGAGATATCCCTTGCTACGCAGATGCCTATTTTTCTGCCTTTTTCGAGGGTAAAAATATTGTCCGCCGCTTCAACCTGTATGAGCTTTCCGGTTTTCGTAACGTGGCTTATTTCGTAAATTAAAGACCCTTTATTAAAGAGTTCTGCAAAATAGTTTTTCATTTTTGCGTAATCCGTTTCGGGTACTATATTAAAAGGGGAAAGCATGAGAAACTCATTCCTGTCGTAACCGAGCTTTTTAAGCCCCGCTTCGTTTACGTCGATGAACGATTTAGGAATTCCGTTTTCCGAATACTCCATTACGAAGGCGGCGTCGTTTATCGAGTTAAAAAGCATTCTGTATTTTTTTTCGCTCTCTTCTATTTTTAATTCTTTATAAGAAAAATTAATAAAAAACGCCGATAAAATTATAAAAAACAGAATAGAAACGGCAATAAATACAAATTCAATCTTTATGATAAAATTATAAAAAA
>DAHWHJ010000063.1:0-9847 GCA_027335745.1 bacterium | reverse complement strand
CTTTTTATACAAAAAACATAATAGCCGTTTTTTAAATTCTTCTTGTTTACATTATAAAAAAATTTATTATATTGCAAGCTAAATCTTTTTTTAAACGTTAAGTTTTGAAAAACAAAAGGATTTGACGAACTGCAGGAATATTTTATAGATTTTTCGTCTTTATAATATTTCTTGTAAATTGAAAATCCTTTAACTTTATTTATATTTCCATTATATTTATAAACGATATGAACGAAATTCTTCAGCTTTTCGGCAGACAAAATAACGGGAGGGGATGGAGGGGTAACTTTAGGCGGCTGAGGGTAACCCGTTTTTGCGCATCCCGATAGATAAATCAGCTGGACAAAAAGTATCAGCGCCAATAGAGCCGGAAAAATATAACTTCTTTTTTTATTTAAGCGCCTGTAAAGATTTTTTATCATTCTCGATTGCTTTTTCATATTCTCTTAATGCCTTTTTTATTTCTTTAAATGCCGTTCCGCCGGTTGTTTTTTTTGAATTTACGGAGGCTTCCGGGTTAAAAACATCAAATATGTCTGCGTCTATAAAACCGGTTATATTTTTATATTCTTTTAAAGACAGCGCCGAAAGCGTTTTGCCCGTATTTTCGGCATAACCGACGATTCTGCCGACAATTTCATGGGATTTTCTAAAAGGCACGCCCTTTTTTACCAAGTAAGTTGCGACGTCGGTAGCATAAATAGAATCGTCTTTAAGCCCCGTCCTCATATTTTCCTTATTAAATTCTAACGATTTTATAATTTCTTTAAATATCGACAAAGAATTATAAACTGTATCTGCGCTTTCCATAACGGGCTTTTTGTCTTCCTGCATATCTCTGTTATATGCGAGAGGCAGTGATTTCATCATTATAAACAGGGACAAAAGATTTGAAATAACGCCTCCCGTTTTGCCTCTTATCAGTTCCAGAACGTCGGGATTCTTCTTTTGCGGCATAATGCTCGACCCTGTGGTAAATTCATCTTTTAATTTTATAAATCCAAATTCAAAACTGTTCCATATTATAAGTTCTTCGCAAAATCTGGAAAGATGCAATGCCGTCATAGAAAGGGCAAAGTTAAATTCCAGAGCAAAATCTCTATCCGAAACAGCGTCCATACTGTTTCTCGAAATATTTCCGAATCCTAACATTTCCGCCTCTAAATGTCTGTCTATATCAAAATCGACTCCCGCTAAGGCTCCGCTGGCAAGAGTTAAAACGTCGGCGGTTTTATACGTATTCATCAACCTTCCGAAATCCCGCGTAAACATTTCGTAATATGCAAGGATGTGATGCGCGAGAGATACGGGCTGGGCATGCTGAAAATGCGTATATCCGGGAATTATAGTCTTAATGTTGGATTTCGCGGCCTCCGTAAGAATCTCTCTTAAGTCGATTAATACTTTAGCAATATGCTTTATCCGACTTTTTACGTAAAGTCTAAAATCCACGGAAACCTGATCGTTTCTCGACCTTCCGGTATGGAGTTTTGCCCCGGATTCCGGAACAAGTTCGATTAATCTCTTTTCCACATTCATATGAATGTCTTCATATTTTTTATTAAGTTCTAATTTCCCGCTTTCTATTTCGGTTTTTATTTTCAGAAGAGCTTTTTCTAAATCCTTTTTTTCCTTCTTATCGATTATGCCGGCTTTTTCTATAGCGTAGAGATGGGCAATGGAGCCGTCGATATCGAATTCCGCAAGTTTTTTGTCGATATCCAGCGATGCCGTGAAGTCTGCGGTAATTTGCGATATATCGTCTTTAAACCGTCCCCTGACGAAATTATTATGAGATATAATTTCTTTGTTTTTCTTTGATTTCATATCGACTTTCTTAATTTATAGCGTAAAGATTTCAAGTGAATAAATCCGGTCGCGTCGTTCTGGGAGTATGCCCCTTTATCGTCTTCAAACGTTACGATATTCTTAGAATAAAGACTGTCTGCGGATCTCCTGTATAAAACTTTCATATTGCCTTTATACAACTCTATCCCTATTTTGCCGTTAACCGATCCCTGAGTGCTGTCTATGAGCGCCTGAACCGCTTTTAACTCGGGACTGAACCAACTGCCTTCGTATATCAATTTTGAATACTGGGGCGTAAGAGCGTTCTTAAGCTCAATCTCCTCTCCGGTCAAAGTAATAGATTCCATAAGCCTGTGGGCAAAACTTAAAAGCGTGCCTGCCGGCGTTTCATAAACGCCCCTCGACTTCATTCCGGTAATTCTTGTTTCTACTATATCTGCCCTTCCTATGCCGTTTCTGCCCGCAATTAAATTAAGACCGTCAACGATTTGAAGGGGCGTCATTTTTTTTCCGCCTAAGGATACGGGGTCTCCGTTTTTGTATTCGATTTCTATAGACTCCGGCTTATCCTGAGCTTTTTGGGGGGACGCCGTAATCTCGAACATAGACTCGTCCGGAGCGTTTTCTAAATCTTCCAGTATTCCGCCTTCGTAACTTATATGGAACAGATTCTTATCGCTTGAATACGGTTTTTCTTTGGTAACCGGAACGGAGATACCGTTATCTTCGGCATATTTAATAAGTTCTTTTCTCGAAACGATATTCCATTCTCTCCACGGCGCTATAACTTTAATTCCCGGATTGACGGCGGCATAAGCAAGCTCGAACCTGACCTGATCGTTACCTTTGCCGGTTGCGCCGTGGGCAACGTATTTTGCGCCTTTTTCCGCCGCTATTTCTATCTGTCTTTTTGCTATTAAGGGTCTCGCGATAGAGGTTCCCAAAAGATACGAACCTTCATAAAGCGCATTCCCCCTCAACACCGGAAATATATAATTTTTTGCAAACTCGTCTCTCATGTCTTCGACTATCGCTTCTACTGCGCCGGTCTTCAGGGCTTTTTCCTTTACGGCGGCAAGGTCTTCTTTCTGCCCTACGTCGCAGCAGTATGCGATGACATCTGCTTTATACGTATTTATCAGCCATTTTAAAATTACCGAAGTATCGAGTCCTCCCGAATACGCAAGAACGATTTTTTCTTTGTTTTTTGCTGAAACCATAAATAATATTTTCTCCTTAAGCTTTAATTTTATTAAAAAATTTTTTCCATTATCGCTTTTTGCACATGAAGCCTGTTTTCCGCTTCTTCAAACACGACGGGCGAAAATCTCTCGAACACGTCCTCAGTAACTTCTTCGTTTCTATGGACGGGAAGACAATGAAGAAATATAACGTCGTCTTTCGCATTTTTTACCACATTATCGTCTATAATAAAAGGTTTTAACTTATCTATCTTTTCTTTTTCCTCGTCCTGTCCCATACTGATAAAAACATCGGTCGTAATAACGTC
The DNA here is from genome assembly GCA_027335745.1 of bacterium. Lineage (GTDB taxonomy): Bacteria > SZUA-79 > SZUA-79 > Acidulodesulfobacterales > Acidulodesulfobacteraceae > Acidulodesulfobacterium_A. The sequence goes on along the minus strand of DAHWHJ010000063.1, from coordinate 6,528 downwards.
GGCATCTTTTGCGGCGGAAATTTTATCCCCTGAAATAAGGAACCTGCCCCCTCTTTTTTCGGATTCCACCCTGACGTTTTTGTCTATATCGAATCCATCGGGCATTGCCAACACGAGTTCAAAGCCGAGCATAGCCTGAAGACTCACCCATGAATTTGCCATGTTGTTTGCATCGCCGAAATAAACTATCTTTAAGTTTTTAATAATATTTTTAATAACATTCATATCGGCAACCGCGTTCTTTGGTTTATCCAACGATTCTCTTTTTATCTCGTAAACCGTAAATATATCCGTCAATATCTGCGCCGGATGATATAAGTCGGTAAGTCCGTTTACTACCGGTTTTTCAAAATAGCGGGCAAAAGTTTCTATTCTTTCCTGCCCGAACGTTCTTATTATAACCCCGTCCAAGTATCTGCTTAAAACTCTTGCGGTATCTTTTACCGGCTCCCCGCGTCCGAGTTGAAGGTCTCTTGACGACATAAAGACAGGATGTCCTCCTAATTCTACTATGCCGACTTCAAAAGACACTCTGGTTCTGGTAGAAGATTTTTCAAATATAAGCCCTATTTTTTTACCTTCGAGACAAACGTTTTTACTTCTCCTTTCTTTCTTTAAAACTGCAGACCTTAAAAGGATATTATATATTTCGTCCGCGGTAAAATCGTAAACCGATAAAAAATTTCCGATAGGATTCATAGTTTATTTAATAATGTTATTTATTATAATTATGGTTAAGAATCTTAACTATAGATTCTATTAATAAATCGACGTCGCTTTTTTTGATAATTAACGGCGGAGTAAGCCTTAAAATTTTTTCCTGCACCGCCGTAGTCAGAAAACCCTCGTTTATCAATTCTACGGAAATTTCTTTTGCCTTAATCTCGTAAAACTCTATAGCTCCGATTAACCCAATGCTTCTAACGTCTTTAATAAACTCGGGGAAATCTATCTTTAATTCTTCTAATTTGGACTTTATGTAATTCCCGGTTTTTAAAACTTTGCCGAAAAAACCTTTTTTGGTAATTTCGTCAAAAAAAGCATTTGCCGCCGCAGTTATCAGGGGTCCTCCGCCAAAAGTAGACGCATGATTGCCCGGCTCGAATGCCTTAGCTATGCGGTCTTTTGCAAGCACGGCGCCTATAGGAAGTCCTCCGGCTAAAGGCTTCGCAAGAGTCATAATATCCGGTTCGACGTCAAAATTCATATAGGCAAAAAGCTTTCCCGTCCTTCCAAGCCCAACCTGAACTTCGTCGAAAATCAAAACTACGTCGTTTTCCGCGGTTAAATCCCTTAACGATTTTATGTATTCTTTATCTGCTATATTAACGCCGCCTTCTCCTTGAACCGGTTCGATTATTACGGCGCAATAGTCTTTGCCGCCATCGCCCTCAATCAATTTCTTGACGGCATCTAAATCGTTAAATTTTATATGGGTAAAGCCTTCGAGCATCGGTTCAAAACCTTTATGGTACTTATCCTGTCCCGTTGCCGAAAGCGCCCCGAAGGTTCTTCCGTGAAAAGAATTATGCATCGCTATTATTCCGTATCCCCTTTTTGAAAACTTTTTCGCGTATATTCTTGCAAGTTTAATTGCCCCTTCGACGCTTTCCGCCCCGCTGTTGCAGAAAAAAACCTTATCTGCAAATGAATTATTGCACAGTTTTTCGGCAAGCAGAGATTGAGGTTCGGTATAAAAATAGTTGGATACGTGAATTAATTTTTTTATCTGGCTTATTACGGCGGAATTTACCTTCCGATTATTATATCCTAAATTATTTACGGCGATTCCGGAGGCAAAATCCGTGTATTGTTTCCCGTTTTCATCGTATAAAATACAGCCGTCTCCTTTAACTAAGGTTAAATCGAATCTGCCGTAGGTATTCATTATATACTTATTTGTAAGCTCTTTCGTATTCATATTCTTATTCATATTGCGCCTCTTTCTAATTTGAAATCTGGGTTCCTATTCCTTTTTTGGTAAATATTTCCAATAAAACGGCATGGGGAATCGATCCATTTATTATATGGACTTTCTTAACGCCCTGCTTTACCGCATCTACGCAGGAATTTGCTTTAGGTATCATTCCTCCGTAAATTACTCCTTCCTTAATCATATTTTTTATATCTCCGGCTTTAACCGAAGATATAAGCTCGTTATCTGCATTTAAAAGACCGTCTTGGTCCGATAAGATTATTAGTTTTTCTGCTTCAAGCTCCGCCGCGACGGCGGAAGCGACAAGGTCGGCATTAATATTAAGAGTTCTGCCCTCATCATCCATGCTTACGGGAGCGATTACGGGAATAAACGAGGGGTCGAGGGTCAAAAGTATCTTTTTATCGACATGCCTTACTTCGCCCACAAAACCAAGGTCCACTTTTTCGGTTTTTAATTTTCTTGCGGCAATAAGATTTCCGTCTTTTCCGGACAATCCGCAAGCGCGTCCGCCGAATTTATTTATCAATGCGACAAGGTCTTTATTGATTTTTCCCGATAAAACCATTTCTACGACTTCCATAGTGTTTTCATCCGTCAACCGTTGTCCTTCGTGAAAATTTATGCCTATATTCAATTTTTTTAGAAGACCGTCTATCTCCTTGCCCCCTCCGTGAACGATAATGATATTTATTCCGATAAGCTTTAAAAGGATAATATCTTTTATGAAACTTTCTTTTAATCCCCTATCGGATGCTATAGAGCCGCCAAATTTTATCACGAAGGTTTTTGAAGTAAATTTCTGGATATAAGGGAGGGCTTCAAGTAAAACCTTTGCTTTTTTTATGTATTCTTCCATAATTATAAGTTACGAATTATATTAAAGTATATACCTCGAAAGGTCCTCGTCTTTTATTATATCCTGCAACCTTTCGTCTATATAATCTTTATTTATTAAAACTTTTTTTGACGTTTTATAAGGAGCCTCGAAAGAAACGTCTTCCATAACCCTTTCTAAGATTGTATGAAGCCTTCTCGCTCCGATATTTTCGGTTTTAAGATTGACTTCTTCGGCAATTTCCGCGATTCTTTCGATGCCGTCGTCGGTAAAATTTAAATTTACGTTTTCCGTTTTAAGAAGCTCGTAATACTGCTTAATTAACGCTCCTTTCGGTTCTTTTAATATCCTTACGAACTCTTTTTTAGACAGCGAATCCATCTCGACCCTGATAGGGAACCTTCCTTGAAGCTCAGGGATTAAATCCGACGGTTTGGAAACATGAAAAGCGCCTGCGGCAATAAATAAAATATGGTCCGTTTTTACGATTCCGTATTTAGTCATAACATTTGAACCTTCTATTATGGGAAGTAAATCTCTCTGAACGCCTTCTCTCGAAACATCAGGACCGTAAGATTTTTCTCTCGAAGCTATTTTATCTATTTCATCGACGAATATCAGTCCCGAATTTTCAACTCTTTGAATTGCATTCTGAACGACTTTATCGCTATCGACGAGCCTTTCGCTCTCTTCGCGGACCAATATGTCGAAAGCCTCGGAAACTCTAACTTTTTCTATTTTTTTCTGCTTTGGGAAAATATTAGAAAACATATCTTTAAAATCCTGACCTATATCGTCTATTCCTGATTGCGAAAATATTTCTATAACCGGAATAGGAGATTTGGCGGAGGATTTAATTTCCATTTCGACAAATCTGTCGTTCAGCTTTCCTTCTAAAAACATTTTCCTGAATTTTTCACGCGTATTAGCATAGCTGTTTTTTTCCGTTCCTTCCGACGACAGTTGCCCCGCGTTTTTCTTAGAAACTCTGGGAGGAGGCGCGACAAGCAGATCTAAAAGCAATTCCTCCGCGTTTTGTTTAGCTTTGTCGATTACCTGCTCGGTTTCTTTTATTTTTTCGTTTATGAAAGCGGTTTCGACAAGGTCCCTGACCATCGACTCGACGTCGCGCCCCATATAACCTACTTCCGTAAATTTCGACGCTTCTACCTTTATAAACGGAGAATCGGAAAGTTTGGCGATACGCCTTGCTATTTCGGTTTTACCTACGCCGGTAGGTCCAATTAATAGAATATTTTTAGGAACTATGTCGTCCCTTATTTCGTCGGGAACGCTGTTTCTTCTGAAGCGCGTCCTTAATGCTATGGCAACGGACTTTTTAGCTTTATCCTGTCCTATAACGTATTTATCTAATTCTTTAATTATTTCTTTTGGCGTAAGAAAATCTATTTTCCCCGCCGCATTAGACGTATTAGCCGTATTAGTATTGTTTCTGTTCGAAGTTTTATTTGCCATATCTATTGTTATATCTCCTCTATTATTATATTTTCGTTCGTATAAATACAAATTCGCGCAGCCGTTTTCATGGAATATTCCGCAATTTCCTTTGCGCTCAAATCGGTTTTTTCGAGCAGCCCCAGCGCGCATGCCAGTGCGTAAGGAGCGCCGGAACCTATGGACAGGGCATCTTCATCCGGTTCTATAACGTCGCCTGCTCCCGATATAACGAATGAATCGCTTTTATCGACTACTATCATCATGGCTTCTAACCGCCTCAATATTTTGTCGGTTCTCCAGTCTTTCGCAAGTTCGACGCTTGCCCTTTTAACGCTTCCGTTATATTTAGAAAGTTTTTCTTCCATTTTCTCGAACAGCGTAAAAGCGTCTGCGGTCGCTCCCGCAAATCCTGCTATTACTTTATCGTTGTACAGCCGCCTTACTTTTCTTGCGTTATGCTTCATAATCGTATTTCCGAGGGTAACCTGCCCGTCGCCGGCTACGACGACCCGACCCTTGCGTCTGACGCTTATTATGGTAGTTCCTAAAAGTTTTATCCCTTCGCTCACGGCATCGTTCATTTATATTGTCTCCTTTTTTATCGCTTCCGTTTTATTATATTATAATATAAATTATCTTGGTTGCTTCCCCGAAAGCGGATGGGCTTTATTGTAAACGTCTATAAGTTTTTTAATGCTTAAATGCGTATATTTTTCGGTCGTAGCCAGATTGGAATGTCCCAACATATCCTGAATAGACCTTAAGTCCGCTCCGTTATTTAAAAGATTCGTGGCAAAAGAATGTCTTAAACTGTGCGGGGAAATATTCTTAAACTGTTCTGTTATTACCATTGATTCCTTAACTATCCTGTGGACCGTCCTTCTGGTAAGTCTCAGCCCTTTTTTGTTGATAATAATATATCCTGCCTTAGGGACTATGCCTATTGTAGATAAATAAGCGGACCAAGCCTTAATTTTTTTTGCGGTAATTTCGGTAATAGGAACGATTCTCTGCTTGGAACCCTTTCCGAAAATTCTGACATAGCCGCCGCCTTTTTCCAGTTCTAAATCCGTTTTCTTAACGGAAATCAATTCGCTCACCCTCAACCCGCTTCCGTATAAAAATTCTAAAATCAAGTCGTTTCTGAGGGCTTCAAAATATTTCGACGTTAAATTATAATTATCTGCCGGATAACCGTCAACAGCATCTAATTTATCCTTCTTTAACTTAAAATCTAAATAATTATTCAACAAAAAATCAGCCTCTTTCGAGGTCAGAAAAAAAGGTAGTTTCTTTTCCGTTTTCGGAATATCTATTAAAAAAGCCGGATTTTGTTTTAATATATGTTTTTTTTCCAGAAAATCGAAAAATGATTTAATGGATTCTATTTTTCTTGCAAGGCTCGTTTTCTTGACTCTTTCATAAATCTTGCTTAAATACCCTTTTATCTCGAATTCGGTAACGTCTTCTATAGAATTTACGGATGTTTCTTCTTCAAGGTATAGGACAAAAGCCTTGACATCGGAAACGTATGCCAGAACGGTATTAGAAGATTGATTTTTTTCCAGCTTAATATTTTTCGCAAAATCTTCCAAAAAATCTTTCATTTAAGTTTAATCTTATTTATTATTTATTTAAAATTTAATTGAAAGTGTATATTATATCACAATTAAAAATTATAATATTAATATAATTTGATTATTAACCTTTAAATAAGCGTTAAATAAACCTATAGGTCAGAACAAAAGCGCCAAATATTATGCAGTAAAAAGCGAAAGGATAAAGGGCGTTTATTTCGTATTTGTTAAAATATTTCATTAAGGCGTAAACGCTCAAATATGCGGCTATGCCGGCAACTATCCCGCTAATTATAGAAACCGCGTCGAAATTAAACATATGCAGTTTGAGCATCTTTGGAACTTCCAACAGTCCGGCGGCAAGAATAATAGGGGTAGCTAAAAGAAATGAAAATCTGGCGGCATATTCATGCTTAAAACCTAAGTATAACGCGGCAACCATCGTTATAGCCGAACGGGATATTCCGGGAATCAAAGCAAAAGATTGGAACACTCCGATAATAAGGGCGGCGGTAATAGTCATATCGGAAATTTTTGCTATACCTTGTTTTCTTCTGCGCTTCTCGCCCAAATAAAGTATTACGCCGTTTACCATAAGAAAAACTCCGGCTATCTCCGTAATGCCGAACAGTTTTTTCAGCTTATGAACTAACAAAAGTCCTATAAGTCCCGCCGGAATAGTGGCGAGCGCAAGCAGATACAAGGTTTTAGAATCCTCG
>DAHWHJ010000033.1:0-3164 GCA_027335745.1 bacterium | reverse complement strand
ATGCCTGTATAAATATATAATTATTAGCACGGCTACGGCTAATATTAAAACAATCCCAAATTTGCGAAAATAAGGAATAAAAAGATTTATGTTCCGTCCGACTATTAAACCCAAATATGCAACTGCGGTATTATAAATAAGGGAACCTAAAACTATATAAAAACTAAATTTTTTATAATTCATAAGGGACGCGCCGGGCGGAAAACCTATATATGTTTTTATAACGGGAAGACAAACGCCTACAAATACAGCGATAGAACCATATTTTTTAAACCAATTTTCCGCTTTGGCAAGGTCGTTTTTATTAATAAGCAAATATTTTCCGTATTTTTCTATCAGCCGCCTCCCCCCTTTCTTTCCTATATAATAAAGCAGCGACGAGCCTATAAGGGTTCCTATCGTTGCGCTTAAAACCGCAAGATAAAAATTTATCCTGCCTTCTCCCGACAAAAAACCGGCAAACCCCAGAACGACTTCGGAAGAAACGGGAAGCGCGCAGGATTCTAAAATCATTAAAAAAATGATGCTTGGATAAAGCAGTCCCATAGAAAGCGCCCATGAAAGAAATATGCCCAAGTAACCTTTATTTAAGTCTTTAAACATTATTTTACCGCCTTTTTAATTGAATCGTAAATGACGGACATAAGGGTACCCATCGTTGTCTCGTCTATTATGAGAGGGGGCATTACGACTATGACGTCCCCAAGAGGCCTTATTATTACGCCGTTTTCCCGCGCATTAAGGACGACTTTGCGTCCTATTTTGTCTGCAGCCGAAAACGGCTCTCCCGTTTCTCCGTCTTTTACTAATTCTATGCCCGCCATAAGACCGATATTTCTTATATCTCCTACATTTTCCAACGTCCAAAAGTCTTTAAGAAGTTCGTTAAAACGGGTTATTAACGGCTGCATTTTATTTAACAGGTCGTATTTTTTAAAAAGTTCCAGCGACTTGACGGCGCAGGCGGCGGCGAGCTGATTTCCGGTATAAGTATGACCGTGAAAAAAAGTTTTGTTATCTTGATAGTTGCCGAGAAACCCGTCGTAAATTTCCCGGGTAAAAAGCGTGGCCGCCATAGGAAGATAGCCGCCGGTAATACCCTTGGCAACGCACATAGCATCGGGCAAAACGTCCTCGTGAAAAGCGGCAAACATTTTTCCGGTCCTTCCGAAACCCGTAGCTACTTCGTCGAGTATCAAAAGAACCTCGTTGTCTTTGCATGCCCTTTCTATTTTTTTCATATATCCGGGCGGCATAGTAACCATTCCCGATGCCCCCTGTATCATAGGTTCAATGATTAAGGCGCATGACTCCTCGGCATGAACTTTTATAATCTTTTCTGCTTCTTTTGCGCAGTGAAGCCCGCAACCTGCATATTTTAGGTTAAAAGGACACCTATAACAATATGGATAAGTTATTCTTATCGTTTCAAACAATAGAGGCTTATAAATTGAATGGAATAGTTCTATGCCTCCGACCGAAACGCTTCCGATAGTATCGCCGTGATATGCGGAGGTGGCGGCAATTATCTTTTTCTTGTTTTTATATGCGGAACCTTTCTGCCTAAAATATTGGAACGCAACCTTAATGGCAATTTCTACGGAAGTGGAGCCGGAATCGGAATAAAAAACTTTTTTAAGATTTTTTGGCGCAATTAAGGCGAGCTTTTCGGCAAGAATTGCCGACGGAACGTTTGCAAGTCCGAGAAGGGTGCTGTGGGATATTTTATCTATCTGTTCCTTAAGAGCTTCGTTAAGTTCGGGATTATTATGCCCGTGAACGTTTACCCATAAAGACGATACGCCGTCTATATACCTGTTGCCGTGAATATCGTAAAGATAAACGCCCTCCCCCCTTTCGATTACTATGTTCCGTTCTTTTTCCCAGTCAAGCATCTGGGTAAACGGATGCCAGACGAATTCCCTGTCTAACTTTTCTATATCACGCATATTTTTCATTTTTTAATATTTTTATATGTAGATTTCTATATTATTTGAATACAAATACGTTATTTTTTTACGTCCGAAATAAACGTCTATTTCAACCCTGTAAAAAGACGAACCGGAGAACTTTTTCAAATCCGCATAGACGATTTCGTAAATTAACCCTCTGTTTTTTGACGAAAATATCTTTTTACCGTTACGAAATAAGTTTATAATAAACGGATTTTTTTTGAAATTTATGCTTATTCCCGCATATATTATAACATTTTTATCGTTTTTGTCGACGCTTACGGAATCTCCGCTGAAATAATATCTGTTTTTCATGAAAACGAAGAAATAAAAGCCTTTCGGTATGCCGAATAAGTCAAAGGAAAAATAACATCTTCCATTTTTTACCGCCCCGGTTATTTTCTTTTTATCTTCTTTTAAATTGCCTGACAGTTTATCTTCAATAAGAATATGCGTTCTCGCTACGGAAAAAAGTTCAGAATATTTAGGGAATTTAATCCGCCGTTTTCTCGTTACCTTAACGTTTGAATGAGCATCCGTCGCCGCTATGCCGGTTTTCATAGATTTATGCTTTTGGACGCCGTCCCAGAATTTTATAGTTTTTATGGGTTTATGCGATAAAAAATGGAGGGCGTAAAAAGGATTTATCCTATACGTGCAAATTACGGCAAGCATATATAAAGGATTCATTCCCCTCCACTGCGAATCGAGATTTATAATCTCTATTCCGTCATATCCTTTAACTTTAAAATTTTTCCATGGAGTCCACCAGTTATGAGGGTGGCATATAACGGCGGCTCCATTCTGCATTTTGACGTTCGATAAAACCTCTTTATATTTACCTCTCATTATTTCATTTTCTATGCCGAGCGCCAGAAGATGTCCAAATTCCGTATTTATTTCTTCTCCGGCAAAATATAAAAGCCCGTCGTAATATCCTTCGAGTCCGTCAAACTTAGGTTTAAGGGTGTTATGGTCGGAAGAAACGAGGAAATCCGCTTTTAGCTCTTTCGCCGTCTTTATGAGGTCTTCTATGCGCCCGGAACCATCCGAATATACTGAATGAAAATGTATTATTCCGTTTAAATCCAATAATTTTATGGGGAGGCGGCTTTCGTCCTTCCGTTTTAAGAAATCTATTTTTAATTTAAAAAATTTTATTCTGAAATAAATAAGCAGAAATAAAACTATAGCAGAAATTAAAAACAACCT
>DAHWHJ010000023.1:0-40526 GCA_027335745.1 bacterium | reverse complement strand
TTTATTAAGTTTGGCAATTTCAAGATTAGACTTTCTGAGTTTAGCCAGATATATTAAATTAGAGGCATCTCTATCGACCTTTAGCAATGAAATGGAGGTGGAACCCAAAACGGCTTGTATATATGACCGGTTTTTTATTTTACCTATAAAGCCTAAAAGTAAGAGGTTTAAAATTAAAAAAATAATAAACATAGCAAGCGCGGCGACATATAATCTATATTTGAATGTTGAAAACATAAATCCTCCATAAAAACAATTATATTTTTAATTATTAATTATACATTATATCTATAAAATTTATTTAGTAGCTTGATTCCAAGAGTCTTAAAACCTCTTTTTCGTCAATGGCTTCGGGATTGTTTTGAACGGCAAAGCCCATAGTAGTGAAAGCTTCTCCGGCAATTTTAGCAAGCTTGCCTTTTTCCACGCCCAAGTCTTTTAATCCTATGTTTAAATTTAAAGCCGCTAACGTTTCCCGTATTTTTTCTATTAAAGACACTGCATATTCGTCGTCGCTTTTCCCCGCTCTTTTAATTCCGAAATGATGGGCTATAAGCATAAAATCCCTTTTACATGCTTTAAGGTTGTATTTCATGGATTCTACCGTCAATGCCGCCAGACCGGCTCCGTGGGCTACATTCGGATAATTTCCCGATACGGGGTGTTCCATGGCGTGTATTATACCTACGCCGGAAATATCTATCGCAAGTCCGGCAAGAGCCGATGCCAGCGCCATATTTCCTCTTGCTTCAATATTATCCGGTTCACCGTAAGCTTTGATTAAATTGTCTTTTAAAAGGTAAAACGTCTGCATGCAGTATGCCGAAGAAAAACCGTTTTTTGCCTTTCCCGTAAAAGCCTCAAAGACGTGGACGAAAACGTCAAAGCCTGTAGTCGCGGTTATATAAGGCGGCATAGACAGCATAATTTCAGGATCGATTATAGCCTCTTTGGGGTACATACATTCATAACCGAATCCCGGTTTTTCGCCGGTCGCAGGGTTCGTCATAACGGAATATCTGTTAACCTCGCTGCCCGTTCCGGATGTCGAAACTATCGTTATAACGGGAAGCGCTTCCTCTGCAGGTGTTTTCAGATAGTTCCATACGGGTATATTTCCTTTGGCGGCAACGGCTATTGCTTTTGCGGAATCAAGAGGGCTTCCGCCTCCCAGCCCTATAATCAGCCTGACCCCCTTTTCTCTGGCTATTCCCGCCGCTTCGTCTATTTCGTTAATCGTGGGGTTAGGAGTAATTTTATCGAACACCGTCGAATTAACCCCCGCATCTTTTAATATTTTTAAAAGCCTGCCTAAAGTTCCCGATTTCTGCATAGAGTTTCTTCCGGTTACGATTAAAGCGGTATCGGAATATTTTTTTGCTATTTTTCCGGCTTCGCCGATTGAATCGACGCCGAAATGTATTTTTACGGGATTATAAATATTAAGATTTTTCATATTGATTTGCCCTCCGATTAAATTAGCATAACGATTATTTATTTTATAAATTAAAATTATAACATAATCTTAAATATAAATTTATTACAAAAATTTAACATAAATGTAATAAAATTGTAACAATAATCTGTTAATATAATTAAAGCATTAAAAAATAGATAATTTTAAGATGCAAGTTTAATTTAATTTATGGAGGAGATTTTATGAACAAAAGCATTATGAAAAAAATGCTCGGAGGATTAACGGTTGCTTCTGCCGTTTTTGCCTTGTCTCTTTTTGCCGCAGGCTGCGCAAAATCAAAAGCTCCCGTCGCCGGCTCAAAGACGCCCGCAGGAACTATTACTATTTCAGGCTCTACAATGCTTTATCCGTTAAATTCGGTGTGGGCGGTCAAGTATCAAAAACTTCATCCCGGCGTTACGGTTTCCGTAGCGGGAACGGGTTCGGGCTTCGGCATTTCAAACGCCGCAAACGGAAATATTACTATTGGGGCATCCGATGCCTATCTTACTAAGGAGTTTAAAAAGAGGTATCCGAACTTGGTGAATATTCCCGTTGCTCTTGACGATGCCGAGGTTATTTACAATATTCCGGGGATACCGAACGATGTCAATCTTAAGATGACCCCTCAATTAGTTGCGGATATTTATATGGGCAAGATTAATAATTGGGATAATCCTGCATTTAAAAAACTTAATCCGCAGTATAAGTTTCCAAATCTGCACATTTTTGTGGTTCACAGGGCCGATGCAAGCGGAACGACGTTTGATTTCACGAGCCTTTTAGCCGATACTTCCAAAACATGGGCTAATAAAGTCGGAAGAAGCTTGTCTCCTTCGTGGCCGGTCGGAAGCGGGTACTTGGGAAGCGATGCGGTAGTCGCCGCCGTTAAAAGCACGTCCGGAGGCATAGGTTACGTAGGGCTTGGATGGGTTATGGAATATCATCTTGCCAGCGCCGCGCTTCTTAACAAAGCCGGCAATTACGTCGTAGGCTCGGTTAAAACTATTGCCGCCGCCGCAGACTCTGCCTTGAAACAGGGCGATTTTCCGGCAGATTTCGCTAAGTCTATAGTATGGAACGTTTCGGCAAAGAATGCGTATCCTGATTCCAACTTTGAATTTTGGATGATAAAGAAGACTCAGCCGAATTCGGCAACTACAAAATCTATTAAGGATTTGATAAACTGGGCTTTAGGACCGGGACAAGCGGCAAAATACACCGTGAAAACCGGTTTTGCTCCGCTTCCTAAATCCGTAATGCCGAACGTTAAAAAACTTTTGGCTGTCGTAAAATAAGATACCGCATAAGCATGAATGGAAGAGGGGGGCGGACCACCGTTCGCCCCCCCTCTTGTATTTTTACCGTTATTCAATTTTTTTTAGAAAAATGAAAAAGGATATGCTATAATTATAAAATTTAAACGTAAAATAATATAAGATAAAAATGTTTACCTTAAAATACAAAGACGACCTGTTTAAATTTATTCTTTCCGTTTTCGTTCTGTCTATTGTTTTGATTTTTTCTATTTCCGTAATAATTATACTTTATTATAGTTATCCGTCGATTATCAGATACGGCATTTCTTTTTTATGGACGAAAGAATGGAACCCGCCTAAAGAAATTTTCGGCGCATTGACTTTTATAGCGGGGACATTTATCGTTACTTTTCTTGCTTTATTATTTGCGATACCTTTCAGTTTCGGGATAGGAATATTTTTGCAGGAATACTGCCCCCTTTTTTTAAGGGGTATTTTTACGGTAATAGTCGAAATGCTGGCGGGGATACCCAGCGTCGTTTTTGGCGTATGGGGCGTTCTAACGGTCGTTCCTTGGCTGAGGGAATCGGTAGAGCCGTTTTTTGAAGCCCATTTTTCGGATATTCCCTTTTTAAAAGTTGAAGAAAATATAGGCTACGGAATTCTTGCCGCAAGCATTATAGTCGCATTTATGATTTTGCCTATAATATCCTCGATTACCAAAGATTCTTTGGCTTCGGTTCCAAAACTTGCCAAAGACGGGGCGCTGGCTATGGGAGCCACAAAATTAGACGTGATAAAAGACGTTTCCCTGCCTTACGCCTTGAACGGTATATACGGCGGAATAATATTGGGTTTCGGAAGAGCGATAGGCGAAACTATAGCCGTAGTGCTTTTAATAGGCAATCAGGCGGTCATACCTAAGTCTTTATTCAGCGTAGGTTATACTATATCGGCGCTGCTTGCAAACACGTTTACGTTTGCCGTGATAAGCCCGATATATGCTTCGGCGGAAGTAGAACTCGCGCTGATACTTTTATTGACCAGCCTTATAGTTAACGTCATAGGAAGAAATATTTTAAACAGGGTTATAGGCGGAAGATTCAGCAGGTCGCAGTTCGGCGGCGGCTGATAAAAAAACTAAAATTTTATTTAATAAAAATGGAACAACAATCGCATGAGCCGGTATTTCCGGTAAACAGGGGATATCTTAAAAGGAAAAAATTTTATAATAACGTTGCCGTATTTTTTGCGGTAACGGCTTTCATTATAGGCTCTTTTCCCGTTTTTCACATTATCTATAAGGCTGTTTCGATAGGATATAAATATCTTAACTGGCATTTTATTTCGACGCTTCCTACCGGGTTTCCTATAGGCGCCGAAGGCGGAATATTAAACGCCGTTATCGGCGACGTTTATCTTGTGGTAATAGCCTCTATTCTTGCCGTTCCTATAGGGATAGGAACAGGATTGTATCTGTCGCTTTTCGGCAGGAAAAGAATGAACGGTTTTCTAAGGCTTTTAAACGAACTTATGATAGGCATTCCTTCTATCGTTTGGGGTATCGTAGGGTTTTATGTTTTTTCTACCAATGCCGGACCCGGTTTTCATTTCGGGTTTTCGGCTCTTGCCGGCGGTCTTACGCTCGGTTTTATTATGACCCCGATTATTACTCTTCTAACCGAGCAGGCGGTTAATCAGATTCCCGCAAGCTATATAGAAGGCGCCCTTGCGCTCGGAGCTACTAAATGGCAGGCTACGCGGGCGGTAATACTGAAAGCCGCGCTCGGAGGCATATTTATCGGAATATTGCTTGGAGTAATGAATATAATCGGACAGACGGCGCCGCTCTTATTTACAAATTATTATAATACGGGTATGCCCACCGGCGTTACCGGTCCCGGCGGTGCGGTAGGAGATCTGGCGATGCTTATATTCATATATATCCATGAACCCTCTAAAATACTGCATTACAAAGCAGAAGCCGCATCCGTGGTGTTACTGCTTTTTATATTCGTCTTGGATTTAGGATTAAGATTAATAAATTATTTGGCCAAAAGATTTATTTTATAGTTATATTTGTAGTTACAATAGTTAGAGGAGGAATTAAATTTTATGCCCGAAAATATAAAGGAAGACAGTGCCGATAACATAGTAGTCGATGTTAAAGACCTGAATTTTTATTACGGCAATTATCATCTTTTAAAATCGGTCAATCTTTATTTCAAAAAAAATTCGGTATGCACGCTTTTAGGTCCTTCGGGCTGCGGAAAATCTACATTCTTAAGGACGCTTAACAGAATGAACGATTATACCGAAGGCGCAAAACTGACCGGCGAGGTTTTGATTAACGGGAAAAATATATACGATAAGTCGGTTGACGTGGTGGAATTAAGGAGGGATATAGGCATGGTATTTCAAAATCCCAATCCGTTCCCCAAATCTATTTTTGATAATATAGCTTTCGGATTAAAAATACACGGCATAAAAAATAAAGATTTCATTGTGGAACGCGTAGAAAAATGTTTGAAATATTCGGGACTTTACGACGAAGTCAAAGATAAACTGAACAAGTCCGCGCTTTCTCTTTCCGGCGGACAACAGCAGAGACTCTGCATAGCAAGGGCGATAGCGACAAATCCGTCGATACTCTTAATGGATGAACCGACCGCTTATTTAGATCCGGTTTCGACAAGCATTATACTTGATTTGATAAATTCGTTTAAGAAGTATTATACTATAATAGTCGTAAGCCATAATGTTCAGCAGTCCGGCAGAATTTCGGATTACAGCGGTTTTTTTCTTGACGGCGAACTTATAGAATTCGACGAAGCAGGAAATTTCTTTACAAGACCTAAAGACAAAAGAACGGAAAATTTTATTACAAGCAGATATTAAAATTATAATTTTTTAGAAAAGGGACGTGCGGGGTGAATATATGAATATACTAGATAACGAGTTAATGAAATTAAAGAAAAGCGTCGTTGAAATGAGCGAGATTGTTAACAGTCAGCTTAACGATGCAACAAGATTTTTATTCGAGAGGGACAAAAATCTTGCGGAAGAAACTATTAAAAACGACCTTAAAGTTAATTCAATAGAAGTGAGTGTTAACGAAAGCTGTATAAAGCTTCTTGCTTTATACCAACCTGAAGCGGCAGATTTAATGTTTATAACGACCACGATGAAAATAATAACCGACCTTGAAAGAATGGGCGATTTATGCGCCTCCGTGTGTCAGATAGGACTTAAACTAACGGACGGGACTTCGTCTTCCGAAGAGTTTAAGTGCGTATATTCATATCTGGAAGACGTCGCCGCAAGAGACGGCGAAATGCTTAAAATGGCGATGAAAATGTATGCCGACGGCGCAAAAGACAATATAGGGCTGAAAGATGTAATAATAAAAGACGAAAACGTTATAGATATGCTGTCTCATAAAATAGTGGTAGATATTATAAACGCCTCCATAAAAAATTTAACTACGCTCGAGAACAACATAACGTATATATTTATTGCCAGAAAATACGAAAGATTCGCCGACCATGCCCAGAAGATTATGGAACTGCTTCTATATATGGAACTCGGAAAGGATTTAAGAAATTTGCCTGAATATTAATTCACTTACTCTTTCTCTTTAATCCCATGCCGAGCGCATTATAAACGCCTATAACGTCTTCCCGCAAAAGCAGGTTTTGATTTATAAGATTATATTCGGCATTAAGCATATCTAATTTATAAGTCAGATATATTATCCGGCTTGAAATTCCCGTTTCATATTGAACCTTGTAAATATGAAAAAGTTTCAGCGAAAAGTTAAAATTATTTTCGTAGCTTTTTAAAATTTTACGGTCTCTTTTGTAGATCGCGAGAGCGTTGTCGGTTTCACTGAAAGCATTGAGGACGGCATTTCTATAGCTAAGTACCGCCTGTCGATACTGCAGTTTCGACCTTTTATAAATGCTTGTATTCGTCTTATAATTAAATATAGGGGCTAAAATATTCAAACCGAAATTCCAAATGCTGTTCGTGTCGGTAATAAAATTATCTAAACTCGGGCTTGCATAACCATAATTTCCCGTCAGGCTGAAAGTTGGAAAAAAATTTGCGAGACTTTCTTTTTTTGCATAGGCATACGACAGGACGTTATACTCTGCCGCTTTTACGTCCGGTCTTTGAGTTAATATATCGGAAGGTATATTCGGTGGAATTAACTTTGAATAATAATCTACGGGCATAATTAATTTAAATTTTTTCATATTTGAACCCACTCGAAATTTAAATTTTTCAGGAAACTTTCCGAGATAATAAGCTAAAGTATTTTTAGTTATTTCTTTTAGTTCTATAGAATCGTTCAACTCCGTTTTTAAAATTTCTAAATTTGTTTTTGCGGCTTCTACCGGTTCCGCATCTATAAGACCGTCTTTATATTGGATTATATTAAGTCTTAAAATTTCTTTCTGTGCAATATACTGCTTTTTCAAATTATTAATGGATGCGTTTAAAGAGGCTATTTGGAAATAATCATCCGCAACGTTGCTTATAAGGGTCAATTTTATTACGTCGGCATCTTCTTTAGAAACGGCTGCATTTGCTTTAGCCTGTTTTACGGCGTTGTTAACCTGATTCCAGACGTCTAATTCGTAAGAAGCATTCAGCCCTGCCTGATTTAAATTGTAAATGACGGTGGAAGGAGCGCCCGAAGACCCCTTGCCGGAAAATATCGAAGTTTCGTAGCCCGGAAGTTTATTTCTCGTAGAGCTGAAATTAAAATTTACGACCGGAAATAAATTAGATTCATTCTGTGAAACGTAAGTTTTGGCAACCTGAATATTTTTTACGGCTATAAGATAGTTCAGATTATTTTTGACCGCCTTATCGACTAAAATATCGAGCCGTTTATCCCCAAAATTTTTCCACCAGTCGTTTTTTATGGGAATGTTTCCGGCTTTAACGGCATATTTGAATCTTTGAGGAATTTTTACCTCAATTTTTTTTGGACGACTGAATAAACTGCATCCGCTTAAAATAAAAGTAGAGCCGAATCCCGTGCAAAGTAACAAGAGCAAAATTTTAATTTTATTTATTTTCATCATTAAAGGGATTAAAAATTTATTGACTGAATTTTAATTTTGTTATATTCTAAATTATACTGACTATAAAGTCATATTGTCAACCGATTTTTTAATTTTAATATTGAAACATTAAATAAAAGGTAATTTTATGATTAAAAGATTTGTAATAACTATTCTTATTTTAGCCGTTATATTCGGCGGGATATTTGGATACAAAGCCTACAAAGGTTACGAAATCGGGCAGAAGATGAAAATGATGAAATATCCCCCTGCGTCGGTATCCGTAGCCGTTTCTAAAATAGGCGACTGGCAGCCCTATATACACACTATAGGAAACGTAACGGCGATAAATTCGGTAAACGTAACCACTCAGGTAGCGGGTCAGGTAAAAGGCATATATTTTAAATCGGGCGAGTTCGTAAAAAAAAATCAGGTCCTCGTTAAATTGGACGATTCCCTCCAGCTTGCCCAGTTAAGACAATATAAATCGCAATTAATAATCAATAAATTTAATTATCTGCAGTATAAAAAAGCTTACAAGAAAAATGCGGTTTCAAAAGCGTCCTATATTCAAATGCTTTCCGCTTTGAAACAGAACGAAGCCTTAATAAGTCAAACCGAAGTCGTTATAAACCATATGACGGTTAAAGCTCCTTTTTCAGGTATAGTAGGAATAAGAAATTCAAGCTCGGTTAATCTAGGACAGTATATTCAACCGGGGACTAATATTATTCCTCTTTATTCCGTCAATCCCATTTATATCGATTTTACGATGCCGCAGAATGACATCCACAGTTTAAAAATAAATCAGAAGGTAAGGGTGGAACTGGATTCTTATCATAAGGTTTTTACGGGCAGAATAAAAACTATAAGCATAGACGTTAACACGGTTTCCCGCAATATAACCGTCAGGGTAATAATAAATAACGATGATATGATTTTAAGACCGGGGATGTTCGTAACCGGAAGAGTTTTCCTTCCGCTGATACATAATGTAGTTACCGTTCCCGCTACTGCCGTAACATACAATCCTTACGGAGATTTTCTTTACGTCGTCGTTAAAAAGAATGGACAATATATAGTAAACACTGATTACGTTACCGTGGGACCGCAGAGAAAAGATACCGTAGTTATTTTAAAAGGTTTAAAAGCCGGCGTGACCGTCGTAACGGCAGGACAAGTTAAGCTTAGAAACGGCGCACCCGTTATAATTGAAAACGACGCTAATAATTCTAATAAAAATAAGGGCATAAAGGGGAATCATAAATGAGTTTTACCGATATATTCATAAAGAAACCTGTTCTTGCAATAGTCCTTAGCCTTATCATTTTAATTCTGGGCGCAAGGTCATTGTCGGAACTTTCCGTCAGGGAATATCCCAAAGTCGAGGATACTTTGGTTACCGTTCAGACGGCGTATCCGGGCGCCAGCGCAAATGTAGTGCAGGGTTTTATTACTATGCCTCTCGAAAGGGCAATCGCTTCTTCGGAAGGCATCGACTATATGACGTCTTCGAGCACTGAAGGCGTCAGCACTATTCAGGTTTTTATGAAATTAAATTATAACCCTAACGCCGCGCTTGCCGAGGTTCTTGCGCAGGTAAATTCCGTCCTTAACCAGCTTCCGAAACAGTCCCAGCTTCCCGTAATTACAAAAACGAGCGTGACGAATCTGGCTTATCTTTATCTGGCTTTTACGTCAAAATCGTTAAGTAGTTCGCAGATGACGGATTATCTGACGAGAGCGGTTCAACCCAAAATTCAGTCTATAAGCGGAGTAGGTCAGGTAATGATTTACGGTAATAAGCAGTTTGGAATGAGAATATGGCTCAACCCGAAAAAAATGGCGGAATTTAACGTTACTCCCGTCGAAGTTTCTCAGGCGCTTGCGAACAATAACTATATATCTTCAAACGGATATACCAAAGGAAATTACATACAAGTAAATATATCCGCAGATACTCTTTTAAACAGCGTCAAGCAATTTAAAAATTTAGTAGTAGCCAACGACGGCGGTACATTGATAAGAATAAAAGATATAGGCACGGTCGAAATGGGTTCTATCAGTTACGACGCGGGCAATATAATGAACGGGGAGAAAGCCGTCGTTATGGGTATATTTACTACTCCGACCGCCAACCCGCTGACGGTGGTTAAAAACATAAGAAAAATGCTTCCATCCTTGAAACAACAGCTTCCGGCGCATATAAAACTGAGGGTGGCATTCGACAGGACTGTTTTTATAAGCAGTTCCATTAACGAAGTCGTAAAAGCCGTAGTAGAAACTTTGATAATCGTTATTATAGTCATATTTCTGTTTCTCGGTTCGGCAAGAAGCGTAATAATTCCGGTAATAGCGATACCCCTTTCCATAATCGGCGATCTGTTTATAATGTATTACCTGCATTATTCGATAAACCTCCTGACCCTGCTTGCCATGGTTCTGGCCATCGGACTCGTCGTGGACGACGCGATTATCGTAGTCGAAAATGTCAGCAGGCATATCGAAGAAGGCAAAAAACCGGTAGAAGCCGCTCTTGTCGCCGCAAGGGAATTAGGCATTCCTATTATAGCTATGTCGATTACGCTCGTAGCGGTCTTTCTGCCTATCGGTTTTATGGGCGGGCTGACCGGAGCGCTGTTTACCGAATTTGCTTTTTCGCTGGCGGGCGCAGTCCTGATATCCGGCATTATAGCTTTGACGCTTTCCCCAATGTTGTCTTCCAAATTTCTTAAGGAAGATATGGGTAAAAAGGGTTTTACGCACTTTTTAGACGCATCTTTCGATAAAATTAAATCCATTTATTCCAAGATACTTCATAGCTTGCTTGATTATAAGCCGGTCGTAGCTTTAGTTATAATAGCCGTTTTGGTCAGCGCATATTTCCTATTCGTAACTACGAAAAGCGAACTTGCGCCTACCGAAGACCAGGGGGTTATATTCGTTATGGGGACGGCTTCGCCTACCTCCACTTTTAAAAACCTTAACGTTTATGCAAAACAGATGAGCGGCATATATTATTCTATTCCCGAAATGGACAGGTATTTTATGGCGCTTGGGGTTTCGGGAAATAACAGCCTCATATCCGGTTTAATACTTAAACCGTGGGACGAGAGAAAAAAAACGCAGATGCAGTTAACGCCGGTTCTCCAGCAGAAATTAAATTCGGTAACGGGATTAAAATTAGTTGCGTTTGCCCTGCCGAGCCTGCCCGGTTCGCAGGGTCTGCCGGTAGAGTTTGTCGTTAACTCGACGTCGAATTATGCCGAATTAAGGAGCGTAACCGACAGCCTTATGGGAAAAGCAATGCAGAGCGGCTTGTTTTTATATATGGACAGCGATCTCAAATACGATGAGCCGCAGTTAAAAATTTCCATAAACAAGAATAAAGCTCAGAGCATGGGAGTAAATATGCAGGAAATAGGAAACACTCTTTCGACCATGCTCAGCGAAAATTACGTCAATTGGTTTGAATTGAACGGTTACAGCTACAAAGTCATACCTCAGGTTTTGCAGAAATACAGATTTACTCCGAATATGTTGAAAAACTATTATATTCAGGCTTCAAACGGAAATATGGTTCCGCTGTCAAGCTTTATAAAGATTAAAACCGTAGTCGTGCCGGAATCCTTAAATCAGTTTAACCAGTTAAATTCCGTTACGGTATCCGCCGTTGCCAAGCCCGGCGTAACCATCGGTCAGGCGTTAAGTTATCTCGAAAATACTTCGAAGAACATATTTCCTAAAGGGTTTTCATATAATTTTGCCGGACAGTCCCGCCAGTACGTTGAGGAAGGTTCGGCTATGATAGTAACTTTTTTCTTCTCGCTGATAATTATATATCTTATTCTTGCCGCCCTGTTCGACAGTTTCATAGACCCTGTTATTATTCTCATAAGCGTTCCTATGTCGCTAACCGGAGCATTGATATTTTTAAGCCTTGGTTTTGCGACTATTAATATTTATACCGAAGTGGGGCTTGTTACGCTTATCGGGCTTGTCAGCAAGCATGGAATACTTATTACTAAGTTTGCAAATGATTTACAGAAAGAAGGTTTAGATAAACGCTCGGCTATAGAGCAGGCCTCAGCGATAAGGCTCAGACCGATACTTATGACCACCGCCGCAATGGTTTTCGGCGTCGTGCCTCTTTTAATCGCTACCGGAGCCGGAGCCGTCAGCAGGTTCGATATAGGTTTAGTTATAGCGGCGGGACTTGGAATAGGCACGTTCCTGACCATATTTATAGTTCCGACGGTCTATATGTTTATAGGAAAGGATTTAAATAAAAATGAGGGAAACGGCGGCGCATCCGGTTTACTTTCTTAACCGGGGATCTACCATTGCATAAGCTATATCGGCTAAAAGGTTGCCGATAAGGGTAAGCGCCGCGCCTATTACCAATATTCCCATAATAGTCGGATAGTCGCGGGCAAGGACGCTCTGATAAAAAAGTCTTCCCATTCCGTTTATGTCGAATATAGTTTCTATTATTACGCTTCCGCCGATAAGACCCGGAACGCTTAAGCCCAGTATAGTTATAAAAGGTATCAAAGCATTTTTCATTGCATGTTTATAAATGACCGTCCGCTCTTTTAATCCTTTTGCCCTTGCGGTGATAATATAATCCTGTCTGTAAACTTCGAGCATATTGCCCTTTAAATACCTCGAAAGACCGGCGATTCCGCCAAATCCGGCGACGAACACCGGCATTATAAGATGTTTGGCAATATCGATTATTTTTCCCTGCGGCGAAAGAAAATTATAGCCTATGGAAGTTATTCCGCCGATAGGTAAAATGTGCAAGTCTATTCCAAAAAATATAATAAGCAGGAGGGCGACCCAGAAAGAAGGCGCCGCAAATCCTATAAATACCAAAACCGTAGTAACTTTATCGAAAAGAGAATCGTGTTTTACCGCCGACAGCACCCCAAGCGGAACGGAAAATAAAAATATGAATATCAGGGCAAAAGAATTGATAAGAATCGTGATGCCTATAGTTCTTCTAATTTCCGTTATTACCGGCTCATGATTTGCGGTAAACGAAACGCCGAAGTCGAGCGTGACTATTCTTTTAAGCCAGTCGAAATACTGCGTTAAAAGCGGTTTGTTCAAGCCGTACAGCCTTGTGAGCATAAGTCTCGAAGAAGCCGATACTCTTGGATTTAAACCTAATTGTTCCGTCAGGGGGTTTCCCGGGGCAAGATGAATAACAAAAAAAGATATTAACGTGATGCCTATTAAAATAGGTATCATAAATAAAATTCTTTTGGCTATATATATTCCCATATTAAGGCGCCTTTTTTATTTTATAAAAATATATTATATATTATAATATCCTTGAATTAATATTAAAATTTTATATCTTGAATTTATGAATGAAATTATCAATGCCTTTAAAAAAAATAAACTTGCCCTGATTTCTTTGATTTTTATACTTCTTATTATAATTACGGCTATTTTTGCGCCGTATATAGCTCCCTATAATCCCGATAAAATCGACGTAAACGCAATTTTACAGCCGCCTAATCCGGTTCATCTGCTTGGAACAGACCAGCTCGGAAGGGACATCCTGTCGAGGCTTATTTACGGCGGCAGGATTTCGATAGAAGTAGGTTTTATCGCAGTTTCGCTCTCTTTGCTAATCGGAATTCCTATCGGAGCTTATGCGGGCTATTACGGAGGCGTAACGGACAGCATCTTAATGAGATTCGTGGACATTATGCTCACATTCCCTTCTTTTTTCTTGATTCTTGCGATAAGCGCGATACTGAAGCCGTCTATTATTAATATAATGATAATTATAGGTTTGACTTCGTGGATGGGAATATCGAGGATTATAAGGGCGGAATTTACGCAGAATAGGGAAAAAGACTATGTTCTTGCGGCAAAAGCGGCGGGAGCATCCGATTCGTATATTATGTTTTTTGAAATTTTGCCTAATACTATTGCGCCTATTTTAGTTTCGGCGACGCTCGGGGTGGCGGGCGCAATTCTTATACAGGCGTCGCTCGCCTTTCTCGGAATAGGCATAATGCCGCCGACGGCAAGCTGGGGAGGAATGTTGTCGAGGGGAAAAACTTATATAATGGTGGCATGGTGGCTTACTCTTTTCCCCGGAATAGCCATATTGCTGACCGTGCTTAGCTTTAATCTTATAGGGGAAGCCGTGAGAAATGCGTTAGATCCCAGATATTCTGCTGATAAGGGGCAGTAAAAGTTTCATTTTTCTGCAAACATTGGTATAATAATTTTTTAGGAAAATTTAACTTAAGGGGCAATAACTATTATGAAAAAGATCATTATATTTTTTTCGATTATTTTTATTTCAGGCGTTTTATTAACCGGATGCGCCACGACGCGTAATATGCAGGGCAAGCCTATTATGTCTGCAAACGTCGGTAAAATAATAAACGGGGCTACCACCGAAGCGCAAATCGTTTCTATGTTCGGTCCGCCTTATTCTATAGAAAAAAATCCGTTAACGCCGGGTACGGTTACTTATAAGTATAGATTTAAATACAAAAAATACGTGCATCTGGGAAACGAAATACTAACTACGTCCACCAGAAAATATAAACAGAAACTCAAAGTCGTCATAAAGAACGGAATAGTAATAAGCCACAGTTTTACTTCGACGGGAAATACTTCGTTGAAAAAAATATTAAAAGAACATAACGGCTATTAAATCAATTAAACAAATAAAATAAAAATCATGAATATAAAATTTACGAAACTTCAAGGCGCCGGGAACGACTATCTTTATTTAGACGCAATAAACGATTTGCCTGCCTGCGTTTCGGACGATACGGATTTTTATAATGAGCTTGCCGTGAAAATCAGCGACAGGCATT
This sequence comes from bacterium, assembly GCA_027335745.1. Classification (GTDB taxonomy): domain Bacteria; phylum SZUA-79; class SZUA-79; order Acidulodesulfobacterales; family Acidulodesulfobacteraceae; genus Acidulodesulfobacterium_A. Next base: position 25,882 of record DAHWHJ010000023.1, on the reverse strand, counting down.
TCGGAGCAGGGTCGGACGGCATTATAATAATTTTGCCGCCTTCCCGCGGCGGCGAAGCCGATTTTCGTATGCGTATGTTTAACGCCGACGGTTCCGAAGGAGAAATGTGCGGAAACGGTATAAGATGCTTTGCGAAGTATGTATATGACCGACATCTTACGGATAAAAAAATTATAAACATAGAAACTCTTGCGGGAATAAAGACCGTAGAAGTATTTTTAAACGAGGGGACGGGGACTGTAAAAGAAGCTGGAGTATTTATGGGGCTTCCGGAATTTAAAACCGAAAAAGTTCCCGCAATTTTTGAAAAACCGGAAATTATTAGCGAAAAAATAGACGCTGGAGGAAAAGAATTTGAAATATCGTGCGTTTCCATGGGAAACCCGCATTGCGCGGTATTCGTCGAAGACGTTAAAAATTTCGACGTGCATTGCTACGGTTCATTAATCGAAAATAATAAAATGTTTCCTAAAAGAATAAACGTCGAATTCGTTCAAACGGTGGACGATAAAAATGTGCTTGTAAGGACTTGGGAAAGAGGTTCCGGCGAAACTCTGGCATGCGGAACGGGGGCATGCGCCGTATATTCCATTATGAGAAAGACCGGAAAAATTAAGGAAAACGGTCTTAACGTAAATTTATACGGGGGGACGCTAAAAATATCGGGAGAGTTAAACGAAGGCGTTTATATGGTTGGACCCGCGGAAGAAGTTTTTACGGGATATTTCGATTTTGATTATAAAATTTAATAATTTATTAATATGCGCAAGATTTTTTTAACCGTTATTCTCGCTGCCGGTCTTGTTTTATGTAATTTAAACATCAGGGTATCTTATTCTTATTCTTCAACTCATCCTTCAGTTAATTTTTTAAGCAAAAATGCTTATCCTTATTTAAACTTCGGAAACGAAGTTATTTTTAAAAAAGCCTACGATAATTATATGCGCGGCAGATATGAACCTTCGGCTGGGCAATTCTGGCTTTATGCGTTAAAAGGCAGACTGCTGAGGAATTATGCCCTTTATTATCAAGGGTTATCCTTATTTAAGCTTAAAGAATACCGTAGAGCCGATTATGTTTTTTTAAAGCTCGCAAATTCATATCCAAAATTTGTTTTCTATAAAAACGCCGTATTTTATCTTGCGCTTTCCGAAGAGAAAATCGGCGGTTATTATCCGGAAATATCTCATCTGCGCTACATAGTCGAACATTCCAAAAAATCGACCGTCCGTTCTTACGCTATGTTTAAAATATATAAGGCGTATCTGAAACTGAAAAATCACAAGCTTGCAGAGCGCTATTTACTGCAACTCTATATAGACTACCCTTATTTTTCCAAAATCCATAATATTAATTTCAAGGAAACCGCCTTGAGCGAACCTGAAAAAATCAAACGGGGAATCGATTTATATTATGATTCCAACTATGATAAATCCCTTGAGCTTTTAAAAAATATTTCAGGGACAAGCAAAGAGGGCAGAGAGGCGAGATTTATAATTTTAAAAGACCTAATGAAACTTAAAAATCCTGCTTTTTTAAAAAAAGCCGATATATGCTTAAACAAAGTTAAAGCAGGGAACTGCTACCGATATTTCGGAGTTCGTAGATTAAGGATTTTAAATCTTAAAGTGCGTTACTATTATTATATTTTGCATAACCTGAAAGAAACTATGTTCCTTATCGGTAACATAGCCGATCATTACGGATTTTTATCAGAAAATACTATGAGAATATACAAAGCAATCGTATGGAGCGAGGCGCTAAAAGATTTAACAAGCGGAAAAACGGTATCTGCCGCAAACAGCCTTAAATCTTTTTTGGCGGTGAACGATAAAGTTAATACGGGTAACGCAAAATTTCTTTTCTGGTACGGGGTTACTTTAGAAAAACTGGGGTATAAAAGCAGAGCTTCTTTTTATTTTAATATAATAAAAGGCTCAAGGCTTCTTAGATATTCTTATTACGGCGTAATGTCCTCGATTATGATAAATAAGATAGACGGGGTAAGTAGAAAATATGTAAAAAATAAAAATGTCGGTTATATAGATAATTATTCCGGTAAAGGCGGCTATAATATTAATTATAAATATTCGGGGGTATTCAAAAAAATGCTGGAAACAGACCCTTATTTATATTTAACTTTCAAAAGATTTAAAGCTTTTTTAAATTTAAAATTATATTCCCTTTCAAACATCGAAATGCAAAGAATATATCCTCTTATTAAAAATATTAAAAATAAAAAGATAAGCGTCTTTTTTGCATATATGCTTTATAAAAATAGGGATTACGGAGCGGCGGTTAATTTAACTTCAAATTTGATTTATAATTATAGGTATAAATCTTTGCTTTTAGACGGGGGGTTTCTGAAAATTCTTTATCCGCGTCCTTATTACGCCTATGTTGAAAAATATTCGTCCCGTTATAGTATTCCGGTAAACTTGATATATGGGGTAATGAGGCAGGAAAGCCTTTATAATCCCGTATGTTATTCGAGCGCAAGCGCTATAGGGCTGATGCAGATAATACCTTCGACCGGTTATTATATTGCAAGACGGACTGGATGCTATAACTTTAATCCTTCTATGCTTTATAGAAAAAATATAAATATAAGCTTCGGTTCGTATTATTTAAAAACGTTATTAAATCAATTCTATAATAGGAAGTATCTTGCAATCGCATCTTATAACGCAGGTCCCGGAGCCGTTGCATATTGGAAGAATAATTTGTTAAAAAATTATGAAATGCCCCTGTTTATCGAGCTTATCCCGTTTAATCAGACAAGAAATTACGTAAAAAGAGTTCTTGCTAATTATTACGTCTATAATTCGCTATATAAATAAAAGAATAAATAAAATAAAGATATGAAGGAAGATTCAAAAAAGGGGGACGGACTTAAGTCCGTCCCCTATATCAAAAAAAGAATAGATGAGCTGACCGATGCGTTAAACTACCATAATTACCGCTATTATATGCTGGAAGACCCCGTTATTTCCGATTTTGAGTTCGATAAATTAGCAAAGGAACTGTCGGTGCTCGAAGCCGCTTATCCCCAATATGTCAGGGCAGATTCTCCTTCAAAAAGGGTCGGCGGAGCCGTAAGCGAGAAATTTGAACAGGTTAAGCACAATGTTCCGATGCTTTCATTGGATAATACCTATTCCCGTAATGAAGTGATAGAGTTTGACGCAAAAGTTAAAAGATTTTTGGGGGACGCCGCCGCAGAAGAAATTGAATACGAGTGTGAACTTAAGTTCGACGGGCTGGCCATAGAACTTATATATAAAGACGGTATTTTTGTTCAAGGTTCGACAAGGGGTGACGGCGTAACGGGAGAAAACGTAACTGCAAATTTAAGAACTATAAATACCATACCGTTAAAACTGCAAAAAAATATAAGCTATATTGAAGTGCGGGGCGAGGTTTTAATGGATAAAAAAGGTTTCAAGAAACTTAACGAAGAAAGACTCGAGGAAGGCTTAAGCCTTTTTGCCAATCCCAGAAACGCCGCTTCCGGCAGTATAAGACAACTTGATCCGGAAATTACTTCTAAGCGCAATCTTGTAATGTTTGCTTACGGAACGGGCGATTATTCAAAAGAGGTCGAGTTTAAAACTCAGTTTGAAATGATGGACTTTTTAAGAAGCGCCGGAATAAATGTAAACAAAAATATTACGGTCGTTAAAGGCATATCGGGCGCAATAGATTTTTTTGACGACATAGCAAAAAAAAGAGAATCCCTGCCGTTTGAAATAGACGGCATAGTTATAAAGGTAAACGACCTGAAACTTCAGGAAAGGCTCGGCGAGATATCAAAGAGTCCGCGGTGGGCGACCGCTTACAAGTTTTCTGCAAAGCAGGAAGTATCGGAAATAACCGGCATAGAAGTTTCGGTAGGCAGGACCGGAATATTAACGCCCGTTGCAATTTTAAATCCGGTAAATATTGGGGGAGTAGTCGTTAAAAGGGCGACGCTTCATAATCAGGACGAGATAGACAAAAAAAATATAAATATAGGCGACAAAGTGCTTGTCGAAAGGTCAGGCGACGTTATTCCCGAAGTAGTCAAAGTAATTTCTAAGGGCGGCAAGGGTGGAACTTTTAAACTGCCGTCTCTATGTCCTTGTTGCGGTTCTCCGGTAGTAATAGACGGCGCCGCCCACAGATGTATGAACGAACTTTCCTGCCCATGCCAGATAAAGGGAGCAATAGTTCATTTTGCATCCAAGAGGGCTATGGACATAGAAGGGCTCGGCGAAAAAATAGTCGATAAACTGGTAGAAAACGGATTAATAAAAAATGTTGCAGATATTTATTATTTAAAGAAGGGCAGTTTAAGCGCTTTAGAAGGTTTTGGGGAAAAATCCGAAGAAAATCTTTTTAATTCTATTGAAAAATCTAAAAAAATAGCATATGATAGATTTATTTATGCGCTTGGAATAAGACACGTCGGAGAACATATTGCGGATTTGCTCGTCCAATATTTTGGCGGCATAGACGGCATTAAAAATGCCGATTTAGATGAACTTTCTTCTAAATTCGGCATCGGAGAGGAAATAGGAAAATCCATTTTTAACTTTTTCAGGCTTAATTCAAATATCTCCGTTATAGAAAGACTTTTTAAAGCAGGAGTTTCTCCATATATAATAAATGCGTCCGCGTATTTAAAAAACAGCAAAATCGCCGGCAAAAGTTTTATTTTTACGGGAGGGCTTAAAGATTTCACCAGAGACGAGGCGGAAAATATTGTCCGAGAAATGGGCGGCATCGTAGAAAAAACCGTTAAAAAGAAATTAGATTACGTCGTAGTTGGAGGCGAACCCGGTTCTAAATATAACAAAGCCGTCAAGCTGAAACTAAATATAATTAACGAGGATGAATTCAAAGAATTGATTAAAAAGTAAAATAATTTAAACATTTAATAAACGGGTGCATTATGTCAAAGTTAAAAAATTTTGTAGATTTTAATGGCAGGAGGTTCAGAGGATTAGGAATTTTCATTGCGTTTTTTATTTCCTTTTTAATTATATCCGGTATATTTTCGCAGGCATATGCATTGCTTGTCCCGAGGCTTACAAGAAATATTCCCGTGGGTAGTTTTCCTTTCGGCGTAGCTTTTTCTCCTAACGGCAATTATGCCCTTGTTTCTAATTCCGATAATGATACGGTTTCGGTAGTGAGCATGGCTACCAAAGGCACGGTGGCATCCATTAAAGTCGGGTCTCATCCTACGGGGGTTGCCATAGCGCCTTCTTTGACCTTTGCTTACGTATGCAATACCGCTTCCGGAAACGTCAGCCTCTTAAATATGTCTACTCTTACCAAAGCTCTTAATATAAACACCGGCGGCAGTCCTGTAAACGTTGTTTTTTCATCGGATTCGAGGTATGCTTTTGTTACCAATATCCATAACAACGAAGTCGATGTAATTAATACTATGCAAAATGCCGTAATTAAAAGAATAATGGTCGGAAAAAAACCGCAGGGAATTGCCATATCTCCTAACGGGAAAATAATTATCGTAGCAAATGCCGGAGGTTCATCTGTTTCCGTAATTAACGCAGCCACTTTTTCCGTTATAAGAAATATACATACCGGTAAAAATCCTACTTCTGTCGCATTTTCTCCTGATTCTGCTCCGGTTCGCTATATTTACGTATCTTCCGGCAAAGGAAACAAAATATATGTTTATAACGAGAAAGATTTTGCTCTTGTTAGAAAATTTAAAACTTTATCCGATCCGTCTTCTTTAGGTTTAACTCCGGACGGAATGATGCTTTTTGTGGTGAATTATCAAAATATGGCGCTGTCTATTTATAATGCCGTGCATTTTAATCATATAAAGACGATAAATTTACCGGCAGGTCCTATAAACGTTGCCGTTTCTCCGGACGGAAGCGTTGCTCTCGTAACGGTAACTTCGGCATCTAGCGCCGCTTTCATAAGGATTAAAAGGACAAACGCCTCATATGCCAGTATTGCTCCGGTTTCTCCGGTGGTAGTAGGAACGACGCCTGCTACGGCGGTTACTTCTCCGGTACAGGTTTCTCCCGCTACCCCCCAAACAATTCCGCCCCAAATAACGCCGAATGGATACGCTCCGGCATATGTTCCGTCCTCAAGCTACGTGTCTCAGCCTTTTGGTAAAGTAGCTACCGTTTATACAGGCAAGGGTCCTACTGCCGCCGCGGTTACTCCCGACGGAAGATATCTTTACGTAATAAATACGCAGGGCGCTACTTTAAGCATTATAGACGTTGCTAAAGCCGAAGTCGTTAAAACTATTAAAGTCGGCAGTTATCCGTCTGCCGTCAGAATTTCGCCGGACGGTCATTATTGTTTCGTCATTAATTCCGGCGCGGATACCGTAACTATAATTTCAACCGGCAATTACTATTGATAAAAAGAAATCTTTTTATATTTTTTAAAGCACTGCCGTTTATTTTATTTATACTTTTTACCCAAAAAAGGTTTGTGATTTTCGGAGCCAGGCGGACTTTGAGCGAAAAATACCACTCTAAGTCTGCTCGCCGGCTGACTCAAATAATCGCGGCATTAGGGCCGACTTTTATAAAATTGGCGCAGGTTATTTCTACAAGAGCCGATTTTTTACCGGCGGCTTATTTAGAAGCCCTTTCCACATTGCAGGATGAAGTTCCTCCCGTTTCGTTTTCAAAAATTAAACCTATCATTGAAAAAGATTTAGGCAAAAGCATAGACGGTATTTTCGAAAAATTTACCGAAGAACCTTTAGCCGCCGCCTCGGTCGCTCAAGTTTACAGAGCCGTTTATAAAGGCAAAGACGTTATCGTCAAGGCAATCAGACCCGACATCGAAAAAAACGTAGCCATAGATATAAGAACATTAAGAAGCGTTTTAAACCTGTTAAAATTTTTTTTCCCTCAGAATAAATCCATTCAATCTATCTTCGTAGTTTTAAGAGAGTTCAGCGTTACTATTTACGAGGAAATGGATTTAATACACGAATCTAAAAATATAAAGGAATTTAGAAAGATTGCAAAAGAACTCGACTTTATCGTAATTCCTAAAATATATTCCGAATTGACCTCAAAAAATATTTTGGTTATGGATTTTTATAAAGGAATTAAGATTACTAATTTTATACAAATAAAAGAAATGGGCTTAGACCCTAAAAAAATTATAGATAAACTTATAGAATTTTATATTTATCAGGCTTTAGTCAGCGGAATCGTTCATGCCGACCCTCATCCCGGGAATATTCTGGTAAGCGGGGGAGGGAAAATTATAATGCTTGATTTTGGGCTCGTTATTCATATATTGGAAGATACAAAGCAAAATCTTATTAAGGCCGTTCTTGCAGGCATAAAAGAGGATATCCCTGGAATAATAGACGCTTATTACGCCCTTGGAATAATTAACAAAGAGGTTTCCCGTCAGCTTTTGGAAAATATGGCGGGAAAATTATATAAGGTTTTAAGCCAGAAAGATATTTCAAGCAAAAAAATACAGGTTATAATTACCGAAATTATGAAAAGTTTTTACGCATTTCCTTTTGAGCTTCCTCAGAACCTTGTATATATATTTAAAACGGCCGCGCTTCTGGAAGGTATAGGCACCGCATATAATCCATCTTACAACCTCGTTAAAGATATAATTCCGGTTGCAAAAAGATATATAAAACAGACAGAATTGGGAAAAGGCTTTTCCCCGATAAATTTAATAAAAAACGGGTTTAATCAGTTCAAAGAATTTATTAACGACACCAGAAGACTTATGCATGTGGCATATTCCGAAGATTTCAGGGTAAAAATTCACCCGACTAATATATCCGGGTTGGAAAATTTTTTAATACACGTCATAAAAAGGCTTATAGCCGCGGTAATAGGCGGTTTCATAGGAATAATATCCGCCCTGATATTTATCGGGTACAAAAACGTCTATATGCTTATCGCCGGTCTTGCTATTTCCGCATTTACGGTATTTCTTTCGGTCGCATTTCCGATAAAAACGACTTACGGCTATTCGACGCTCCTTGACGTTTTTAGGCACAGAAACGACGGCTGATATATTTTTAATTTTATATTATAATATATAGTTATTAATATGAGAAAATCCAACAAAAAACCAACAAATATAGGAGCGGTTATCCTTGCGGGCGGTCTGGGAACGAGGATGAAATCCGAGAACCCGAAAGCCCTTTCAAGTTTATTGGAAAATCCGCTAATATTTTATACGATTAAATCGTTAATAGAAGCAAGAAAGGAATTTAACGCTCGGAGAGGAATAAATAAAAGCAAAATTTTATTGGATAAAATAGGCACGGTAATAGGACATAAAGGAGAACTTGTTAAAAATTACCTTTTAAAAGAAAAAAGATTTAAAAAGAAAGGATTGTCTTTAGATTTCTGCGTGCAGGATAAATATCTCGGCACCGGCGACGCCGTCAAAAAAGCTCTTGATATGTTTCCTAAAGGCGCCGAAGAAACCGACATAATAATTTTACCCTGCGATATGCCTTTGATAAAACCGGAAACTTTTGTAGAAACTATAAAATTTCATTTAGAAAACGGCAATGATTTGACGGTTTTGTCGGTGGAAGCCGAAAATCCTTATTCTTACGGCAGAATTTTGCGGGATGAAAAAGAATGCCCAAAAAGAATAATAGAAGAAAAAGAACTTTGCGATTATCCGCCGGAAACCGCCTTAATAAAGGAAATTAATTCAGGCGTTTATATAGTCAAGCTGAACCTGTTAAGAAAATTTATAAAAAATATTCAACCCGGCAATAGAAAAAAAGAATATTATTTTACCGATATAGTAAATATTTTTTATGAAGCAGGGTTAAAAACCGCCTGCTATAAATCGTGCGGCTGCGAAGAGTTTGCCGGAGTTAATTCTAAACTTGACCTTTTTAATGCGCAAAAAATATTGCAGAAAAGATTAATTAAAGATTTAATGATAAACGGCGTAAATTTTATATCGGACGATAATGTTTATATAGGTTATAACGTTAAAGTAGGCGAAGGTTCCGTTATATATCCCGGCGTTTTTATATCCGGTAAAACTTTAATATTTAAGGACGTCATAATTGAAAACGGATGCGTTATTAAAGATTCTTCTATATTAAATAATGCAAAAATAAAAAGCTACAGCGTTATTGAAAACTCTATCGTAATGGATGACGTTCAGGTTGGACCTTTTGCAAGATTAAGACCAGAAACCTTTTTAGCCGAAGGCAGCCGAATAGGCAATTTCGTCGAAGTTAAAAAATCTTTTATCGGCAGAAATACAAAAGCATCTCATTTAAGCTACATAGGCGACGCTATCATCGGAGACGGCGTTAATATAGGCGCAGGCGTTATAACGTGCAACTATGACGGAGAAAAGAAATATAAGACTATAATAGAAGACGGGTGTTTTATCGGTTCGGATTCACAGCTCGTCGCTCCCGTCAAGGTAGGAAAAAATTCGTACGTAGGGTCGGGAACTACCGTAACCAAAGACGTCCCGGAAGGCGCGCTGGCAATATCCAGAACGCCTCAACGGAATATCGAAGGTTGGGCGTTAAAAAAAATGAAAGTTAAAAAAGGGAACAAAGGAGATAATTAATAATGTGCGGTATTTTTGGATATTCGGAGGGATTTTCCGGCGGTTCAAGCAAAAAAAGCTCAGTCGATATAGTTTTAAACGGACTGAAAAGCCTTGAATACAGAGGATACGATTCTTCCGGCATCGCTTATTACGACGAAAGCGAAAAGAAGATAAAATCTATTAAAAAATCAGGAAAACTTGTTAATCTCTCGAACGAATTCAGCTGTATCAATCCGGTAAAATCTAATATCGCCATTGGACACATCAGGTGGGCTACGCACGGAAAGCCTACGGACGACAACGCCCATCCTCATTCAGACTGTTCCGGCAATATCGCTATAGTACATAATGGAATAATAGAAAATTACGTCTTTTTAAAAAACAGGCTCATAAAGAAAGGGCATAAATTTATTACCCCTACCGATTCGGAAGTTATCGCTCATTTAATCGAAGATAATATTAGCGGGGGCAAATCTTTCTTTGAAGCAGTAAAGATTGCGGCAAAGGAACTTTCCGGCGCTTTTGCATTTCTAGCGTTATATGCTCCCGAAAAAAGCGTTGCCGCGGTAAAATACGGGCCTCCCTTGGTTGCGGTTCATAAAGGCGGCGAAATTTATTTTGCAAGCGATGTTTCTCCCCTAATAGAATATTCCGACGAGGTGATATATTTAAAAAATTCCGAAATAGCTTATTTCCGCAATGGAACGTTGGAATTGACCAATTTTAAAGGTAAAAAAGTCGCTCAAACCGTTACAAAAATAGACTGGGATGCGTCAAAGTCCGTAAAAACCGGATTTTCCCATTTTATGCAAAAGGAAATATTTGAACAGCCGTCCTGTCTTTTGGACTCGTTTTCATCAAGGATAATGCCTGTAAACGGCGGCAATACAAACGGCAATAAAACTTCGCTTGCAATTGTCGGCGCGGACGATTCTTTTTCGGAGTTTAAAATTTTACTCGAAGATTTAAAACTTACAAAAAAAGATATAGAAAAAGCGTCCCGAATAGTTATTACCGCCTGCGGTTCTTCTTATTACGCGGGTCTTGCCGTTAAATATATGACTGAAACGATTTGCGGTATGCCGGTAATAGTCGAATACGGTTCGGAATTCAGGTACGAAAACTTTCCCATAGCAAAAGACGATATATTTATAGGTATTTCGCAGTCGGGGGAAACCGCCGACACTAACAGCGCGCTTGAACTTGCAAAAGCCGAAAATGCAGGCATACTTTCAATTACCAATGTCCCCGGTTCTCAAATAACGACTATGTCTAATAAAGGCGTCATATACACGCATGCCGGTCCCGAAATAGGCGTGGCTTCCACAAAGGCGTTTACTACACAGATTATGTGCGGTCTACTTCTTGCTTTATATATCAGGGAAATTAAAGGTTTCGTTCCTAAGGCAAAAGGAGCCGACGGACGAAAAATTTTTAAAGACATAATAGAACTGCCTAAAAAAGTCGAGCAGATCCTATTTATGGACGAAATGATTAAAGAAATTGCAAAAAAATATTATAAAAACTCTGATTTTTTATACCTAGGAAGAGGAATATTATATCCTATAGCCCTTGAAGGAGCTTTAAAATTAAAAGAAATTTCGTATATCCATGCCGAAGGTTATCCAGCCGGAGAAATGAAGCACGGTCCTATTGCTCTCGTTGACGAAAATATGCCGGTATTGTTTCTTTTGTCGAATAATACTCTTGCGCCGAAAACAATATCGAACATAGAAGAAATAAAGGCAAGAGGCGGCAGGATCATTACCGTTTCCGACTATGAGCCTGAAATAGACGGCATTTCGGATTTAATAAAAATACCCGAAACGTCCGAAGTTATAAGCCCTATACTTTATACTATCCCTCTTCAGCTTCTGGCTTATCACATAGCGGCGCTAAAAGGCACGGATATAGACCAGCCCCGCAATCTTGCAAAAAGCGTAACGGTAGAGTAAAATAGCTATAATTCATTATATTAAAGTTAAATTTCTTGTGAAAATAAAATTTTGGAAAATTCCCGGAAGCTAAAAAAGATTAATTCTAACAACGATGCCGAATATCTTAAAGGTTTAAACGAAGAACAGCTCAAAGCCGTTCTTCATGAAGACGGTCCTTTATTAATACTTGCCGGAGCGGGTTCGGGCAAGACGAGGGTTATAACCTTGCGCGCCGTTCACCTTATTAAAACGGGCAAAGCAAGACCGTATAATATTCTCGGCGTTACGTTTACCAACAAAGCGGCGCGGGAAATGAAGGAAAGAATAAAAAGAGCGCTGGATAACTTAAACCGATTAGACGGAGATACTTCCGATTTCGGCTACGAAAGCGGATATGGACTGCCGGAATTTTCTACCTTTCATTCTTTCTGCCTTAAACTTTTGCGCAGACATGCCGACTTAATAGGCTACGAGAGGTCTTTCGTAGTTTTCGACGATGACGATTCTTCAAAAATAGTTACAAAAGTTATTAAATCCCTTAACCTGAACGAAAAAATCATTACCCCTTCCAAGGCAAAATATTTTATCGAAAAGAATAAAAATTCTGCCATAAATGCCGACGAATCCTTTGGAACGGTAAAGGCATGGGAGAAAGATTACGCCGTCATATATTTAGAATATTCAAAAAGACTTAAAGAAAGTAACGCAATGGATTTTAACGACCTTTTATTTAACGCCGTCAAGCTTTTTCAAAACAATCCGCCGGTTCTTGAAAAATATTCAAATCAATATAAATATATTATGGTGGACGAATTTCAGGATACCAACTATATTCAGGATAAATTAATTAAAATTCTTGCGGAAAAGCACAAAAATATATGCGTGGTAGGAGACGACGATCAGTCTATTTACAGTTTCAGAGGCGCCACGATAGACAACATTTTAAGTTTCGAAAAAACTTATCATGGTTGCACCGTAATAAAATTAGAGAGAAATTACCGTTCAACTAAAAATATTCTTAATGCCGCTTCCGCTCTTGTCAGAGGCAATAAGATGAGGAAGGATAAAACGCTTAAAACCGATAAAAAAAGCGGGGGGAGTCAAATAACCGTTTATCAGGCAAACAACGATTTTTCGGAAAGCTATTATATAGCCAAAGAAATAAGGCGGCTTATCAGGGAAGACGGATATTCCAATAAAGACATAGCGATACTTTACAGGGCAAATTCACAGTCGAGGGTCATAGAAGACAGACTGATAAAGGAAAGCATTAGATACAACATATACGGCGGGTTAAAATTTTATCAGAGGAAAGAAATCAAGGACATTCTGTCTTTTTTAAGATTTGCAGTGAATCCTAAAGATGCAGTGAGCTTTGAAAGAAGTATTCAGTGCGTTCCTACCGGTGCGGGCGAAAAGACTATAAAAACTATGCAGGATATAGCTTTTAATAACGGCGTGGATATTTTAACGGCTTTGCAAAACGGATTGTTTTCTTCTATCAGGGGGCTTAAAGACACGGAAAAACAGATACCTGCTTTAAATTTCGACGTTTCGGGTTATTCAAATCTTACCGCAGCATCAATAAACCCAAATGTTTCGGGAATTGCAAATTATTTTGCCCTTATATATAAAATTAAATCGGAAATGGAAAATGCGATATATAACGAACAAAAAGAGGCGAAAACCGGCGATAGTTCTAGCTATAACGGTTCCGGCAATAAATTATCCGACATAATAAATTTCGCATATAAGTTTTCCGGCTACGAAGCCATGCTTAAAGCCGGGGTATCGAAAGCCGTAGAGTTGGACGCGAACAGAATGGATAACATAGAAGAATTAATTAATGCATCTAATGATTTTGAAGATATTACCGAATTTTTAGACCAGAGCGCAATTAACGATACTAAGGAAGAACCGGATGCGTCGGCAGACGGCTCCGATATAACGAAGGTATCGCTTATGACTCTTCACAGCGCAAAGGGTCTTGAGTTTCCGGTCGTGTTTATAGCGGGGCTGGAGGAGCATCTGTTTCCGCATATAAGGTCTTTGGACAACGAATTATCCATAGAAGAAGAAAGAAGACTATGCTACGTCGGCATAACGAGGGCAAAAGAAAAACTTTATCTTACATGGTCTAAAAGAAGAAGATCGGGTAAGGAATATAAATATAATATGCCTTCGAGGTTTTTAAAGGAAATACCGGAAGAGCTGATTGAAGAGATTATCGATACTTACGAATATTATTAAACCGGAGTTAAATATGGAAACGGATAACGATAAAAAAGAAAATCAAAAAGAAAATTTAATCGATATAAACCACGTAATGAAACTTGCAAAGCTGGATTTAAGCGAAAAAGACCTTACGCATTTCGGCGCGGAACTTAACAAAATATTGGAATATATTAATATGATAGGAGAGGCGGACGTTTCGCCCTTAGAAAGCATAGAAGGAGAGCTGGAATACGATAGGTTGGTTGGATTTGAAGATTTAAACGAAAAATTTTATAAAGACTGCCGCATCGACGAATGTAAAACCGACGAAAGTTACGATTTCGACATAGTAAAAAGCGACGCGCCGAGTTTTGAAACCCAAAACGCCGGTTCTGAAGCCGGTTTTTTCGTTGTCCCGCAGATTATAGAATAAATTTAATTTTTTTAAATAAAATAACGGAGTAATAAAGAAAATTATGGACGGTTTATATAAACTAACCATCGGGGAACTTTCCGATTTGCTGTCTAAAAGAGAAATAAAAAGCGTCGATATTCTAAATTCGTATATTAAAAGAATCGAAGAATTAGACCCTAAAATTTCGGCATATCTTTATACCGATTTCGACGAAGCTTTAAAAAATGCCGAGGCTGCCGATAAAATAATCGGTTCGGGCGGAAACGGAAACGGCGTCCCCCCTCTTACGGGAATCCCTCTCTCCATAAAAGATATTTTTTTGATAAAAGGCAAAAAAACTACCTGCGCATCAAAAATATTAGATAATTTTATAAGTCCCTACGATTCTACGGTCGTAAAACGGCTTAAGGAAAATAATTACGTTTTCCTCGGAAAGGTAAATTTAGACGAATTTGCGATGGGTTCTTCTACGGAAAACTCGGCTTATCATACTACTAAAAATCCTTACGATTTAAACAGGGTCCCGGGCGGTTCGAGCGGAGGCTCCGCCGCGGCTGTCGCCGCCGACCTATGCGCCGGTTCTTTCGGGACGGATACCGGAGGTTCGGTAAGACAGCCTGCCGCACTCTGCGGCATAGTAGGATTAAAACCCACCTACGGCTTAATTTCCAGATACGGCATAATAGCTTTCAGTTCTTCTTTAGATCAGGCGGGCGTTCTTTCAAAAAACGTAACGGATGCCGCAATTATGCTTGGCGCGGTTACCGGGTTCGACGAAAAAGACCAGACGACCAGAAGATTTAAGGTAAAAGACTATGCAGGAATAGTTAAAAAGGCGGACAAATCGTTAATTAAAGGGTTAAGGGTCGGGCTTCCGGTCGAATTTTTCTCCGAAGGTTTAGACCCGGAAATTAACGCCAAAATAGCGGATATAAAAAATTTATTAAAAGATATGGGCGCGGTTATAACCGACGTTTCGCTTCCGAATACTAAATATTCCGTAGCCGCCTATTATATAATAGCCACGAGCGAGGCAAGCTCCAACCTCGAAAGATACGACGGAATCAGGTTCGGTTACAGGCATAAGGAAGAAAACGGGATTCAAAGTTTGGACGCCCTTTACAGAAAATCGAGGGAAACCGGATTTGGAAACGAGGTTAAAAGACGCATAATTCTCGGCACTTTTGCGCTTTCGGCGGGTTATTACGACGCTTACTACAAAAAAGCGTCGCTCGTGAGAAAACTGATTATTAAAGATTATAAAGACGCTTTTGCTAAAGTGGATGTTATAATCGGTCCGACTTCGCCAACACCCGCGTTTTTAATAGGCGAAAAAACCGGAGACCCATTAAGTATGTATTTATCCGATATTTATACTATTTCCGTTAATCTTGCCTATCTGCCCGGTTTAAGCATGCCCGTCGGCGTTATGAAAAACCCGACTAAAGACGGCGGAGTTCTTCCCGTAGGACTTCAGGCTATCGCTCCATGGGCGGCGGAAGACAGGCTGTTGTCGTTTGCCAAAGCGATAGAAGACGAGGTGAAGTTCAGGGAAAATGCGGGATTTAGGAAACTGGACATATAAGAGGTATAAGGGGCGGAGCTATACCGATAAGATTATTTAATTCTTCTTTTTCGAACTCTTCGAAACTTTTCCCGTATTTTTTATAGCCGTATTTCGACAATAATTTTGCTAAATCCCTGCCGGAGATATTACGGGGAATTTTAGGCATACGCGAAAACTTCTTCTTTTACCTGATGGAGCCTTACGACAGGGGGAATATCGGATTTGTTCTCGAAATGGCATTCCAGGGCGTTTTTAATATTATTGCGCAACTCTTCCATAGTTTCGCCTTCCGTAAAAATAGAATAGCCTAACGCCCTTGCGGTATAGCCGGATTCTATGTCTTCTTCTATTTTAAATATTATCTCGTTCATTTCTTTATTTTACTATCTGGATTATATATAAGTCAACATTATGCAAACCTTTTAATTACCTCTTGGTGCAAAACCCTTTTAGAAGAGGATTTAAGGCGTTTTTTTAACTTTTCCTTAAAATTGTCTTTTAATTCCAAGCCGGAATCGGGATCGCCTACAATTTCGATTAATTTCTGTTCTATAAGCTGGTTTAAATCCTCAACCGTCATATTGCCAATTTTATTAGTATTATTCAACATAAAATATCTCCTTCACATAAAAAATTTATTATCTGTCCTATTACATATTCTGCTTTAATGAAATTATAGCATATTAATTATAATTAATAAATTTACAAAAAGTTTATTAAAAAACGGCAAGACAGGACAGCAAGACAAGCCTTATAGATACTGCATTTCCCCGTCTTGCTCTTTGTCTTGTTTGTCTTGCTGTCTTGCTTATTTTTTCTTTTTCTTAATCGTATGCTTAAATTTTAAGACGGCAAGATTTAATTCAATGGATGTTTCGGTATCAGTTGTTCCCAATGCGTCATCGAGCAGTTCGGCGATAGTCTCGCCGCTTTTCTTCATTAATTCCTTCTGTTCCTTTTTATCCTGCACGATGGTTAATGCTTTTACGTCTCTCGATAGGTTTTTAATCTTTGCATAGGCTTCTATAATTGCAATGGTTGTTTTAGTCGCCTGAGGGCTTTTCAGGATAGTCGCAAGCATGTAAAGACCTTTTTCGGTAAAGGCGGCTGGAAGCTTTACTTTCCCGCCTTTTATTGAAGTCGAAAATTTCGACTTCAATCCGTTCCATTCATTTTTGTTGAGTTCGATTATATAGCCTTCCGGAAATTTATCCGTGTTGTTTTTTACCGCCTCGTTTATCCTCTTGGTTTCGACCCCGTAAAGCAATGCAACATCGCTATCAAGGATAACTTTTTCGCCTTTTATTTCAATTATCTTATCTTCTACCGATTCGAGTTTTACAATATCCATTTTTGCCCCTTCTTAAATAATATTTTTGAAATATGTTGATTGCCCGTTTCATTAATATCATTATTTATTTTAGAAGTCAAAAAATCCGCTTTCAAATCCGCCGTATAAGACGTAAAATGCTTAAGAAAGCGTTATATACCGCTTTTAATGGCTCTATAAATGCCCTCGATTCTATCCTGTTTTGACCCTTATTAAATTTTGCATAATTTTAGGAATTTGCCGACCGCACAAAATCGTATATGTTCTAACATTGATAAAAGTCCATAGGGTATAAAATATGGACTTTTAAGTATCTTGGGGCAGGACGAGTGGATAAGGTTTATAAATACGGTGCTTGCTTGCATTGTTTTGCGTAGAGGCATCGTATTAACATTTTTATTTATTTCTTTTTTTCAATATAGCGTGAAGAGAATTTAAGCAGTTTTCTGCGGCAAGAATAATATCGGCGTTTTTAGTTTTATATAATTCTTTTAGTATCCGGTTCATTTTTTCAAACTCGGCGTTTTCATTGAAATTTTCTTTGTTCTTTAAGTCTTGCGGTATAAAATAATTTAAATCGACTTCAAATAAAATTGTTACCGGCAATATTAAAATACACCACATCGGCACGGTTAAATGCACCACTAATTTAAATTAATTCAGTAATTTATTTACTTTAATTTATTAACTACTCTACTCGATTATCCGCATAAAATTTATTTTGCCTAAACGCCAAATTATCAGTATTTGTGTATTCCGACGTAATCGAACACCTTTTGCGGAATAACCGAACATCATTTCAAATTTTATAATAGCGAAAGGCTTCACCAATCTTTAAGATATAAAACTCCTAAGGAGGTGCATTTTGGTTAATCTAACAAGCAAAACAATATATCATTAATTAAAAAAATCATTTATAAATTATTTTAAAAGTCCTAAAAAGTAAAGAGCGGTGATTATTTCGAAACCGGCTATTTTTTTTAATACCAGCAGATCTTTATCTCCGGAAACAAGATAATCCGCCTTCCCGCTTATAGCGCAGTTTATAAATTTATCGTCGTCGGGGTCCCTTGAATATTTTTTGCTATAAACATTTTGGATAAATGTGCAATTTCTGGCAATTATATTAATAATTTCATTATAATTGTTTTTATCGTATTTTCCGGCAAGCCTTTTTATAACGACCGAATATTCTTCAAAAATTTCCTCCGTGCATATAATTTCGAATTCTTTATTGAACAAGCGTTCAAGCAGGTTTCTTTCGTTGCCCCTAAAGAATATGCCTGATATTAATACATTGGTATCTAAAACTATGCGCAATTTTGTTTTTTCCTTGCCTCTTTTACGGCTTTTTCGATATCATTGCGTTTTAAACCCGATTCCAGAGTAATTTTATCGCCTAAGGCTATAAGCCTTTTAAATTCGTCTATGGACGGTTCCTCTATGGGTTTTAAAAGGATATTGTTCCCGTCCTGCAACACGATTAGTTTGGTATTCTGTCTAATACCTAACGCCTTTCTGATTTTATAAGGCAGGACGACCTGTCCTTTTACCGATACGCTCGTAGTTTCCATTATTCTTAAACCCCCTTTAAGTAAGTATTTCTTACTTTTATTATACATCGAAATAGATATAAATTCAATATAAATCCTTAACCATGCAATAGAAATTTAAAAACCGGCATTTTAATCTACATCAAAGGTATACTTTTATAAACGCAGACATACGAAGGCAGGAGCTTAAGAAAGCAAAGCATTTATGGCTGACGGGGCTAACGGAGCAATATCGCATATCTTTTGACTGTGTTTATCAAAACATACCCACAAAATCACCCACAGTTTTAAAAATTAATTTTTTATAAAGACTGGAAAACCGCTAAAATATGGTCGGGACGACTGGATTTGAACCAGCGACCCCTTGCTCCCGAAGCAAGTGCGCTACCGAGCTGCGCTACGTCCCGAAGTGAAGAATTTCTAAAAGATTTGATAAAATTTAATTAATTAAGATAATTATTATATTACAATCGGGCTAATTTTTACAACAAATTATTTCCTATTAATTTTTTTTCTAAATTCTTTCACGCATTTCATTCATTGTTTCCATATAATTATCGGTTTTGAATATTCCCGACCCGCTTACAAAAATATCCGCACCTGAATTAGAAACATCGGCTATATTTATAACTTTTATGCCGCCGTCAACTTCGATAAGCGTTTCTAATTCGCGTTGACTGATAATTTTGCGTAATTTTTCTATTTTAAATAAAGAAGAATAAATAAATTCCTGTCCGCTGAAACCGGGATCAACGGACATAATTAAAACTAAATCAACGTAATTAAGTATCTCGGTTAAAAAATTTACCGGCGTTCCCGGATTTATCGCTATCCCTGGACTTGCTTCAAGCTCCCTTATTCTTTCGACCATTCTGTGTAAATGCACCGAGCCTTCAAAGTGAACCGTCAATATGTCGGCGCCGCTTTTAACAAACTGCTCTATATATCTTTCCGGTCTGTCTATCATTAAATGGACGTCTAAAGGAATACCCGTCCGCGATTTTATAGCTTCGACAAGATCCCATCCCGCCGTAATATTTGGAACGAATATGCCGTCCATAATATCAATATGTATTAAATCGGCTTCGGCTTCCTCTAATAATTTAATTTCATTATCAAGATTTAATAAATTTCCTGAAAGAATGGATGGCGCAATTTTTTTCAAAACTTTTCCTCTTTTCTTTTTTAGATTTAATATTATTTTGAATTATTATTTTAATCCTGCAATAACGATTTTTGGTTATATGCCGCCCATAGACATTTCTTTAAGCTTTGCGATTCTATCTTCGGTAGCCGGATGCGTGCTGAATAAACTTTTAAAAGCGCCGCTCCTTAGCGGATTAACTATGAACATATGGGCGGTGGCATGCGTCATTTGATTTGCCTGCATAGGCTCTTCTTCGTTTCCTTCTTCTAATTTATTTAATGCGCTTGCTAAATAAAGCGGGTTACCGCTAAGCATTGCCCCGCCCTTATCCGCCGCATATTCTCTCTGTCTGGATATTGCAAGCTGTATCAAGGTTGCGATTAAGGGCGCAATTATAGCCATAGCGATAATGCCTATTATGTTTCCTTCTCTGTCGTCGCTTCTTCCGCCGAAGCCGCCGAACATAGCTCCCCATTCCGCCATCCATGCAAGCATACTGATAGCGCCTGCAACTGTAGCCGCTATAGAACTTATGAGAATATCCCTGTTTTTTACGTGGGTCAACTCATGCCCTATTACCCCGGATAACTCGTTGGCGTTTAAAATTTTCATAATTCCCGTCGTAACGCATACGGCGGCATGTTGGGGATTTCTGCCGGTAGCAAAGGCATTTGGAGTATCTTCTTCGACGATATAAACTTTCGGCATCGGAATGTTTCCTCTTACGGCGAGATTTCTCACTATAGAATAAAGTTCGGGATATTCTGCCTCAGTAACGGGAGTAGCGTGATACATAGACAAGACTACCTTATCGCTAAACCAGTATGTTCCGAGGTTCATTACTGCGGCAAAAATCAGGGCTATCACCATTCCCCGCTCGCCGCCTATAGCTCCCCCTGCTACAATCAACAGTCCTGTAAGAACCAGCATAAGCAGGAAAGTTTTAAAATAATTCATTTATAAATATATCCTCCGCAATTATATTATATCTATATTATATCATAAAAATTAATTTACTCAAACAATGCAGTTTCGCTTTGTTCGTCCAAATTTACATTTTTTACGACGTCTTCCATTTCTTTAATCGAGGGTAAATCGTTCAAATTTTTTAGATTAAAAACCTCAATAAAATAATCGGTGGTTTTATAAATCAAAGGTCTTCCTACTATTTCTTTTCGTCCCGCAACTTTGACGAGATTTTTTTCCAGCAAAAATTTTACCGTGCTTCCCGAATCAAACCCTCTTATTGCATCTATTTCGTTTTTTGTAACAGGTTGTTTATACGCTATAATGGATAAGGTTTCAAGCTGGGGTCCGGTAAATTTTAAAGGTTTGACTTTTAGGCTTCCGGATACGACGTCAAAGTATTCGGGTTTGGTTTTAAAGCTTATACCATTGTCGTTAATAGATAAATATATGCCGTGATTTTCTTTTTCGTTAAACTCCTTTTTTATAAACTCAAGCGCTTTTAAAATAATTTCTTTTTTAGCTTTAGCCTCTTTTTTAACATTAAACAGCTCAAGCAGCCTTTCTATGGAAACCGGTTCTTCAGAAGCAAAGATTACCGCCTCTATAGCAGGCGCTATACCCTCGAAATCGTCCGTATAATTATTTAATAAAGCGGAATAAACCATAAATTTATATCATATTAATCTATATAATATATTATATATTATATTTCATTATACCGTATTATAAAAACGTAAAAAGGGAGACGGACTTTAAATCCGGCTCCCAATTTATAATAATAAATTGCCTGCGATTATTAAGAATACAAGCCTACGCTCAAACCGTCGAACCAGTTTAAGAACTTGTCGACCATTTCCTTTCCTTTAAAAATCAAGCCGTGTTGCGGCGCTAAAATCTCTACGTCTAATTTTGACACTCTGTCGATCCAGATCTTCTTGGGTTCGTTCGACGGCATCCATCTCTTGTGAAAATATTCCATATATTTTATATGAGCGTCAAAATCCTGAACGAAAACGTTAGGCTTCCTCTTACCCTTCGATTCTTCTCTCGGAACCAATGCCGCTCCGATATCTCCAGTGAAAAGTATCTTCGATATAGGGTCGTAAAGATTTAGATGTCCCGGAGAATGAAGATAATGAGCGGGAATGATATCGAAGGCATAATCTTTCGTCATGTTTAACTTCATTCCGGTATCCTCTACCATAATCATATTATCCGGTCTTGCGCCGTAATGGGAAATAAACGTTGACCATATCCTGTCTATAATTATTTTTGAATCGGTAATAGAAAGCCATAATGCCAGAGATGAAATAACATCGGGGTCCTGATGGGAAGAAAATATAAATTTTACGTCCGACATCCTGACTTCGCCGGCAAAAGCCGAAGAAACCGAAGAAAACATTTCTATGCCGCCCGGATCCATTATTGTTGCCACTTTGTCGTGAATAAGCAAATATTGGTTCGTATCTATTATATAATCGGGTCTATCGGGATCCTTTCCGATATAAACGAACTTATGGTTCGGCGATTCGTATAAAACTTCTGATATCATAATTAAAATACCCCTCTCGTTATACACATATGTCGTTAACTTTATTGTCTATATTTTTTATAGTTTTTATAAGCCCTTCATTTATTTTGCTGTCTATTCTGAGAGTATCGTTAAGTTTGGCGCTGACTTTCCTTATTCCAAAAAGAACGTTGGATATTTCCTTAGTTGAGCTTGAGGATTTTTCCGACAATTTCCTTACCTCGTCGGCTACCACGGCGAATCCTCTTCCCGCCTCTCCCGCCCTTGCGGCTTCTATTGCCGCATTTAACGCAAGCAGATTAATCTGGTCGGTAATGGAAACGATAGCGCTTAAAATTTCGTCGGTAAAAAGAGTCAGTTTATAAAGTTCGACCGAATCTTTATATGTTTTTTCCAGAGTCGAAAAAGAACTCGAATACATATGGCTCAAAGAATCGATGAAGTTTTTAATACCATCCTTCGACTCTCTGCATTTTGCCGTAAATTGATTAAGTTTTTCGTTGACTTTAGGCAGTTCCTCCGAATCGCCGGCGCATGAATTCAAAAGATTTTCTTTATTGCGTAAATCGTCTTCGAGAGAATTTATTTTTGATTTTAAAGTTGCAATTTCATTTTTATAGTCTTCTTTCATCGACGAAATTTCGGAATCTTTTTTTCTCGAAGAAACTTCGATTTCGCTGTTCCTTGCTTTAAGTTCGCTTATTTCTTTAATTAATTTTTGGTATTCGTTACCGGATAAAAATTTCATATAGGCACCCGTTTTTAAAATAGTTTTATACGCATTTTTATTTATTGTTAATTTTATATTTTTGCAATTAATATTGCAACAAAAATTATATTAAAAAATTATCCTTAAGGCATCAGCGCACCTAATTCCGTCTATTGCGCTGGTAATTATCCCGCCGGAATATCCCGAACCCTCCCCGCATGGATATAAACCTTTAACCGATATAGATTCAAAATTGGAATTTCTTTTAATTCTTACGGCAGACGAAGTTCCCGTTTCCAACCCGGTTAAAATCGATTTTGCGGCAAATCCTTTAAATTTGCTTTCAAACTCGGTCAGCGACCCTGCAATCGATAAATTTAAAAAATCAGGCAATAATTTAAAAAGATTAAAATATTTGACCGACGGCTTATACGAAGGCGCAGGCATATCCGAAGACGATGAATTTTTAATGTTTGGATAAACATCTTTTATATAATCCGGCGTCCATTGATAAGGAGCGGCAAAATTTCCGCCCCCCGCCTCGTATGCTTTAAGCTCTAAATCTCTTCTGAATTGCAGTGCCCCCGTTCCCGGGGAATATCTGTCCGGGTCTATCCCGTCCAGCATTTCCGGTCTTACAGCCGCAACGATTGCGCTGTTGGAATTTTCCATATCTCTGCCCGAATAACTCATACCGTTAATACAGAGGAGATTTTCGTCCGAGCTGGAATTTATAACGACGCCTCCGGGACACATACAAAAAGAATATCCGCCGTATTTTTTCGACGATATATTGTAATATACCCCTTTTAGTTTTGTGCTTGCTTTTCCCACATTGCCCTTGAAAAATAAACCGTCCGTAAAATCCCTTTTATGTTCTATCCTAAAACCTACCGCAAAAGGCTTTCTTTCCATAACAACCCCTTTTGCCTCTAATAATTCATAGGTATCGTAACTGTTAGACCCGGAAGCTAAAATAACGAAATCCGTTCTAAAAGTTCTTTTATCCGTCTTAACGGAACATACCGCCCCGTTTTCGTTAATCTCTAAATCCTTCAATTCTTCCTCGAAATAAATTTCGGCTCCGTTATTGCTAAGATAATTCCTTATTTTCTGCAGTATGCAAATTAAATTGTCGCTTCCTATGTGAGGTTTATGCTCTATTAAAATACCGGCATCCGCCCCCATTTTTACTAAAAAATTTAAAACATAAGAAACGACGGGGTCATTTTTTCTCGTCGTAAGTTTTCCGTCCGAAAACGTTCCTGCGCCTCCTTCTCCAAATACCACATTGCTTTTTTTATCGAATTTAGCGTTGTTCAGCAGGTTTCCCACGTCTTTTATCCTGTCTTCGACGCGCTTTCCTTTTTCTATTATAATAGGCTTTATGCCTTTATCCAATAAATATGCGGCGGCAAAAATTCCGGCGGGACCCATTCCGACTATAAGGACTTTGGCGTCATTTCGCCCTGCGGCGTTTTTCTTTTCGGCTTCCGTCGGCGTTGAAATATATGCCGATTCCCCGTAGAACGAATTTTCTTCCTCATTATTCGCCTTCCTTGCTTTTACCCCGGCTTTATTTAATAAATCCAGAAATGCATCGTCCGTATCGACCGCTTCGTCCGTATCGTTCAAACCTACAGCGCCTGAGGAAATCAATTTTATTAAAACTTTAAAAACCGTTTTTTGCTCTTTTTGTCTTAAATCCACAGATTTCTTCAAGATTTTTACGTCAAAATTGAAATTACGACCTGATCTTAAAAATCCTGAAACGGATTCTAATTTGCTCTTTAAATGTTCCGAGAAAAGCTCTTCGTCTTTTTTGAATTTTTCCTTTTCTCTTCCGCCTACCGGAATTTTAAAGTCGTAAATTATTATCATACATTATAAAATTTTATTAATATTTAATATTTAATCAGGACGGATTTATGTTTATTAAAGATGCGGCGGGTTCTTCGACTAATTGCTTTGCTTCAGACTTAAGAATATCTTTGAGGGGAATTAAAAGGACGGGGCAGATAGAATTTTTTGAAACCGAAAAAGAAACAGACCCCGAAACGAATTCTTTGAAACCTATTCTCTGGTGCGTTCCCAAAGCGATTATATCGACGCCTTTTTTCTTTGAAAAATTAATAATTTCCGCGGCTGGAACGCCCGTTGAAATAAAAATTTCATAATTCAAATAATATAAGCCTGCATTTTTCAATTCATTTTCTACAGATTTATAGGCTTCTTCGGATTTAGCTTTTACCGTCCCCGGTTTGCCTAAAAATGTAAATATATCTGAATAAATAATATGGAAAATATAAAATTTTGCAGAAGTTTCCCTAAAAAAAGAAGCCGCTTTGGATAATATGAAACCGGTTTCAAAATTCAGGTCAACCGCTATAAGGACTTTTTTTTCTATTTCCATAGTATAATATTATCCGATTAAGCTTTTTTTTTCAAGACGGCTTCCGAACGGTTTTCTAATTTTCTATTTGATTGACCGGCAGCCTGTGCTTGTAATATAATATCATTATAAAATAAAAACATTCATTTTTAAATTTAAGGAGAAAAAATCATGTGCGAAGAACATCGCGTCGATGAAGAATTAAGCGAAGAAACAAGAAATCTTGAAATGGCAAGGCAGTCGCTAATCGAAGAATTTCAAGCGATAAACTGGTATCAGGAAAGGATAGAATACACTAACGACGAAGAATTAAAACATATTCTTTCGCATAATAGGGACGAGGAAAAGGAACACGCGGCTATGCTTATGGAATATATAAGAAAACACGATAAAGTTCAGGACGATAAATTTCTGCACCACGATTAAGGTAAACCTTAATTTTGCAATAGAAATTATGAAACATATTCTAAAGTTATGCAATTTCTGGATTCCCGCCTTCGCGGGAATGACACTCGTTGGATGAAAAGTTAAATTCCCGTAATGTCATT
>DAHWHJ010000101.1:0-5262 GCA_027335745.1 bacterium | reverse complement strand
TGTAAGAGGGCGATACGAGCAAATAATGATTGTAGGGTTTTATAAAAAAGTCGTATTTGCCCGGTAATAGCGCCGTATTATCTTCTATTTTAAAGACAACTTCGTTAAATATAATAAGAAAAGGATATATAGAATACGGATACGGCATATTATTTATTTCCTCTTTGATTTTTTTATCTCCGGAGCGGACTTTTCGTATAAGGTCGTTAATCATGATATGTAATATCCTCGTTCTCTATTTTTTCCATAAGGAAATCAGCGACAGATTTTGTCCGTTGCCAATATAGGTTTGTCTTTAAGTCCGATAATAAGGCATTCGGTAGAGTTCAACTGCAATATTTCCATCGCGGATATGGACGGTCTATAATATTAGAGTTATCGCCTTTCGTAGTCAATGAATGGGTTAAAATTATATTATCCATATACATTCTCCTTCTCTTTTTGCGTTTTTTGTTTAATTTATTCTCCCAGCTTCTCCTCTTTTTTTCTGCTTTTTTCGTATACGCCGTTCATAAACCCTTTCGCTTCATTTTCGAATATCTCGGCGTTTGCTTTTATGAGACTTAATAATTTCTCGTCGGATAGCGATTTTATTTTGTCATAATTAAATCCTATTAAAAGACGTAAAAGCCTGTCTGTTAAAGAGTATGTTTGCAGAGTGTAGTTAGTGTTTTGGACTAAGAGAGCGATAAGCCTTTTTTGCAATGCCTTCAGGAGTTTATCCATTTGATTAGAAACGGATTCTTCTATAACCTCCCCGATTTTTTCTTTCAAGAAGTCCCCCTGCGAATCCGTGAAGAATTTTTCGAGACCGGCAAACAATGCCTGGCGGACGGTCTCCGATTTGCTCAGGTCGTTTTCGTCCGCTGCGGAATTTATCCGCTTTGCTAAATTCTCGTCTATCCAGACAATCAATTTAATATTTTTTGGGATATTTGCCATAGTTTCACCTCTTTTTATTTAATGTTTATATAGGTTTGATTAATTTTATACCTGTTATTTGCGCATTTGTTTTTTAAGCATACCTATTTCGCCATATGTTGTCATTCAGTCATTACGGGGGTTTGCAACGGAACATTGCCCGAAAGCGGAGCTTTCTTATCTTGCATTACTCCGTAATGACTTTTCATTACTCCGTAATGACTTTTTTAAATGACGAGATATTAACGCTAATAACTAAACCTTAATACTAATAACGGAATACTTAAGTTTAATCGCCGGAATATTCTCCTTCGGACTCGGCATGTTCTTCTTCGTCCTTAGAATTAAGCCGTCCGAAAAAATCGACCTTATGCGCAAGAATATTAACCTGCAGGCGTTCCTCTTTGTCTTTGTTTTCGTATTTTTTAATTTTAAGAGCGCCTTCTACGTAAACCTGCATACCCGCCTTTAAATAGACTTTTAACGTCTCGGCAAGTTTATCGAACGCAACAACGTTGAACCACTCCGTAACTTTCTTGTCTTTAACTTTTGAATTTACGGCGACGGAAAATTTAATGACCGCCGTGTCCTCTTTTTTGTAATCGAATTGCGGTTCTTTCCCGATGTTGCCGATTAACTGAACTCTGTTCATACTCATTTTTACTGCCTCCTTTAATTTTTGGTTAATAAATTTAATTTCTTTTCTACGATAAAAAACTCTTTATTTATTTCTTTTTTAAGCGCCAGCACCGTCTGATATAATCCCTCTATGTTTTCTTTAAGTTCAGTGTCCGACTTCGTAAGTTCTTTTAATCTTTTGACGGTAAGCTCTTTTTCGAAAAGCACGGAATCGGGACTTATGATTTTTATTTCTTGAATAGTTCTCAAATACTGCACAAATACCGGCAGAGCCGCGGGCGAAAGGAAATTAAAGAGCGGGTCTTTTGCTTTAAGTTCCTCTAACGCTTTTTGATTTTGAATGAATATATAGCCTTTATTTAAGCCGATTAAAAAATCCAAATCGTTTTTTACGTCGTAATATTTCATCTTTTTACTCCTTTAAGCGAGTTCTTAATTCCCCTGCTTAAATCTTTTATTATTTTTTCAAAAGAAAGCCCTAAATCAAGGTTTTTGTCCCGCTTCATTTCAAAAATTCTATTGATCGCCGCTTCTTTCATATCAAAGAGCGTCTTTTTAGTTATACGGACTAAAGAACGCCTTTTGCTCCTGCCGGCGCATACGATATGGGCGTGAAAATGCTCCGTGTTCTCGTGCATAACGAACGCGTAAGTCAACTTGCCGTAGCGTTTTTCAAGTTCCTTCATAGAGCTTTCTACGACGCTTTTAAGCTCGTCCCGCGTGAGCTTTTCTTCAGGGCTTATTATAAACTTAAAATATCTTTTGCCTGATTTATTCATTTCTCTGATAAAATCTTTTTCGGACACGGTTCCGTTTTCCGTAATGAGCTCCCTTTTCTCTGTGTTTTTCTCCCTATGCTGGATATAGTGAACATGGTTCGCAAGATTGTTTGATGCCCACTTAGCTTTAAGCATTACCTTTGCGCCGCTCCATTTCGGAAGACTTTTAACGGACATACCTCTCGTAATAGAGGTCTTCGGCTCGTTTCTCTTCGGTCTTTTCGTATGGAGCGGAATATTGATAAGAGGCTCTCTATGCATTGATATAGTCCTTTACGTTATTTGCTAAGCAATTTATTACGTTATAAATATTTTTTGTCCCGTCTATGTCGACAAGTATTAAGACGTCTTGCGCCCCGAGGTTTATTTTAAGTCCGTAATCCCCTTCGTTGAATTTAGCTATAAGTTCCTTGACGTCAATCGGTTCTATTACCACGGCATAACCTTCTTCCGTTTCCGTCACGGGTCTATTTTGTAAATCTATCATCTGCCCGTCTTCGTTTACGAGACTTTCGGGAGATATTTCGGCAGGTCCTTCGTCTTCATCGGGTTCTATAATCTCTTTCGGCATGCAGGAATATTCGGGGTAGTCGGTTTCGGTCTTAAGGACTTCCTCAGGCAGGGCTTTAATAGCTCTTAATACGGCGGGGGTCGGGGTAGTCGGTTTTTGGTCTTCGGGTTCTATATCGGAGTTGGTATTGCCGCCTGCGGGTATTTGGTCTTCTGTAATATGAACCTTTTCATGAACGGCGTTCATATTACTATTAGTAATATTATTTTCTGTAAGTTCTTGATTTAATTCCGCTTTTTGATTTTGGTTGTTACTCTCGGGAATGTGAACAGTGTTCACCTTCCTATCCGTCATATTATTTTCGTTTAAGTTATCGTTATTATTGATAATTTCTGTATTTTCTACAATCTTTTGACGGCTAAATTTCGTATAAGATTCTCCGTTTTTAATTTTTTCTTTATCTCCTTCCGGAAGTTCCGAGAGAGATAGAATTTCAATTATATACCGACGGGTTCTACCTGTAAGTTCCGCTATTTTTTCAAGCGTCTTTCCGCCGTCTCTCAAATCCTTAAAGGCGCAGGATAGGTCAATCGGATTTAAATCTTCCCTTTGTGTATTCTCTATAAGCTGGATTTCTTTTTCGTTATCCGTATCGTCCAAAATACATGCCTGAATTTCCGTAAGCCCCGCTTCTTGCGAAGCTAAAAAACGCCTTTCGCCGGCCACTATTTTATACTCGTCTCCAAATTTTTTGACGAGTATAGGCTGTAAGACGCCTTTTTCTTTAATGGAAGCCGCGAGGCTCTTTAAAGAGTCGGTATTAAACACCGTTCTAATCTGTTTTTTGACGACTATGTCGTCGATTTTAATGTTTTTGATTTTCATAATAACTCCTTAAAATAAGATTAATTAATAAAATAGTTTTTCGGTAATAAATATTATATTTATACCTTTAAAACATAAATAAAAACAATAAATGTTAATAAAATTATATATGCGACGTTAAAGACGATAGCCAGCAGATACGCCGTTTTTGAATTAAATAATTTTCGGCTTAAAATACGCATAAAAGACGCGGCTTTAAACTTTTCGGCTGTTTCGTTTTCCGTCTTTTCATTTTCCAAAGTATCGTTATTGCCAAAATCGTCAGCCTTGAACGTTCTCCTTAGGCTTTCGTCCAGTTCGGATTCTTCCATCGCGCAACTCTTATTTTCCTGCGCTAAAACCTCTACGCGCGTAAGACTGTTATCTACAACGGTAAAATTGTTTAAAGCGTTAAGCGCTTTCTCTTCCGAATCGAAATAATCGGTAGCGTATAATTTTTCGGGATACGCGAAAAACTGAAAAAAATAGCCTTCCATAAAAATTCGTTATATTCCGTTCCTCTTTGTATTTTTGAAAAAAGACGGACAGTAAAATGGAATCTATCGTTGTAAATCTGCTCTGGAATATCGCTGGGGTTTCAAGACTAAATGTAATTCTTAAATTCTGCATTTATTTTCACCTTATTTACAATATTTTTTCTTAAGTCCGTAAATAATATCTTTTAGCGTTTCTTCTTCTTTTGCCCATATGGTTATCTTTCCGGTTAAATTTCCGCCGGTATTTTCTATCCGAACCGCGCGCGCCTTTGAATTAAATTCATTGATGAGTTCGTCTATGTCCGGGTTTTCGGGGTTTGGATTTTTCGGTTCCGCTCTGTCCTTTTCCTCGTCTATGGTTTCAGGTTCTTTGTCTTCGGTATTCGGGGTTTCGCCGTAATCATCTTCATCCTCTGAAAAGTCATGCTTTTCAGGACTTGAGGATGAAGATATGTCTATAAGCGCCTTCGTATTTTCTCCAGGCATTAAGTTTCTTATCTGTTCGTATGGCAGGGCTCCGGGAATTCGGGGGTTGGTTGAGTTTTTAGGTTTCTGGATATCCGTTTCCGGTTCTTCTGGTTCTGTCAAATATGATATATCGGTGTTCACAATGTGAACAGTTTTTGTATTTTTTCTCGTAAAATTAGTGTAAGGCGCTCCGGCTTTAATTTCTTTTTTTTCGTCCTCGGATAAATCCATAATCTTTAAAATTTCACTGACATGAACATGTCCCTTTCCGATTTTCTTCGCTATGTCCCTTAAAGACAGCTCGTATTTATCCTTTAGGCTTTTATACCCTGCGGCGAGTTCCAAAGGCGGGACGTCTTCGCGGTGCAGATTTTCTATGAGCTGCACTAATTCGACCTGCTCGGCCGCTATTTCCCTTACTATTACCTGCGCTTTAGTTTCGCCGAGCAGTTTGAGCGCTTTAAGTCGCCTTTCGCCGGCGATTAAAAGAAAGTTATCGGGGTCGCCGTCTATTTTTTTGACCGTAAGGGGGCTTATAAGTCCGACTTCCGAAATGGAGTCTGCCAGTTCCTTAATAGATTCT
>DAHWHJ010000056.1:0-3735 GCA_027335745.1 bacterium | reverse complement strand
TAACTTTAAGCACATTGGACGTTAAAAACCAGTGACTGCTACGGCGGTTTTTTTATTACGAAGATATGAATTTGCCTTAATATTTCCTCTAATCTTGCCTAATGCCAAACTCAGTCAGGCGATATTTCGCAGAGATATTTTCTCCGAAAAATGATAAAATAATTATATTATGGAGTTATTTAATCTAGTTTCGGAAAACAGTCCCGCTGGGGACCAGCCTCAGGCGATAAGTTCTTTAGTAGAAGGGGTAAAATATAAAAATTTCAGGTATCAGACGCTTTTAGGAGTAACGGGGTCGGGAAAAACATTTACGATGGCTAACGTCATCAAAGAGCTCGAAAGGCCGGCTCTTATAATAGCGCCGAATAAAACCCTTGCCGGACAGCTCTATTCCGAGTTTAAAGCCCTTTTTCCCGAAAACGCCGTAGAGTTTTTCATAAGCTATTACGATTATTACCAGCCCGAAGCTTACGTTCCCTCGAAAGACCTTTATATCGAAAAAGATTCCGCTATTAACGACCAGATAGATAAAATGAAACATTCGGCTACGCGCTCTATCCTTTCCAGGAGGGACGTCATAGTAATCGCATCGGTTTCCTGCATTTACGGATTAGGGTCGCCCGAAAGTTACGCCAATATGCTCCTCGAAGTAAAGAAAGGGGACGAGGCGAATCTAAGCGATATTCTTAATAAGCTGACCGATATTAGATATGAAAGAAACGATATAGATTTCCACCGCGGAACGTTCAGGGTGAGAGGAGATATAGTCGATATTTTTCCGGCTTACGAAGAAGAAATAGCGGTAAGAATAGAATTTTTCGGAAACGAAATTTCCATGATAGCCGAGATTGACCCGCTAAGGGGTACGGTTATAAGAAGGCTTTCGAAAACCGCGATTTATCCTGCATCGCATTACGTCGCCGACGAGGTTACCTTAAAGAGCGCCGTCAAATCCATAAAGGAAGAATTAAAAGACAGGTTGATGGAGCTTAAGGCTATGGGCAAGCTTGTCGAAGCGCAGAGGCTTGAGCAGAGGACTATGTACGACCTTGAAATGATGCAGGAAATGGGTTACTGTTCCGGAATAGAAAACTATTCGAGGCATTTGACCGGAAGAAAAAGAGGGGAACCGCCGCCTACGCTTTTGGACTACTTCCCGGACGATTTTATAATTATGATTGACGAATCCCATGTTTCGGTTCCGCAAATCAGGGGAATGTATAACGGGGATATTTCAAGAAAATCAACGCTCGTGGAATACGGCTTCAGGCTTCCCTGCGCATTGGACAACCGTCCGCTGAATTTCGAGGAATTTTCTTCCCATATAAAAAACCTTATCTTTGTTTCCGCTACGCCCGCCGAATACGAGCTGAGCGTTAGTTCGCAAGTCGTCGAGCAGATAATCCGCCCTACTGGGCTAATCGACCCGGAAGTCGAAGTAAGGCCTGAAACCAATCAGGTCGACGATATAATAGGCGAAATTAAAAAAACGGTTGCCGGAGGAGGGAGAGCCCTCGTAACCACTCTCACCAAAAGAATGTCGGAGGACCTGGCGGAGTTTTTGACCGACAGCGGCATTAAAGCAAAATATCTTCACTCAGATATAGATTCTCTTGAAAGATTTAAGATTATAAGGGAGTTAAGGCTCGGCGAGTTCGACGTGCTGGTGGGAATAAATCTGTTAAGGGAAGGGCTGGATATTCCGGAGGTCGAGCTTATCGGAATTTTAGACGCCGACAAAGAAGGCTTTCTGCGTTCAAAAACGTCGCTTATTCAGACTATCGGCAGGGCGGCAAGAAATATTAAGGGGAAAGTGATACTTTACGGAAATAAAATGACCGATTCGATGAAGTTTGCGATTTCCGAAACGGAAAGAAGAAGGAAAATACAGGAAAAATTTAACAGGCAAAATAATATTACTCCAAAATCTATACAAAAAAATATAGCAGGACTGCTGACCACCATATTCGAACAGGATTATATCGATATTTCCGGCGGGTTCGACGAAAATTCCCCGCTCATTATCGACCCTAAAGAAGCCGAAAGGCTCATAAAAAATTTATCCAAGAAAATGAAAAAAGCCGTAAAAGAGCTTAACTTCGAGGAGGCCGCCCGCATAAGGGACGAAATCAACAATATTAAAAAAAATATGCTGTTGATGGATGCAGTTTGATTATGAACGAAAATTTAGCCGCCAAACTTAAAAATATTCCGCAGTCTCCCGGCGTTTATATTATGAAAAATATAAACAGGGACGTCATTTACGTAGGCAAAGCAAAAAATTTAAAAAAAAGGGTTTCACAGTATTTTTCGGGTAAAAACGCCGGAGTCAAAACAGAGCATCTCGTTTCAAAAATTTACGATATAGAAACTATAATTTCCGCCAACGAACTGGAAGCTTTCCTCCTTGAAAATACTCTAATAAAGCAGTATAAGCCAAAATACAATATAAGCCTTAAAGACGACAAATCCTATCCCTATATAAAAATTGCGAAGACGAAAACCGGCTTCCCTTATATAGTTAAAACAAGGAGCTTTAAGAAAGGCGACGGCGAATATTTCGGTCCGTATTCAAGTGCTTTTGCGGTAAACGAAACTATTAAGACGATAAACAGGGTATTTAAGATGAGGACGTGCACCGATAATAAATTCAATTCTTATGCCGCTCGAAAAAAACCGTGCCTCTATTACCAGATAAACAGGTGTTCGGCTCCCTGCTGCGGATATGCCGATATAGAGGCTTATAAAAAATCTATCGACGGCATAAGGCTTCTTTTGAACGGAAAAAACAGGCAGTTGATAAAAGCAATGAAGCAGTCGATGGACGTTTACGTTAAAGAATTGAATTTTGAGGCCGCAATAAAATTGAGGGATAAAATCAACGCCATAATAACGATAAACGAAAAACAGGCCGTAGTGCTTAAGGAAGAAAAAGATATAGACGTTATAGGATTTTACTCGCAAAGTGACAAACTAGACGTCGTAGTTCTTATCATAAGGAACGGCAGGGTTACGGGAACCGAGAATTTCTTTTTTAAGAATATATATTTAAACGAAAGCGAAATGCTTCCCGCTTTTTTAAACAGGTATTACGCCAAAAATTTAGAAACGGGCGCTAATATTCCGGACGAGATATTTATACCCGCAAGAATAGAAGAAGAGGATAAAAAGAGCCTTGCCGGATATATCAGACAATTTTCTTCCAAAAAAGTTAAGATTCTAGATGCGGAAAGCGCCGTAAAAAACAAAAATAAATATGAAAACGCCTCGGCTATGGCTATAGAAAATGCAAAAAAGAATTTTTTCGAGAAATTGGGCGGCGGCAGGGCGGTAGAAAACACCGAAAATACGGAAGAGGCGAATCGCGTCGGCAAAGAAAAAGAATACGGAGACGCGGCTTTTAAAAGGCTGAATGCCTTAAAAAACATACTGCGGTTAAATAAAATTCCCGAAATCATAGAATGTTTCGATATATCAAATATTTCAGGAACATAAAACAACTGATTCAGATTTATTTTTATGGAATACACATTTAAAAGTATAAAATTTACAGATTCTGAAAAGATTTGGTTAGAAGCTATCTATAATAACCCCCAAAATCTTGATATTATTGACATCAAAGTAGCACTTCATGATAAATTACAAAAAGACTTCGATTACACAAAAATAGATCGGCGAATATGCCGTGGAAATTATTTAACGCTTATTGGGATATGGCATGTTGATAATAAAAAT
>DAHWHJ010000092.1:0-25479 GCA_027335745.1 bacterium | reverse complement strand
CGGTTCAATTTTATTTGGGAGGATTTGCTTAATAATCTTATTCCGCTATAAATTTTTTTATTTTTATTATTAAAATTATAACGGTAAGGAGAGAGAAAATTTAACGATAAGGCATCTAAATGAAATTCTTTTTTTCTGAATTTTTTGGATAACACGATAGAAATGAAATTTGAAGTAAATGTAACAATCAATCTGTGCGTATAAATTTTTCCGTTAAAAAATGCTTCATATCCGTTTTTTATCGCTAAATTTATTTTAAAGTGGGTAAATACCTGCGGATTTGAATTTTTATTTGCCGAAATATACGGATAAAAAGGGGCATTTAATACTATTTCTTTTTTAAAATATCCGAAATTGCCAAACGCCTCCGGAATTTTTGTTTTAAATTTAATTTTAATTATATATAGCTTATTATATAATCT
This sequence comes from bacterium, assembly GCA_027335745.1. Lineage (GTDB taxonomy): Bacteria > SZUA-79 > SZUA-79 > Acidulodesulfobacterales > Acidulodesulfobacteraceae > Acidulodesulfobacterium_A. Next base: position 25,057 of record DAHWHJ010000092.1, on the reverse strand, counting down.
ATTTTTTATAATCTTTTCCGATAATTTATCTACGGTTATAAATCCTTTGTTAAAAGTGTACGGATAAAGTTGATGAATATTATAATCCCTTAAATGTTTCGGCTTTTTATAAAAATTATTTGGATAAAGCATTAAATATAGATTAGCGGATAGCTTTACATATAATCCTTTAAAATTTTTCATTTTATTTATGCGGCTGACCTTACCGTTGCCGGTTCGAAAATTATCGTTAATCGGTCTGGGGCTTTGAATATTCTGAATATATTTGATGGTTTCCGTGCCTTTTATAATTTTCCTTGAAGGAATGATGACGGCTTTTATGGCAATAGTCTGAGTCGGATTAATTATTTTTAATGTTTTAGAAAAAGAATAATCGCTTGAAAATATTAAAACAAAAATTATCAGGCAGCCGTAAAATGATATTTTTATAAATTTGTTGTTTACTGAATTTATAAAAATTTGCATTATTTTTATAAATATTTATAAATAATGTATTTATTATAGCCGTTTTACTTTTTCAATTATATTGCTCGTGGATTTTCCTTTGACGAAGTCTATTAGAACGACTTTTCCGCCGGAATGTTCGACGATATTTCTACCCACGACGTCTTTTCCGTTGTAATCGCCCCCTTTTACCAAAAAATCTGGATTTATCTCTTTTATTAGATTATACGGGGTGTCTTCGCCAAAAATTACCACAAAATCAACCGGTTTTATGTTTGCCAAAACATATGCCCTGTCTTTTTCGCATATTATCGGTCTGTCTTGACCTTTAAGCCGCTTAACCGATTCGTCGCTGTTTATGCCGACAATCAGCACGTCGCCGAGGCTTTTCGCCTCGTTCAAGTAGCTTACATGACCCGCGTGAATAATATCGAAACATCCGTTGGTGAAAACAATCTTTTTACGTTCATTTTTGAGTTTCGATATTTCCTTTTTTATATTGCCGAAATCGATTATTTTTCCGACGGTACAGATAGTCATATAGATATATGTTTTATCATAAAATTATCAAAAAGTTAATAATGTTATACCGATGTTAAGCCGATTTAATATTATTAACATTCAGGATTCTTAATCCTTCGGGTAAAATTTTATTGATTTTTTCCCGCAAAACGTTTAAATCCGCTAAAACAATATATTCCGCATTTACCCGCGCTTTAATATAAAGCTCGTCGCTTTCGCTCATAAAAGGAATAGGATTTGAAAAACTGACCTTGGGTCTGGAAGTAAATTTGGATTCTTTGTAAATAAGCGGCAGTCTGACTATCCTAAAAGCTTTAAGCAATATTTTTACTGTTTCTAAATGTCCAAGATACTTTGCCGCTCCTCTTTTGGAATATATAAAAGTAAGTTCGGAAAAAGATTTTAATTTTACGGGATTATTTTCGACGCTGTTTCCGGCAGTATTTTCGATAGTATTTTCGGCGGTATCCTCTTTGCTCTTTTTTTTATGCATTTTTATATTTTCCGCTTTAGACGAATAAACGGGAGCGACGGATTTAAAATCGCACACCCCGCATAAATAGCAGGTTTTCCTGCAATTCTCCGTTAAAAGGTCTTGAGTAAAATTATCCGACGCAGACGCGTTGGGCGAATAAACGGTTTTTAAATTCTGTTCATAAGATTTTTTATATTCTTCTTTTAGAAATTCCTTATCGATAAGAATGTCTATGAAGTCCCAAGGGAGCGCTATGTCTATATTTTTTTCTTCGTATAAATATTTATAATCGTAATTGTATTCGGATTCGTATTCGTATTTAAGGGCTTTAACCCACGCATCGTAGTTAAATAATCTGGATTCGCTGTCGTAAACAGCGCCTGATTTATAAGCTCTATATATAATTTGCGGGGTAAGATTATCCCCTCTCGATATTAGCCCTTCTATAAAACTAACTTTTGGGTCTTGATATCTAAAATTAACGTTTAAGGGTTTTAATAACTTTTTTAAATAATTAATTTTAAAGTTAAGCGCAGACTCGTTTTCCATAGGATGCCATTGAAAAGGAGTATGGGGCTTCGGAACGAAGTTATTGACGTTTACCGTAATATTCAGCCCTTTTGCAACTTTTTTAATTTTTATTATTAAACCTGCTATACCGTCCAAATCGGCTATTCTTTCAAACGGAAGACCTATCATAAAATATAATTTCAGGGTTTTAAATCCTTTTTGCGAAAGTCCAGCCGCTTCCTCGAGGAGGTCTGCCTCGGAGATGTTTTTATTTATGATATTTCTCAGCCTCTGAGTTCCGGCTTCGGGAGCAAGGGTAAAATTGGTCTTTTTGACTGCGGCGGTTTTACTGAGGATATTTTCGCTTAAAGAGCCTATTCTCATAGACGGAAACGACATAGAAATTTTTTCTTCGGATGTCAGTTCGGCTAATTCGGAAAGCAAGGCTTCGATATCCGAATAGTCCCCCGTCGAAAGGGAAGACAAAGATATTTCTTCCAGTCCGGTAGTCCTTAAGCCGTGCTTTACGGCATTTACTACCGTTTCGTTCTTCCGCTCCCTGACCGGTCTGTAAATGTATCCCGCCTGACAAAAGCGGCAGCCGGACGAACACCCGCGGGCTATCTCGACGGCAAGTCTGTTGTGGACGGTTTCTATAAGCGGGACGATATGATTTTTAATATACTTGGAATCTGCATCTTCGTTGAATTTGCGGCTTAGGTCTATATCCGCCAATATTGATTTTTTAACGCTTTTGGAAAATCCGGGAACGTAAACGCCTCTTATTTCGGCAAGTTCGCTTTTTACGTAATTTCTATAATCCGTTTTACCTATCGTTCCCGATTTAAAACTTCTTTTAGCTTTTAGAACGGCATCGCATACTTCAACCGTCGTCTTTTCCCCGTCTCCTATTATAAAAAAATCCATAAAATCGTTCAATGGAAGAGGGTTAAAAGCACAGGGGCCGCCCGCTCCGATAAAAGGCTCGTCATATCTCCTGTCTTTAGAAAAAACGGAAATACCGGAAAGTTCAAGCATAAATAGTATATTTGTATAGGAAAGTTCGTATTGAAGGGAAAAGCCGGCAATGTCGAAATCTTTAATATATTCGAAGGATTCTAACGAAAATAAAGGTATGCCATGCTCTTTTAGTTTGAGGTTCATATCCGGATACGGCAGATAAACCCTTTCGCAGGCAATATAATCCACCGAATTTAATATGTCGTATATTATTCCCATTCCTATATGGCTCATTCCCAGCTCGTAAAAATCCGGAAACGCAAGCGCAAATTTTAAAGGAATAGTTTTAACATCTTTAACGGTAATTCCGCTTTCCAATCCGAGATATCTGACGGGTTTTTGCACGAACGGAAGAATATCTTCGTTTAACCTGCCGTATAATTCTTGATTTGCTTTCATAATTTTATATATTTATATTATATATTTTTTTAACGAAAAAATTAAAGATAAAAATGAGGTTGATTTATTAGGAAAAATAAGCGTATAATAAAAAATATGAATAATACTATTCAGCTTATAGTAATAGCGATAATCCCGGTTCTATTCGCCATTATACTACACGAGGTTTCACACGGATACGTCGCCCATATTTTCGGCGACGACACCGCAAAAAACGCCGGAAGATTAACTCTTAACCCGATAAAACATATCGACCCTTTCGGAACTATTCTGCTCCCTCTGCTTTTAATATTAGTCGGCTCCCCTTTTTTATTCGGTTACGCAAAGCCGGTTCCGGTGAATTTTAACGGGCTTAAAAATCCCAAAAGAGATACCGGATTCGTCGCGGCGGCGGGTCCCGTTACAAATTTTATCCTTGCTTTTATATGTTTTGTTTTTCTGAAACTTATACTCATAAATTTTCCGGTTATGAATTTATATCTTGTATATTTCTTAAACCATTTAAAATTTCAGACGGTTTCCGGCGGTTTATTTTTTAAATTCTTCATTTATCCCGTTACATTTATGCTTTTTATAGGCATAATGATAAATCTTATACTGGGAACTTTTAATTTAATCCCGATTCCTCCTTTAGACGGCGGAAGAGTCGCCGTAAGTCTTCTGCCGGAGCCGTTTTCCGGATATTTAAGTAAATTAGAGCCGTTTGGAATATTTTTATTGTTAATACTTCTTTTACTTGATCCGGGAAATTTTCTGGTAGTTTCATACAATTTTATTGTGAACAACATCGTTTTAAAAAATCTTAGCTTATAATTTTAGTTTATGCAGTCCGCTCAAACCCAATTATCTTTTTATCCTAAAGTCAGCCTCGAAGCTTACGACGGACCATTAGACCTGCTTTTAACTCTGATAAAAAAGAATAAAATAAATATTTACGATATTCCCATAGTCGAAATAACAAGGCAATATCTTGAAGCGATAGGCTTAGAGGTAAACGCCTCCGCATCGTCTTACGATACTTTTAATCTTGATTTAGGCGGCGATTTTATAGTAATGGCGGCTCAACTTATATATATTAAATCCGTAATGCTTCTGCCTAAATACGATGCCGAGAAAGACGGAGGGGAGGGCGGCAAAGACGATATGACCGACCCGAGAGCGGAATTGACGGATATGCTTTTAGAATATCGAAAAGTCAAAGAGGTATCTAACTTCTTAAATAACAGGCCAATATTGGGACGCGACGTATTTGGAATAAAAATGTTTAAAACCGATGAAACCGCGCTTGAAAAAATTTCGGGAAACGCCGCCATTATTTTTGACGCAAATATTTTTATTCTTTCTAAGTATTTTTACGGTAAGATGACGGAGGCTCAAAACAGAATAAATATATACGAGGTAGCAAAAGAAAATTTTTCCGTAAAAGAAAAAATAATGGAAATAATGGAAATTTTTAATGCAATCCCGAATACTACTTTTAGCGAAATCGTTAAAAACAGCGTAAGCAGGGACGAATTGTTAACCTATTTTCTGGCGGTTCTCGAAATGGCAAGGTTGGTTCTAATAAATTTAAGTCAATTCAAACTATTCGGCGAAATATACGTATGTCCGACCGCGAACGCGCTTATCGAATACCGTTCAAAAATTGCAAGTATGAATTAAGTGAACGCAAGTTCGGCTGTTTTACGGTTTAATATGCGGTAATCTCCCGAAGGAAGGTCGCCTATATAAAGTCCGCCCAACCTTACTCTCCTGAGCATTAAAATTTTAAGGTTAAAAAACTCCATAAGTCTTCTTATCTCACGGTTTTTTCCGTGCGATAAATCGACCGACAATATAAACTTTGAAGGATTTTTTCTTACTATTCTAACGTCGTCCGGTTTTAAGAGACCCGTTTCTTCAAGTCTGACGCCTTTTCTTATCCTGTTAAAAAGATCGGGGGTTAATTCGCCCTTAACCTCGACTATGTAGGTTTTTATTACATCGAATTTCGGATGGGTTAATTTATACGCAAAGTCGCCGTCGTTGGTAAGGAGAAGCAAGCCTTCGCTCATAAAATCCAGCCTCCCAGCCGGAAATATATGCTTATATTTTAAAGTTTCTTTTTTAATTAATTCCATAACCGTTTTAAACCCTTCTTCCGATTTTACGGCGGTAATGTATCCTTGAGGTTTGTTTAGCATAATATAAATTTTGGGCTCTTCTTTATATTTAATCTTTTTACCGTCGACGACGACCTCGTCCCCTTCTTTAACGGAAACGGCAAGATTGCTAATTTTTTTACCGTTTATGAAAACTCTGCCTTCTTTTATTATTTCGTCGGCGTTTCTTCTCGAAACGTCCGTAGTATGCATAGCGATAAACCTGTTTAATCTTATGCCGGCGCTTACGCCTGCGTCAATCTTCGTCTGCATCTTCGTCTTCGTCGTAGTTTTTACCTTTCTCTCATTATCCGTCAAAATACTATTCCCTCCATTTGCGTAGAAGCCTGAGCATAAAGTTTCATAGGGATGCGCCCGGATAAATATGAAAGTCTGCCGGCTTCTACCGCATTTTTCATAGCGGCAGCCATATTAATCGGATTGCCGGCTCCGGCAATAGCCGTGTTTATAAGTATGCCGTCAACGCCGAGTTCCATTGTTTTGCAGGCATCGGAGGCTGTTCCCACGCCCGCATCGACTATTACCGGAACAGACACGGTTTCCTTAATTATTTTTATATTATAAGGATTTCTAATACCGAGACCGGAGCCTATGGGCGATGCAAGCGGCATTACGACGGGACATCCGACATCTTCAAGTTTTTTGGCAAGGACAGGATCGTCCATCATATACGGCATAACGGTAAAACCTTCCTTGACTAAAATTTTAGCGGCTTTAAGCAGTTCTTCGTTATCGGGATACAGGGTTTTTTGGTCGCCTATTACCTCAAGTTTTACGAGGTCGGTTTTAAAAACGTCGAGTTCACGAGCAAGACGTAAAGTATTTACGGCATCTTCGGCAGTATAACATCCTGCGGTATTAGGCAAAAGAATATATTTGTCGAGGTCTATATAGGACAGCAAATTTTCTTTTGCGTTAAAGTCTATTCTTCTGACGGCTACGGTGATAATCTCCGAACCGGAAGCGGCAGCGGCGTCCTTCATGGTTTGGAAGTCCGGATACTTCCCCGTTCCTATAAGAAGCCGCGACTTAAAAGTATATTTTCCTATTTTTAATGAGTCGTCTTTTAAGGCGTTATTATTACTGCCGTTCATATTTGCATTGCCGTTCATTTTTTTAATCCCTCTCTGCTTTAAAATTATTGACTATTTTATATTTACTTTTTATATATTTCTACCCGCCTGGAGCAATGCTTACTAAGTCTATTTTATCGTTATCGTTTAAAACAAATGCGGCATATGAACTTTTTGAAATTATAGTTTTATTTACGGCAACGGCGGTACTTTTAATATTAAGTTTCAGTTCGTCGATTAAATTTTGAACCGTAATGCCGTTATCCGCATTATATTCTTTTCCGTTTAATTCTAATTTCATATTTAATATTTTAATATATTAGATATTAACGCCGGCGTTTAATAAATAATTATATAAGGTATCTCTTCTTACGGGAATTTTGCCTGCCCGTTTTATTAAATTAATTATTTCCGTTTCGGATAGATATTCGCCGAAATTCCCGCCGGCGCTCTTTGTAATACTCTCTTCCATTAAAGTTCCGCCGAAATCGTTAACGCCGTAGTCTAATGATTTTAGGGCGGATTCAACTCCTATTTTAGGCCAGCTGGTTTGAATGTTTTTAAAATTGTCTAAATACAATCTTAAAAGCGCATAAAATTTAAGGACGTTGCCGGTATCTTTTATTGCGGCTTCCCGAACTTTATTTTTAAGGGACGTCTTGAAAGAGATAAACGGCAATGCGATAAATTCGGTGAACCCGCCGGTTTCGTCCTGAATCTTCCTTATAAGGCTTAAATGATATATTAAATCCGCATAAGACTCTAAATGTCCAAAAAGAACGGTAGCGGACGTTTTAATTCCGAGACTATGAGCCGTTTTTATTATTTCCGCCCAAGTTTTCGTATCTATTTTTTCGGGACAGATTTTTTTTCTCGTTTCTTCGGCTAAAATTTCGGCGGCGGTTCCAGGCATAGAATTAAACCCGCAACATATTAATTTTTCGATAACCGCGGCGTAAGACTTACCGGTTGATCCTGAAAGCTCGTAAATTTCCTGCGGCGAAAATGCGTGAATATGCAAATCGGGGAAATTGTTCCTAACCGTTTTAACTAAATTAAAGTAATAATCTGGGTTTAATTTTAAATCGGGATTTATGCCTCCGGTAACGCATATTTCGTCTATTCCTATCAGGTTTATTCCTTCGGAAATTTTTTCGAGTATCTTGTCATAGTCCAATAGAAAAGCGTCTTTGGAATTTTTTGTTCTTTTATACCCGCAAAACCTGCAGTTTAAACCGCAAATATTTGTAAAATTAATATTTCTATTGACGACGTAAGAAACATAATTTGAATTAATCCTACGGTTAATTATGTCGGCAGTTTCGGTTATTTTGAGTACCGCCCCGTCTTCCCGTTCGTTAAGCAAAAAAAGCAGATCTTCGTCCCCGAGCCTTACGCCCGATAAAGCTTTTTGTAAAATATTATCTAATTCTATTTTCTTATCCATTAAATAAAAATACCCGTCAATAATTTGAAACGGAAATAAATTATGACCGGTTTAAGGGAATATGGATGGAAATAACGTTGATAATCGAAAGATTTATATTGTTGCTTCATTCCCTACGCCGGCATTATCCGTATCAGGTTCGAAGGGTTGCAGGTCATAACCGCCCTGCTCTCAGCCGCCTGCTTTAAGCGGCACCCCCATATATTCATATAAATAATTATATCACTTATTATTTTATAATTCCAACTAAAAAAATTTTCTTTTTACCGTTATAAACCTTAACGCAGGAAACTTTAACGGTTAAAACGTTATTCTTAGCTTTTAAAGGAATGAAATTATATTCGAGAAAAACCGATTTTTTGATATGCCCAAAAGTTCCCGTTCTTTTGTTTATAAACTTTTCGGCTCTTTTAGGCGGAATGCTTAAAAAATTAAACTTTCCCGCATTTTGATAAACAATAGTTAAATGCCGAGAAAAATAATAAATATTGCCGTGCTTTACCGTAATGAAATTTATATTTCTATCGGTTCTCATACCGTTAGAAATAACCCTGTTATGCCCTTTATACATTAAAAAAAATCCTTGCTTTTTAATTATATAGTTTCCGAGCGAAGCCTTCACGTAGTTTTTAAAATATTTAACCGAATTTAAATATTCTATAAGCTTATTGAGCCTTGCCTTATCTTTAGAATACAATTTATTCCATAAAAAAACATTGTTTCTGTCATGTTTATATTTTGCCGGGTTAACAATTTTTATGTACGTAATTACTTCGTTTTTATTAATAACGGTTCCTTTAGTTTTTAAATAAAGAGCGTAAATTATAGGATTTGAAACATATAAACCGCCGCAGGCGGATTCGCCGTTTTTTGCGGCAAAAGATTTTTTTACGAGAACCGGATTAAAAAATACCGAAAAAAATAACAAAATAATTATCGGAAACATAGTAAAGTTACTTTTCATTGACATTTTTTTAATTATAGCCATTTTGTCCGCCCCCTTATTAAAGACTATTGTATAATAATATAATTATTCATTAATTTTTAATTAATTATAGTAAAATAATACAAATTATTCAAATTAAATCTTTAATTTTGCAATAGAAATCAATAAATAAATTTTAGCATCTTAATTAAGACTATATCTTCAAAGAGCGTATTTTGATTGCAAAATTTAAAATTTTTATCGGTATATTTTATAGTTATTTATTTTAACATTTTTCTATAATAATTATAATACTTGAATACGCGTAATATATAAATTTCCGTCTGACGGTACGGCGGAATTATAAATTTAGGGCGGTTTTTTATATATACCGTCTTGACGGATTCCGGTCCCGCATTATAGCAGGCTAATGCGGGAACAGGTTCGAAGCCGAAACGTTTGAGACAGTAATGAAGATATTCGGCTCCCGCCGTTATATTCGATAACGGGTTGCGGACGTTCATATTTAGTTCTCTGCCGGTTTCGGGCATAACCTGCATTAGCCCGACCGCGCCTTTTGCACTTAAAGCGTTTATGTTAAAACCGCTTTCCGCTTTCATAACGGCGATGAAAAAAGCGAGCGGAACATCGTATTTTTTAGAAGCCGATACGATAGTTCCGTCTAAATCTCCACTTCTCAAACCATATGAATAAGCCGAAGTCGAAGACGATGCCGGTAAAAATAAAGTAACGGCGGTAAAAATAAAAAAAACGGCGGCTTTAATGCATTTTATATTTTTCATAATTTAACGAATAATCGTATAAATTTAATGCCTCCGAGGCTATTTTTATATAAAGCCGATATATCAAAAGCCGTCTTGGAAAAGGCTCTTAAAAATATTATCTTTTCTTTTATTTTGCTGCGACCCGGCAGAATAAAATAATTTTTACCGCCCGTTCCTGCTTTAATATTCGATTTAAAAGGGATCCGCGCATATTTAGCCTTTCCGTCCGATTTTTCGAAAAGCGACTGCCTGTATTTAACTGGCGACGGATAAAGGTTCGTAAGGGAAAACGATATAATTTCAAAAATTTTCTCGGATTTTATGCTTAATATTTTTAAAATTATTTTTCCGTTCCGGCTTTCCTCGGTTTTATTTAATACAATACGGGGGCGGCGTTTAGCCGGACGATTAACGATATTTGATTCTCCTTCCATAAAAGACGGGTCGATATAACTGCCGCTGCGAGCGCCGTTTGAAGTTGAAATTATAACGGTTTTTATTTTTCTGTCCGGAATGCCGTTTAATCTTAAAGAAGCTGTTAATACTTTATTTTCTATTTTCTTTTGAAAGCTGTCCTTATTTCCGTTGTTGCTTTTTAATACGGAACCCGGCGCGCATCCGGCAAGAACCGCCAAGGAAGATAAAATTAAAGTAAAATATAAATAATATAATATTATGTTATTAAATTTATAGCATTTTTTTATTAGCATTTTAATTTTATTTAATTTCAAGATTTAATAATTAATAATTAAGGCTGAATTCCGCCTATTTTTAGTTTAATAAACTTTTTTCGCGCAAGAATATGAAAAGATAATTCTAACCCGCCTGAATAACCCCATCCGGAAGCATATCCTGATCCTGAAGCCGACGAAGCAGAACCTCTCCTCCTTTTAAAAATTAAGACGTTTTTTATTATTTTATACGGCATATAGCGGACGTTATGCGGAGTCCGGTTTATTGCCGGTATTTCTTTTAACTTATCGGGATTGTATCCGTTAAAAAAATTTCCGCCGTATTCTTTATAAAGATAAAGGTTTCTAACAAAAAAACTCTCGTCGGAATTATTCGTAAGTTGATATTGGAGATAATAAAAATTTTTGATGCGGCTTATCGAAATTACGGTAAGCGTAATCCCGTCTTTTGTTATAGACTTATTTATTTTTATACGGTTGATTAAAAGTATAAGGCTCATAATTTCTTTTTTTTCGGCTTTTAAATCCTGCGCCTTTTTGGTTAGAATAGACTGTTGCACGGAATATTTTTTCATTAATTTAACTTTTAATCCGTTTATTTTGTTTTTGATATAATTTTTGACGAAAACGTCTTTTATAGAATTAGATATGTCGAGATTATAAGTAACTAATTTAGGGCTTTTTATTCTCAAAAGAACGTTTATAAGCCCGTATTTAGTATAAATTTCGAGATTACTCGTTTCCGCCGTATCGTATGTAATAGGTTTTATAAATATCTGCCTTCCGACTATCTGTTCGGAAAAAACTCCCGTGTTGCCGAGCGCAATGTCTAAGGGTATAACCGGCAGGGTTATAACAGAAACATAGCCGGGGGCGGTATTCAATTTATAAATTAATCCTATCTTTACGGGCAGTTTATGCACCCAAAGCCGTTTTTTAATGCCGTATCTCTTTAAACTCGAATATTTTACCGCCTTCGCCGGCGGACAAACGCATATTAAAATTAAACAACATAAAAAAATATAATATTTTATATGCCTTAAATAACAATATATAATCTTAAACATTAATATTAATCCTCCCGATTATTTAAAAATTCGACGACGTTTAATTTTTATTTTTTATCCGTTTCGTTATATTGCTCTAATTTATTATACATTTTGAGCTTGGAACCGCTGACCCTGATTTCAAAAATTCTAACGTATATACTATGTAACCCGGCTAAAAAAAAGAATAAATTAAAGCCGTACAAAATTATTACCGCCGGATAAAATTTGAAAGAATACGATATAAAGATATAAAATGAATTCACGTAATATTTAAAATTTTTATTTGTCCAATAAAAAAGAGCGAATAATCCGCTAAACACAAGAAAAGCTATTTCTAAAATATCGAGTTCGTAACCCTGCCCCGTTCCGCCGCCCATGTAATTATTATTGCCCATATATTTAAAATTTGTCGAAATAGCTTTTTCCTTTCGGTCTATATATCGGATGAAGATATACTATGCCCGGCCCTTTTACTTCGTCTCCGGAGGAAATTCTATAAACCGCCTGATTTAATTTTAAGCGGGCAAAATCGTCGGTATCGAACGACGGCATTTTTTCATAAGTTTTTGTAGTCCCCTGCGAAATAGTATTGTCGTCTGATAAAAGTTTTCCTATATACGGATTAAAAATTGCCCTGTCGTCCTGTTCGGTTATATTTTCGGTTATTTTAACCTTGTATTCCTTATCGCAAATTTTGGAGGCTTTTTCCCGCGAATAATCATCGCTCAAAGCAAGCCATATCGAAGACCTAATGTTTCCGATCAGCGAATTAAGTTTTTCTTCGGAACCGAGTTTCAGCTTTAACGAACTGTAGCTCTGAGTAAGGACTATATTAATCGCTTTAGACTGTCTGCATCTTGCAAAAAATTCGGCGTCGGATTCAATGTCGCCTGAAGTTACGTAATTCTGGTATTCGTCGCAGATAAACAAAACCGGTCTTTTAACATTGACCGAATTATCGACTACCGCTTTATAAACCCTGTTCAATACCGTTCTGAAATAATCGAGTTTCAACATTATGCCGATAATTTTTCCGGTTAAACCGTAAATTGATTCCGGCATATTTAAGATAACTATTTTTCCGCCGTTCACTACTTCCTGAAAACCCGGAAAATTCAGTTTTTGTTCGGGGGCGCAAAAAGTATCTTTAAAAGCCGGTTTTATAAAATCTGAGCATACCCTCAAAGATTCGCTCTTTATAATCGCTTTAGTCCTTTCGTCGAGTCCTGCGTAATCGGCTCCCGCAAAATACGATACGGCAAGTTTAAGCTCATTTAAGTCTAAGTCTTTGCGTTTTGAATTTATCAAATTTTCGGCATAATCAAGCATATTTTTTAATTTACTTTCATCGGAAACTATTTCATATATATCGCTCAGCGTAGCATAACCTAAACATAACCTTACGAGGCTTAAAGAATTTGAAAGCAGGTTTATAGACTTGTCTTTCCAGAAACTGTCCTGCCTGCCGTCGTTTGAATTCATGTTTTCCAGAACCGAATATAATCTTTCCGCAATGATTTTTGTATCTAAATGCGGATAATGAACGGGATTAAAATAATAGCCCGAACCCGGTTCGATTATAACTATATCTTCTTCTCTGCCGCTGCGCTTAAGTATGGAAACCGCCTCTTTCCAAAAATCGCCTTTAACGTCTAATATTAAGCCGCCAATTCTTTCCTCCGGCGAATCCTTTTTATATTTTGCTAACTGGTCCAAAAACGGATAAGCGCAGGCGCTTGTTTTTCCGGTGCCGGTAGAACCTAAAACGATAATGCCGGTATAAAGCCCCGTTTTATCCATGATAAGCCATTCCGGCTTTTCTTTTATCGCTCCGTCTTTTTCATGAACCTCTCCTATTACCAACTGAAGATTTTCGCTTTCCGGCCAAACCGGCGCGCCTTTAGCGGCGTTGATTTTCTCAGTTTTTTTATTTTTATTTTTTTTATCGTCTTCGGGTTTAAAAAATAAGTATTTGTTGTAAACGCTATGCGACAGCGTCCAAGACGAAATAAACCACGTAAATAAAGGAAATACAACGAAAAATAGCTTAACGCCGTTAAAATAAGCAAAATAATAACCGATTCTTTTATCCGAAAAAAATCCCGATATAAAAAACAGGTAAATAATCTCCGAGGCGAACAATCCCGCCGCCGCCGCTAATTTTACGATAAATGCCCTGTTTTCTTTCATTTTCATTGCAGTTCTTTCCTTAAAATATTTTTAACCGCCCTTATATCTGAATAATACGTCCACAAAGAAGGTTCGAGTACCCCGATATCGCCTTTTACCACGGCGTCCCGTTTATTTAATAATGCGTTTGCTTTTAATATTTTAACCGTTTCCCGCCATCTTCTATCGGAAACAATCACCTGTTTATTTCTCAATTCTTCTCTTATTACGTATAGGTAATTATAAATGTCCCCGTTTATGCAGACCGTATCGACTGCCGAAGCCAGCATATCAAAATCTTTTCTTTCAAGCATTTTTTCCGATAATGTGTTATTGAAATCGTATTCGTCTTTTAATTCCAGCAGTCTTTTGAAATTTTCGCCGTTTTTTATCGGCGTTATCTCTTTTCTAAATAAAAACCTGTCGTAAAGCGGCAAAAGATTTGCGTCCGACGATTTATCCGGTTTTTCGTTAGACGTGGCAAAAAGACTTATCAGCGGTATTTTGCGCGGCTCGGGGGCATAAACTATTCTTTCGTTCATAACGGCTAAAAGAGAATTAAGCGTGGCATGCGGCCCTTTAAAAAATTCGTCTATCAACGCTATATCGCAGTTATCTATTCCGGTTTTATTTTGATTATTTATAGACATAAGTTCGCCTATGCCGGTAGCCGGCGTCATTTGAAAGTCAAAAAGCTTAAGTCCTTTAATATGCATCGCTAAAGCCTTTAACACGGCAGTCTTGGCAAGCCCCGGCTCTCCGATTAATATCGAATGTTTTTTTGAAATTACCGCAAGAATAATCATATCTATAACTTCTTTTCTTTCTAAAAAATTGGAATCTAAAGCGTTTTTGATAGAATCCAATTTATCTAAAACGAAATTAACATTATTGCCGTTATTTACGCCGTCCATAATTTTTTATTTGATTCACATACACGGGTTTAAGAAATATTATTTTAACGGGGGTTCCGGCAGGAAGGGTTATGCTTATGTTTTGATTTGAATCCGCATAATTATTTAAACCGTTTTGCGCGGAATTAAGCTCGTTTTGCGCAACGTTTTCCCTTACCTGATTTTGAAAAGTATAAGGATTAGAGGAATTTACCCCGGAACCTCCCCCGACGAAAAGCGACGCCGCGCCCACTACTCCCTGCGCTATAGAAGTCAAAATATTTCCTGTATAATGCCTGTGGACGTTCCCCTTTACTCCGCCCGAACCGTCGGGCATCATTGCTGTCGCATCTATAGTTAATGCCCTGCCGGACGATTCGATTACCTTATCGAAATTTATATTCAAGCGGTTTAAAGAATGTTTAAGGCTTACGGCGCCGAAAAATTTATCGCCTTTTTTAAAGACGGATTCTCCGTCGTAATAATAACCGGAAGACGAAATTGCGATAACCGGAACCGAAGTATTATAGGAAAAAATTTTATATTTGATATAAGCGTTTATTACCGTTCCCTGCGGGACGGCAACGACGTTTTTTAACCCTCCGCCTAAGCTCGTTTTTTGTCGTTTAATTCTGTTTTTACCGCTCCCGCTCTTTTTTACCCCTCTTTCCATATTTAAAATATGTTTTCCGTAGCTTGCTTCGATAAAAACCACCGTCTTTTTATTAATTTGCGCCGCCTGCGCCTGTTTCGGATAATTATTAAATTTTATACCGCGGTTTAATTTTTCCGTTTCTTTTTTAAATTTATCGTTAAATTTACCTGATCCCTCGCTTTTTGCAGAGCCTTTACCGTCGTCTGATCCCTTGTTTCCGGTATAATCGAAAACTGCCGGAGAAAACCTTTTTTTATCTTGAATCACGCTGGTTTTTGGCATTATTTTTTTTATTTTTGCAGGATTTGTTTTATGAAAAAATAGAAATTTCAAAACGATAGCCGCGGATATTAAAAATACTATTATTATAATCGGAAGCCTGAAAAATCTAAAAAAATCCTTTTTTAAGAATTTATCTTTCCCGCGCGCGTCCGAATTATATGCATCCCCGCCATTTACGGCTGGGACAGCTTCTTCTTTTATTACATGTTTATTAAAACTTTCGCCGTTTGCATTTATATTCATTATATAATTACGCCCCTCCAAGTTTTAAACTGCTGAAATAAACTACTTCAAGACCGAAGGGATATTGAATACTTCTTTTTATTCTCTTAATAATAAGCTTGTCTTCATATGCGGCGCTGTTTTTAACAGAAGGATCGGAATCGGAAATTACCGTTCTTATAACGTAAAGTTTTAATTCATCGTGGTTTACGGTCTGCCTGACGAGCTTTATCTTTTTAAATTTAATTTTAGACGTTATGCCTGCTTTTTCCATTTTCTCGATAAATTTGCTCCTAATAATCATAGTAAGCGTCTTTTTACCGTAATCTCCGGACATTTTGTTTAAAGCCCTCGAAAGTTCGGTCTTGATCATTATGGAATTAAAACCGGTAAACTCTCTTACGAAACTTTTGGAAAAATATACTATTTCGCCCATACCGGTTTTATTATTAAACGGCAGATTCCTCAATACTTTTGCGTTCCCCGCTTCGTTTACCCTTATTACTACGGGAATTCTATTTGCTTTATATGTCCAAAATGCAGTAATAAGCGATATAACGGTAATCAGCGACATTAAAATTATTACTATTTTAAGCGCGGTATTCTGGGCTTCGAGATCTCCCCATATTTCGTAAAAAAGCCTGCCGTTTCTTTTTTTATAATCGTCTTTATAATTTAAAAGATTTCCCATAATTTTTAATACCTCTTTTAAGACCCCGCAGTTCCTGCTCCGGCGCTTGCAGCCGAACTTATGAGTTTCCCTTTCGCCGCTTTCATTTTTTCATGCGCTTCGCCGCTTATACCGTCGAATAGCTTGGCTGCTAAAAAAGGGACAGAAACGTTAATAACCATCATAATTATAAAAACGGTAATAACTTCCGCAAAAGTGAACATTCCAAGAATATTTCCTATGCCGGTTCCCGACGACGGAAGATTTATAGATTCCATTTTTCCTAGAATAGTAAAAAATATGAGTTGTTCCAGAGCGACCATTACGCCCCAGAATGAAATTTCGATAAACATTTTCATCCACTTTCCGAATACTCCTCTCGTATAAGGAATTGCTTCAAAACCTAGAATAATCGGGCATATTGCAAAAAGCAGACCTAAAAATACAAGTTGGACTAAAGCCATAAAAAGCTGGATAACTAAATATAAAATATTAAATAAAAACCATATTATTCCCATTAAAACGGCTCCGGTTATTGCGTGCATCGCTCCCGCCAGCCACGAAACGGGGTTTAAGTTCCACCCCTTTTGAACGGACGCAGTTCCGTTAGACGAAACGGTAGGAATCGAAACGGAGTGCAGACTGCCTGAAATAGAGGAAACTATTTGCGATACCGACTGTCCTATGCCGTTAATATTTTGTTTAATTAGATAGAGTTGCGTCTTGTCGGCAAGGGTTAAAATGAGCTGGGCAAAGTTAGAACTCCCTTCCTGTTTCCAAGAAAGAAAACCTATGGCTATTAACGACGTCCTTAAAAACAGCCCGTAATAACTGAAGGATGCTCCCGTCAATTCCGCCCTATATCCTTCAAAAAAAGATAAAACTATACCTGCGGCAAACAGAAAATAAAACATATACGTTACAAAAACGCTCAAAGTAGAATCTTGATTTAAGGCGGGCGGGATGGAATCTATCGAAAGCATAGTTAAATCTTCTCCGTTTTGAAGTTTTGAAATCGACATTGCCGATTCGCTTAGTACGGTATTAGATTTAGAAGCGCTTTTGCCGGAACTCGACGAAGCGGAAGCAGGAACGGTCGAAGCATATGACTGCGGCGTCCAAATAAAATCTAATAATAATATAAAAAATACCGCAGTTAAAAAACGCTGCAAGTATTTAATAAACGACTTTAAATATATGTTCATAAGTTTAAATTTACATTATGGAATTTGGATTTACAGTGATTATAATTTTTTTATCGCAAAATCAGGACATAGTTTACCTTTTATAAAGTAGTTTTCGAGTAAAAATTCATATTGGGCTCGTCGTTAGTCTGCGGCATAATAACGGGACCGGTATGCTCTTTCTTGATTGCATCCGCCGAATTACCTAATTCTATCTGCTTTAACTGGCTTTCCATATATCCCATATTTTTTAAACCCGCGGCGTTTTCCTCCGCGATAAGAGTAAGAATAGAACTTTGGTAAGCATAATAATTAGAACTGTTTTTAAGCGCATTACCGGAAATTTCGTTTAGAAATTCGTCCCCCTCTAACTCGGCTTTATGCGCTCTTGCCGCCGAAATGCCCGCATTATAAAGACCGGAGGAAGCCGCGTCGATTGTTAAAGCGTTTACCGGGTCGGTGCAACCCCCTACGGGATTTCCTGAATCGTCGAAATAATATCCGCCGTCCAAAGCGGAACAGTTAAACTGCATATTTGCCGTTCCTGAATTTCCGTCCGCATTAAATATCGTTCCGCCGGTAAACTGCGCTGAACCGTTTTCGAGAGCGGATTTGTTAAGACTGTTCCCCGCCGAAGACGAATATCCAGAAATAAAAGCCTCCGGATTAAAATTATTTCCCGAAGAATTAAGGTTTTGAAATTCCGAAGATTCTAAATTTATGTTTGAACCGATGCCGGAGAGCAGACCCTGAACCGAATTATTTTGAACGTCGCTTGCCGTCAACTCCTGAGGGATTTGGTTAAACGCGGAATTTATTTGTTCGTTAAGGTTGTTTATGCCGCTTACCGCATTTTCTACGGAATTTACTATATGGCTTAATTTATCGAAATTAATGACGATATTTTGATATTCTTCCTGCATATTCGACGCATCGGCGGTAAGTTTATCGACCGTCGCCATTGCCTCGGAAAGCCCCGGACCCGGGTTAAAAAGCGGCCCGCCGGATGCCCCCGGCGCATAGCCGAGCGTTCCGGCAAGCCCCTGAAGCGCCGAAAAAGCGCCGTTTGCGGCAGTTTCGACGGACTCTATCTGTCCCGATATTGCCCCTATATCCGGCAGGGGTAGCCCTATTCCGTAAGCCGCGCCGGCGTATAATACGGCGGACGTAAATATAATTATTACGAAAGCCTTAAACTGTTTTGCTTTATTACCGCACAGGTTCATTTTATATAGACCTCATTATCGATTATTTTTAATCCCATACGGTCCGTTCGGATGTTTTTCGGCTAATATATAAAGCCGCTCTTTTAAAGACTTATCGGGGTATGATTCCTCTACCTGCCTTTCTATTTCTTCGTCTTCCGACGATTTACAGCAAAGCCAGTATTCAAAGGGGTCTGGAGTGTTTCTTATAATTGCGGAATCTTTACCGAATTTTAAAAAATATTCGGCATAATGCCCTTTGACTACTTTAAGATTTTTGACTATGCCTATTTCCTTATCGTTAAGTCCGCATGCAATTAAATCGTTTTCCGAAACTTCACCGTCAAGCTGACAAAATATCTTCACCGACGAATTTTCTATGATGCTTTTACCGATATTTCCCGCTTTTAGAAGGTCGCCCGGCTCCTGCGTTACGCTCCAGACCATAGAACCCCATTTCGCCGAAGTTTTATAAAGATGCATTATGAGTTCGGAAACTTTAGGGTCGTTCATAAATTCCCAACATTCGTCGTAAAAGAAAAAGACTTTTGCCGACTTATCATACATTTTTTTGAACGAAATATTTTTTATTATCATAAATACTACTTTCTGCAGGTCTTCATACCCTTTTAATTTTTGCAGATCAAATATAACTATTTTATTTTGAATGTCTATGCCGTTTTTCCTGTTTAATAATATTCCGTAAGGCGAAGAAATATCCGTCCATCTAAATAGATTTTTCCCCATTTCCATAGCTCTTTTTTTATCGAGAATATCTCTTCCTTCGTTATAGTCGAATAGAACGTTATTGATATCGGATATTACGGGCATATCTTCGTCATCCGTAATTCTATCGTATGACGTCTGCACGGCGCGGTTTATAATAGTTTTATCGTTAGGCGATAAATTTTTTTCCGACTCTGCCATTAAGCCTATTATTCCGGTTAAAAATACCATTATATCGGGGTCGAATATTTCTTCTCCTTTTACCCGCCGAACGACATATTTTTTAGGAGGAAAGGGGTTTAAACAATAATTTCCGTCCAAATCGAGTTCAATATAATCTCCGTTAAATATTTTGCAGAATTTTTTATAGGTTCCTCCTATATCTACGCCTATAATATGGTAATTACTCCCCGAAATATAGAAATTAGACAGAAATCCGTTTAGCATAAAACCCTTTCCGCTCCTCGTTTTTCCGAAAACTATCCCGTGTTTTGACGGCAGAGAATTATTATAAAGGTCTAATTTTACTCCTTCGCCCCTTTCGTTAATCAAGGGAATGGCGCATCTTTCCGTTCCGCCGAAACCCTCGTTCAGCGGAAAAAATGCCGCCGCCGAAGACGAAATAGACGTTTTAAACCGCCTGTTAAAGCGGGATTGTCCCGGAAGAAAAGACATAAATAGGTTATGATGTTCCATATTGTCGATTATCCCTTCCATTCCGTTAAAATTTTTAAACGATTCAAGCAATTTTACCGTTCTAAAATTAAGTTCGTCTATATTTTTAGACTTAACCCTTGCGCACAAGGAAAACTCAACGATTTTTTTCTCCGTTTTTGAAACGGATTTTAAAAACCCGTCCAACTGTTCGGTAATGTTTACGCCTTTATAATCGGTATATCCTCCGCCTACGGCTTCAGTCAGGCTTGCCTTTATGTTTCTGTCCGTCTGTATTTTTTCTATAGTTTTTTCCTGTTCCGGAATATTAAAGGCGACGGAAATATCGTAAGGAAAAAAATTACGGCTTGCGCCGGTACTGCCCCCGCCGCCGCCTCCATTTCTATTTCTTCTTCCGTTTCCTCCCGCCCCATCGTTAGCGCCGGATGAAACTTCAATCCCGGAATCTTTGATATTCAAAAGAGAAGTTATTCCGAGAGAATCTATGCGGGAAGGCAGTCTGTGCATATTTATAAATTTATAATAATAGCCGTCCGTATAAAAATAATCTTTTTTAATTTCGGCATAAGAATAAATCAACTGACTCCTGAACGTCGTTCCGTCAAACATATCTTCCCATTTAGGAGCTTTTATCAAAGCCGATCTGTCGGGATTTAATTCCGAATAAAAATAATCCGTAAGTTCCTGATTATTCATTCTTTTTAAACCCATATCCAATCTCGACGATATGAAACTTAGATTATTTTCTATATTTATAAGCTTTTTTTTAATAAGCTCCGCATCCGACCTATTTTTATTCCTTGCATTGGAATTAACCGCTCCCGAAAAATTAATTTTAAAAAGCCCCGCCGAATAATCCGAAATTTTAGATAATAGGCTGCCGCCGCCGCCGGATTTATTTTGCAAATTTAAACCGTTAATTGAACAAAATAGATATATCTTAATGTTTTTTATATGTATTTCTTTTAAACTTTTAATTTTATTTTCTTTAATATATTTAAAATCTTCCGGCGGAACCGACGATTTTTCATAATTTAATACAAATTCATCGTTCCCGTCTTCTATTTTGTAAATCCACTGAAGGCTTATATTTTCATCAAGAAGATTAAGCAGCAGGTCGTTTACGTATGCCGCATCGTTAATAGTTTTATTTCCCGAAAGATAATAATCGAAACCCCTGACCCTGAAGCCTATGGTAAACGACCCGTCTATTCCCACGGCTATGCCGTCGTTTATAGACATAAGATTGACGTAATTGTTTAAAGTACAGCTCACGTCTATTTTTTTTAAAACCGAATTTAACAGCATATATTGATCGTGAATTAAATTAAATTTTTTCTTTTTCCGGGTCTAATACATAAAGTTCTTTTTTCGCAAATATAAAAGATAACAACGAACTCGTATAAAAATCGGGTTTGTTTTTTTTATATTTTTTTAAGAAAATTAAAACTGCAGTATCTAATAATATTGCAATAATAATGATTTTTTTTAATAAAACGATAAAAATCATAGTAAAAAATATAAAAAGTCCCCAGTCGTAAATTTCCAAGCCGAATCTCGTAACTTTTCCGTATATTCCGTTATATATTTTAAATTCCGCGTAGTTATCGCTGTCTTGATTTTTCATGGCTGTCCCACCGTAGTCGCGCCGTTTCCGCCTCCCATATTAATTCCTCCGGCAGAACCTCCCGCATTCTGCACAATTCCCAATATCGCGCCGGTTATCGTCGGCGCAAGCATAACCCCGGTTCCTGCGGCGGCGGTAATAAAGGCTTTCCTTGCCGCATCGGGCTTATGCTGTTTAATGTCGTAAAATCCCTTGACAAGCCCTATCGTAAGAGTCGCAGGGGCAAGCCTGTAGCAAATCCAAGTCGCAGCCTCGTTTAAAATTCCGGAAGCCCCGATTCCTAATGAACCCTGATTTAAGTTTATAACGGCAAACGCATGCGAAGAGATAGATAAAATACTTCCGAAAAGAAAAGCGGATACCAAAATTGTTTTCCAACTTTTTTCGTAATGAATCCCGGTCTGCATTTTTGCGGCAATTTTGAGCGAATAACCGTTAATCGCGGCTAAACGGTCGAAAATTTTAACTTTAAAGTTCTTAAACATTTTTCCTCCTGCGATATAAATAAAATTAAATTAAATTCTTGTTAATAATATTTATATCATTTTAATGTTTCGGTATTATGAAGGAATTGTTAAAAACAAGTTAATTTTTTATTACGTTTAGGTTACAAAATGCCTGAAATGATTTAATAGATAGGGATTAGCGGGGGAACTGCTCGAAACCTTGTATTGCTTTTCTTAAGTATTCGGGGATGCGGCAGGGTTTAAAGTCGGTATTATCTACGCAGACGAGAACGGTGCTTCCGGAGGCGATTTTTACGTCCGGTTCGGTTTCGTTTCCGACGATTTTTACGATATCGTAAATGAAATTAAAACTGGAGTTTTTTATATATTCTACTTTTGTAAATATTTTTAAGTCGTCGTCATATCTTGCGGGATTAAAATATTTGCAGTTCGATTCGGCTACCACGAAGTAAAACCCTTCTTTTTCTATATCGGTATAATTATAACCGATATTTTTAAGATATTCCGTTCTTGCCACCTCGAAAAAAACGAAATATTTGCCGTAATAAACGACGGACATTGCGTCGGTTTCTTCATACCTGACCTTCAGTTCCGTCCAAAATTTAAAATTATCGGTCAAGTTTTAAATATTCCGTTATTTTTTCGTAAAGTATTTTTTTATCTATAGGTTTTGGAATGAAATCGTTAAAACCTAAAGATATAAGATGTTCTTTATTGCCTGCCATAGCATGGGCGGTTACGGCGATAACCGGGATATTGCTTGAAACTTCAATACATTTAAGCCTTTTAAAAACTTCTATTCCGTCTATCCCGGGAAGCCCTATGTCTAATAATATCAAAGAAATATCGGGGTTATCGTCGGTTTTTTTCAGCGCTTCGTAGCCGTCGTATGCCGTTATTATGTCTAAATCGAAAGGTTCCAGCAGGGCGATTATTAAATCCATGTTAATAGCGTTATCTTCTACTATGAGAATTTTGTGCCGCATATTAATTAATTTAGTTAAAGCGTTTAAAATTTCTTTTATTAATTTATTTTAATCAACTTACTTCGGCTACATAATTTCCGCCTGAACTTTTAACTTCGCACAGCTTATTATAAATTTTTGAAATCAGTTCTTCGGGAGTTTCTCCGTCTTTGGGAAAAGAAGCGACTATAAAAGAAGCCGTAAGTTTTTTTGCTTTAAGTTCTTCTTCCTTATAAAAAGGATAATCTCTTACGACTGAACAGAATCTGTTTGCTACAAAAGCCGCGGGCTCTTTTAGAGTATTGTTAAGTATAATGGCAAACTCGTCGTAACCGAACCTGACCACGACGTCCGAACCTCTTAACAGCTTTTTAAGCATTTCCGATATTTTCTTAAGGGCTATGTCGGAATGGAAATTTCCCACCAAATCGCAATATTCTTTAAAATGGTCTATATCTAAAAAAACTACGCTGAAAACGATATTATATCTTTTTGCCCTGTTAATCTCCTGCGCAAGCCTTATATTAAAATAGTTATGGTCCAAAAGGCCGGTAATCTCGTCGAACAAGCCGGCTTTCTGGGGATATATAAGCTCCAGTTCCCTTATGGAACGGCTGAGTTCTTCGGCTGAGAACGCCTTTTTGCCTATAATTCTTTCTATATTGCCGGAAAGCCTCAATCTTTCTTCCACCGTCAAATCTTTTGAAGTTATTATAAATATAGGTATTTGCGCGGATACCGGATGCTTTTTAATATTTTCCGCCACCTCGAATCCGTCTATATCCGGCATAATTAAATCCAGCAGGATTAAATCCGGTTTAAGTTCTATAGCCATTCTGAGCCCATCTTCGCCGTTATACGCATGGACTACATTAAAACCTTCGTCGGTAAGCAGTTTTTCTATCATTTTATGAACGACCGGGTCGTCGTCCACCAATAAGATGTTTACCTGTCTTCTTTTTCTTTTTGAAGTAAGGGTAAACTGCGACAAAGTATGTATGAGAGTTTCTTTGTCTATCGGTTTTATAAGATAATCGGTAGCGCCCAACGCAAATCCCAAATCTTTATTGTCTATAATGCTCGAAATAATTACGGGGATATTTTTTGTATCCTTATCGGATTTTAAATCGCTTAAAACTTCCCAGCCGTCTTTTTTCGGGAGCATTATGTCTAAAAGAATCGCAAAGGGCTTTAGGCTCTTGGCTTTTTCCACTGCTTCGATGCCGTCGTAAGCATGGGCGACGGAATACCCCGAATTTACCAAATTTATAGTAAAAATTTCCGACGTCGGTCTGTCGTCTTCGGCGACTAAGACAAGGGGCTTATTTCTTTTTGCGTTATTATCCCTGAAAAAAGTTTTTGCATCGACCGTTATTAAAGTCTTTTCGGCTTCTTCTACGCTCATAACGGATACTTCCGTTTCTAAGGGATTAGGAAGCACGAAAGTAAAATCCGTAAAATCGTTTTTAACGGATTCAAAATTTATATGCCCGCCGTGAAGTTCTATAATTTTTTTTGTCAAAGAAAGTCCAAGACCCGTTCCTTCGTACTGTCTTGAGTAGTTATTATCCGCCTGCGTAAATTCCTCGAATATTTTATTTTTAAAATTATCGTCTATACCGATGCCGCGGTTCATAACATCTATCTGTATGTATTCAAACATTTTATCCTGCGACTTCTTATATTTTTTTAGATTAAAATTAGACGTGGTTTTGATATCCAAAGAAGACGGAATATTTTTACATATAACTTTTATTTCCGTATTTTCAAAAGAGAATTTTATAGCGTTGCTTAGCAGATTATATATAATCTGC
>DAHWHJ010000074.1:0-18786 GCA_027335745.1 bacterium | reverse complement strand
ACCCGCAAGAATATTAGCCGCCGTTACGGCGCCAAGGACAACCGCATCGTCGTATGCGCCTATAAGCAATAAAGCGCCTACCGCTGCTGTCAATATGGCGGCAAACAATGTTAAAATATTATTGCGAATAATTGCGGAAACCGTTCGCGTCGCGAAACGATCCGTCCGGTTGACTTGTCCTGCTTCAATCCGCCTGCGAACATCTTCGGAACTCAAACCCGTATCGGAGAAACTCATAGGTTATCCCTTCATACTTATATATTTTTTTTAATGTATAATTATAATATTATAATATAACAAGGCAAACAATTTAATTAAATTATACTAAAAGTTATCTGGTTAGACTATCGGCAAATTTGGAAAAATAATCTTTTCGTTTTCGGTTTATATTGTTTATATCTTTTAATAATATCTAAATATATTGCAGGGCTTATTTACGCCTATAGCCGGCGCAGCGGTGCTTTAATGAATCAATCGATAGATAACGGGCTTAGCGCCCAAGAAGCAAAAGAAAGACTTGTAAAATTCGGACATAACCAAATTTTTAAGACGGACAAAATTAGTTTTTTTAAAATTGTCTGGCACGAAATTAGAGAGCCGATGATTTTGCTTTTATTCGTGGTAGGTTTTTTTTATTCTATTTGGGGAGAATTACACGACGCACTCGTAATTTTTATTGTTATTTTTCTTATGGTTTTAGCAGAAGTTTATAATGAATTTCGCGCAAAGAAAGCCGTCGCTTCTTTAGAAAAGATTGCCGCACCCAGAACAAAGGTCAAAAGAGACGGGAAAGTTCAAGAAATTGCCTCTGAAGATATTGTGCCGGGCGATATATTGATATTGACTCACGGAACAAAGGTTGCCGCCGATGCAATGCTTAAAACAGCGATTGGGGCGGAACTCGACGAATCTGCTTTAACGGGGGAATCTTTTCCCCAAATAAAAATTGCGGGAGATGAAATTTTTGCGGGCACGATATTTATAAGCGGCGAAGGTGAGGCGGAAACGGTAAAAACCGGCAAAGAAACAAAGATGGGCAGGATTGCCGCAACCCTCAAAGAGTTAAAGCCGCCTAAGACGGCATTACAGAAAGCAATGAAATCATTAGCCGGAAAATTAGTCTATCCTGCCCTTTTTTTCTCTATCTTAATTCCCGCCGTCGGAATTTTGCGGGGAGAGGATTTACATCGGATGGTTTTAACGGGACTTTTGATTGCTTTTTTCACTATTCCGGAAGAATTACCGATTATCGTTACCATGGTTTTAGGGTTGGGCGCTTATGCCCTTTCCAAACATAACTTAATAGTCAAAAAAATAAAATCCGCGGAAATTCTTGGCAATGCCACATGTATCGTTACCGATAAGACAGGAACGGTAACGGTAGGGAAGATGAATATCGACAGAATTTATCCCGCATCAAAAGAAGACGAAATCCTAAAAAATGCTCTGGGGGCGGTTTCGGAATACTCTTTTTCTCATATGGAACAATCTATCAAAGAAAGAGCAGGCGAAAAAAACATCCCTTTGTCCCAAGGGAAAGTTATAGCCCAAAGGAATGTGGGTAACGGCAAAAAAACAAAAGCAATCGTCAGAAAGGACAAAGAGGGCATCAAATTGTATGTAAGCGGTTCTCCCGAAGAAGTTTTTTTAAAAACTTCCCATGTGGATAACGAAACAAAAGCGATGCTAGGGAAAGAGGCTTCTCTGGGGAAACGGGTTATTGCGACCGCTTCAAAGAAACTAAACCCGCGCCAAAAAGATTTTGATTTTGATGTCATAGAGAAAGAGATGGATTTTGAGGGACTTATAATCTTTGAAGACCCTCCGAGAAAAGGAGTGAAAGAAACTATCGATATTGCTAAAAAAGCCGGCATCAGAACAATAATGGTAACGGGAGACCATCCTTTAACCGCAAGATACATTGCGGAGAAGGTGGGTATCGCGGGCGCGGATAAAGTGCTTACCGGAGATGATTTAGAAAAATTAAGCGATAGCGATATTAAAATCGTCCTGAGGGAAACCTCGGTCTTTGCAAGGACAACCGCTGAACATAAGTATCGCATAGTTAAGATATTGCAGGAAATGGGCGAGGTGGTAGCCGTAACCGGCGACGGGATCAACGATGTTTTGGCGCTTAAAGCCGCGGATATCGGTATTGCAATGGGGCAAAAAGGGACGGATGTCGCCAAGGACGCCGCGGGTATTGTTTTAGCCGATGATAATTACATTACGCTTACCCATGGCATTTTTGAAGGACGAAAGTTTTTGGACAACCTTTTAAAGGGGGTAAAGTATTATCTTTCGGTAAAAATAGGTCTGGTATTGATATTTCTTGTTATTGTTTTAGCAGGTTTACCGCAGCCGTTTTCGCCAATCCAAATTATTGTTTTAGAATTATTTATGGATTTAGGGGCATCGGCCGGTTTTGTATCCGAACCGGAAGAAAAAGGAATATATTTAAGACCGCCGCGAAAGTCGGAAGAAAATATGTTCGGGAGTAAATTCATTTCGGATATCTTGTTAAAAGGCGCTGTGTTATTCTTAGCCGTGTCGGCCGTGTACTTTTGGTCGGAAATGCAGGGCATGGATATTGGCGAAATTCAAACTTTCACATTTTCCGCATGGATTTTTGCGCACATTACTTTAGCCTTAGTTTCCCGCTCGGATAGAGAATCCATTTTCTCTTTAGGGTTCTTAACAAACGGAGCGATAAATATCTGGGGGGTTGGAGCGATAGCTTTTCTTGCGGCGGCCGTCTATATTCCCGTTATAGGGGCATGGTTTCATCTTGTTCAAATCAGTTTAGCTCGATTAGCGACAATTTTTTTAGCGACAATTTTCATTGTAGGCTTATTAGAAATTAAAAAATTAATCGGAAAAACGAGGTTAAAATATCCGGTCGGACGTGAAGTTTAAAATTATTGCCCTGCATAATACCATTTTCTTATGTTATAGCCTATTCCTGCGGGAGCAGGCTTTATGCCTTTTATGCTCCTTTTCACGACCGGCATCGCATAAGGAATATATAAGAAAGTGTAAGGCTCTTCTTCTGCGATAACACTTTGAATTTTAAAATAATATTTTCTTTGTTTTTTTAAATTAAACGTGGAGCGCGCTTTTCTGAATAAAGCGTCTATTTCCGGGTTATTAAAAGACGTAAAGTTTAAACCCTTTGGAACGATATTCGACCCCATAAATATTGCGGCATTGTCGTAAGGGTCGGGAGTTATCGTGAATCCGAGCAAAACCGTCTGAAATTTTTTCTTCATAATAAATTCGGATATTAAGGACGTCCATTCCATTACTCTGATTTCGACGCTTATGCCTATTTTCTTTAAATTTTGCTGTATAATTTCGGCGGCGGACAATCTTTCTTGATTTCCCTGCGGGGTTAATATGGTAAATTTAAAAGGCTTTCCCTCTTTTTCTAAAGTTCCGTTTTTAATCCGCCACCCCGCTTCGTTAAATAATTTTAAGGCTTCCGCGGGATTATAAGCGTATTTTCTTACATTATCGTTATAAAAATATGTTCCGGGCATAAAAGGTCCGTAACAGCGAATCCCCAGTCCCAACAAAGCCCCTTTTATTATTTCTTTTTTGTTTATGGCATAGCTTAGAGCCTGTCTGACCTTTAAATTTTTAAAAAGCGGGTCCAAAAGATTGTATCCTAAAAATGTAAAACTTAACGAAGGGTGCATATATTTTTTAAAATGCGACCTAAATTTTTTGCTTCCGGATTCATACTTAAATTGAATCGGACTTAAACCCATATAGCTTATTCCGTTTGATTTAAGCATAAGAAACATAGATGAAGAATCGGGCACTATTTTATATATTAAACGTTTTATATGCGGAGCGCCCATAAAATAATGATCATTAGCTTTCAGGACTATTTCGTATCCGTGGACCCATTTATAAAATACGTAAGGTCCAGTACCTACGGGATGGCTTCTTAATTTAGTCGTAAGCAGGTTTTTCCCCTTAAGTAGTTTTTCGGATAAAATACTTAACCCCCATGAAGATAATGCGGGGGCGTAAGGTTTTTTATAAGTCACGCGAAAAATGTATTTTCCTATAATTTTTGCCTTATATACTTTGAGGTATTCCGCGGCATAGGGCGTAGGAGTTTTTGGGTTTATCATTAAACGATACGTAAACATAACGTCTTTTGCGGTAAATTTTTGCCCGTTCTGCCAGCGAATATTATGGCGCAGGTAAAAGGTTATAGTTTTCCCCTCGTTGCTTATCTTCCATGATTTTGCAAGGTCTGGAACTATCTTAAAGTTCCTGTTGTATCTGACGAGTCCATCGTAAATCTGAGAAGTAACTTCCGCCGTGGGAGCATCCGCAGCCATATTTCCTATTAGGTTAGTAGCGTCTGCGGGAAGTCCGATAATCAAGGTATTTTTAAAATTATTTTTAACGGAAAGGGTCTTCACGCTGATATGCCTCATATGTTTGAATCTGGCAAATATAAGTATGAGCGATATGGCTAAGATACCGAAGACGGCAATAGATAGATATATAACCTGCTTTTTTTTATTAGATAATTTCATAAAGCTAATTACGGGAAAGGCGAATATTCCGGAATGCCGTAATCTGATTTTAAGCCGAACATAAGGTTCATGTTCTGAATTGCCTGCAGAGAAGCGCCTTTGCCAAGGTTGTCTATAGCGCTGACGATTTTTACCATTCCTCTATTTTGTTTTTTGTCCGCTTCAAAGGCTATATGGCAGTTATTAGAATAAACTACGTTTTTTATGTTGCAGTCTTCTATATTATTAAGTATGGATATAAACGGGCTGTTGCCATAGAATTCATTATATATTCCGGCTATGTTTTCTTCCGATATACCCTTATTTAACTTTATGTATATCGTAGTCAATATGCCTCTTGATACGGGAATAACGTGCGGGGTAAATAAAATATAGGGTTTATCGTTATCCGGTTTGCCGCCCGAATTTAAAAACGCGTTTTCTATTTTTTCTTTAATTTCGGGAAGATGCCTGTGCGACCAAACGTTGTAAGCCTTTACCGAGTTTTCGACTTCGCAGAAAAGATTCTGCAATTTTATGCCTCTTCCGGCACCCGAAACTCCCGATAACGAGTCTATTATAACGGGAACGGAAAAATCTACGGCACCCTTGAAAACAAGGGGTAGAATAGGCAGCAAAGCGCCGGTGGGGTAACATCCCGGATTAGATATAAATTGAGAATTTTTAATTTTATCGTAAAAAATATCCGAAAGACCGTAAATAAATTTAGAATTTAACGAGGGGGCATTATGCTTTCCGTAAAATTCTTCATAGGTATCGAGGCTGTCGAATCTGAAATCCGCGCCTACGTCTATTATCTTGATTTTTTCGTCACGTTTTAAAATATCGGAAATGAGTTTGGAACTTTCATTATGCGGCAGACAAAAAAATGCCGCATCGGAAGATTCCGATATAGCATCCGGATTAAAAGATTCGAACTTGAGTTCGGAAATTCGATTTTGTTTAGAATATGTTTTTGTAAATTGAGGAAAAACATCCGATAATTTTTTGCCGGAATAAGTCTGGGAAGTTACCGTCGATATAGCAACATCCGGTCTTAAAGACAGAGCATATATTAAATATATGCCGCTGTAGCCGGATGCCCCTATAATCGAAACTTTAATCATTTGATTATTACGATTATTATCTCTTTGAGAACTGGAATCTTGCTCTTGCCCCTTTCTGACCGTATTTCTTTCTTTCTTTGACCCGAGGATCCCTCGTAAGCATAGAAGCTTTCGCAAGAGTTTCTTTAAGGTCGGGGCTTATTAAAAGAATAGCCTTTGCAAGCGCAAGTTTTATCGCTCCCGCTTGACCGGCTAAACCTCCGCCTACCACATTTATATATATATCGAACTTATTTTCTA
Organism: bacterium; assembly: GCA_027335745.1. Taxonomy (GTDB): domain Bacteria; phylum SZUA-79; class SZUA-79; order Acidulodesulfobacterales; family Acidulodesulfobacteraceae; genus Acidulodesulfobacterium_A. The sequence continues at coordinate 12,884 of DAHWHJ010000074.1, read as the reverse complement.
CGGAATAAAATGCTAAAGGCTTTGTAGCGGCTACTCTGTGGCTTTCAAGGGGAAAATATTTATCGAAATCTCTTCCGTTAATTATAATTTTGCCTGTTCCTTCTTTAAAATATGCTCTTGCTATGCCTGTTTTTCTTTTTCCAACCGCATGTATAATATTCTTTTTTGCCATAAGTCTTTTACCCGTAATTTAATTTTTTAATTTGCTCTATTAATTTTATATAAAACCTATTTTACTATTTCAACTTTAACCGGTTGCTGAGCTTTATGCGGATGGTCTTCGCCTTCGTATATTTTTACTTTTTTTAGAACCACGTCCGAAAGCTTATTTTTCGGAAGCATACCTTTTATAGCCTGATAGACCGGAAACGTCGGATCTTTCTTGAGCATATCTTTATAGTTAAAAGTCTTCATCCCTCCCGGATAACCGCTGTGAAAATGGTACTCTTTGTCCTCTGCTTTTTTGCCGGTTATTTTTGCTTTGGCGCTGTTGACGATAACCACAAAATCTCCGTTATCCGCATACGGCGTCCAGTTTGCTTTGTCTTTACCCATAAGTTTATTTGCTACAAAACTTGCAACCCTTCCCAGACTGACCCCTTCCGCGTCTACTAATATCCACTTACTTTCCGTCATTTATATTTCCCTCGGCTTTGATATATTTATTTAAAAAAAGCTGCGACTCAAACGTAGCATTCTATTATTCAATAATTTTATTTTTTTGTCAAGAAATTTTTTGTTACCACCAAAATTCGGGATACTTTCTTTCTTTTGAAAGATTATTGACGAGAAGCGCTACTATTAAAAGAATAAGCGCTCCGAGACCTGCGGGCATTAAAGCGTAAAGAAAACCAAGCTTATATATACCCTTTCCGCCTATGACGGCGATAAGCGAGGTTGCTCCTCCGGGAGGATGGAGCGTCTTTGTCGCATGCATAAGCATAATAGCAAAAGACACTGCGACTGCGGCGGCTAACGGCATATTAATATGTCCTAAAAGTTTATAGCTTGCTACCCCTACAATGCCCGAAAGAATATGACCGCCTATAAGATTTCTGGGCTGTGCAAGCGGAGTTTTTATAGCGCCGTAAACAAGAACCGCCGAAGCACCAAAAGAGCCTATAAGCAAAGTCAAATCGTAAGGATTAAAATACTTTTTCGATAAATATGCTACTACGGCTATTCCTATGAAAGAAGCGAGTCCCGACCAAAAAATTACGTGAAAGCTGACGCCGGTAGGACTCTGTCCGCCTCCTTTCATTCTGTTTACGTATTCTTTAAACCACATTTTGCGCCCTCTATCTTATAAAGATAATTGAAATTTTTTAATTTTAAATTTAATTTTTTACCTTTTTCTATTTTTTTCCTATCCATTTCACCACGTCGGTTGTAGATATAATACCGACGAGTTTACCTTCTTTATCGACTACCGGCATTCTCTTTATTCTTTTTTCGTTAAATATTTCCGACGCTTTTTTTATGCTTGTATTTACTGTTACGGTTATAGCAGGGGAAGACATTATGTCTTTAATATTTTTGCCGTCTATAGTTCTATGTAAATTCGGGGTAGGTTCCCCGATAAGATGTCTTACCAAATCCTTAACCGTATGTTTTTTTGCGACCCCCGCCGAGGCTAAAATATCAGCATCGGAAACAAATCCGATAACTAAATTTTTATCGTTGACTACCGGCGCGCACGTTAATCCATTATTTGCAAGCAAATTCGTCACCGAATGTATATCGGAATCCCCCGATACGGAAATATATTTTTTAGACATCACCTCTCCCACCGTAAAGGAGTGAACCCTGTCCAATGCGTTGTTAAAGGCGTCTCTATATATCTTCATAAAGTCGCCTATCGATATATCTATAAAAGTTTTATGCTTTTCAAAGGCTTCCCTGATGTCTTCGTCGGTGATTTCGACGCAATTTTTATTCTTCTCTTGTTCGTTTTCCATAATAGTCATAATTAAATTTGAATTTTTTATTAATTAAAATTTACTTAAATTATAACATAAGGCTGAGTAAAATTACGTGACTTTTATCACATTATAAATATTTATACTCCGACCGCTCAAGTATGATTCTTTTTCCCGAAATATCCTCTAATTTTTTAGCCTTATACATCCTGACAGCTCCAAAACTACATATATCTTTACATAAGTTGCATCCGGTGCATAAAAAGGGCTCAAGCAGTATTTCTCCATCTTTTTCTTTATATGTTAAAGCTCCGGTCGGACATAATTCCCAGCAGTTGGAACAAAAAACGCAATTTTCATTTAATCTGGGCAGTTTTATGTTAAAAAGCGGTAAAAGTTCTACATTTTCTTTTAGAAAACGGTACATCTTTCCCTGTCTTTCTAAAAACAGCTTATTTATTTTTTTTCCGGCGCTGCCTCCGGAATCGATATACGCGGAATAAAGTTCAGATAACGGCAAATCCTCTATAGAAATATCTTCGATAATTTTTTTGGCATTGTTTTTAATTGCTTTAATCGAATTTCTAAAAAAGTCCCTCCTGTCCAAATCTTTCGCTTCGTTATCGCTATTTCTTTTTTCGTTCCTGCTATGCTCGCCGATATTATTTTTTTCGAGATTAGATAAATCAAAATCCTTTATATTAATTTCTATAAAAACATCGTTATCCTTAAAAAATTCTTTGATTTGTTTTATTATTTTTAATTTTTTATTATGAAAATACCGGAGATTACAGGATTTGCAGTCTCCGGTAATAATCGATATTTTACGGCCCTTTTTTGCGGCGGATACTATATCTAAATCTTCGATTGCATATATACATTCTATCGTATTTACCGTCTTTTTATCTGCCTCGGTTTTTAAACACGCGTCCGTCTTCTTGCAGAAATAATAATAATTATCTTCGAACGACGATATAAGATTCTGTTCTTCCGAAATATTATTTTTAACATAAAAAACCGAGTTCGGACAGATATAAAGACAGGCATTGCAATTAGAACAGTTTTCCAAAATTTTTATGTCGCTGTCGGTTATTTTTATCGATAAATCCGGACATCTGTCTATACATTCATAACAGCCCGCCATAGGCGTTTTAAGCCTGACGCAGAAATCGGGATTTATGAAAATCCCGCGTCCGTCTCCGCTATTTAACAGTTTTTCAATCAAGCCCAGTATATTCATCTTTACCTGTTCTTAATATGTTTAAAATATCCTTTATTTCTTTTTCGGTTTTTGCATTATTTACCATAACCCTTAAACTTTTTGAACCTTTAAAACCTTTTAAAAAGTTATAAAGATGCGGCTTCATAAGATTATAACCTCTTTCTTTGCCGTAGAACAAACTAGTTTCTTCCGTCAATTCATTCATTATATCTATTTTATGTTCAATGCTTAAAACAGGATTTAAAACATTTAAGTATTCGGCAAATATCCACGGTCTGCCGATAGCCCCTCTTGCAAACATAACGCCGTCGGCCCCGGTATAATTTTTTATATTAACTGCATCGTCAACCGAAAAAATATCGCCGCTGGCATAAACCGGTATATTTATTTCTTCTTTGAGTTTTTTCGTCAAAGAATGGTCAGCCGCTCCGCCGAACATAAGCGACCGTGTCCTCGGATGAAAAAACACCGCGTCAACTCCCGACGATTCGGCAATTTTGCCTATCTGCAAAAAATTAACAGCTTCGGCATCGAACCCGCTTCTGATTTTTACCGTAAAAAAAAAGTCTTTTACCGCTTCTCTGACGGATCTTACTATTTCCGAAAATAGTTTCAAATCTTTTAATATTGCGCTGCCTGCGCCTGTTTTCACGACCTTTTTAACCGGGCAGCCCATATTAATATCTATAACTTTAAATCCATTATCTGCCGCTTTTTTAGCCGCTTGAGCCAGCATATCTCCGGTGCTTCCGAAAAGTTGAATCCCTGTTTTATCCGCATCGTTTCCTATTTCCAACAGTTCCAGCGTTCCTCTGTCGTTATGCAAAAAACCTACGGCGCTAATCATCTCGGTAAAACAAAATTCCGCCCCGTATTTCAAAGCTATTTTTCTGAACGGAAATCCGGTTATTCCAGCCATCGGAGCAAGAATACACTGCCCTAAATTAATATTATTCCCGTCCATTTATAATATGTTTTTCTATAAAATCGGCTATTTTTTCGGAATCGTTTATATCTATTTGAGGGGTTTCCAAATCTTTTATGAACTCATCGGCACACACGAGGATAAGATTGGGATCGCTTATAAATTTAGGCTTTAAGCCGCCCTCTATATCTTTTCTTAACAGCTCTATTTTTTTTATCTTAAGGTCTTTAAATCCTTCGACTATAACAATATCGGAACCGTTAAAATATTTAGATATTACGGCAGCTATTTCCGCATCGAAAGACGAATCGACGTCGCTGAAAAACGCCGTTTTATCTTTAGAAATCAGCATAGTCGAAAATGCTCCGGCATTTTTATGCCGCCATGAGTCCTTTCCGGGAATATCCGCTTCGAAATCATGGTCGGTATGCTTAACGGAAGAAACCTTATAGCCTCTATCCGAGAGTATTTTTATAATCTTTACTATTAAAGTAGTCTTGCCGGTGCCGGACTTGGCTATAAAAGAAACGGCTCCGGGCATTTTGTTGCTTTTAGTCATAATATTTAATATAAAATTTTTACGATATACATTATAATTAATTATAACAAAATTTAAAATAAATCCCAATGAACATTCACGGATTATCGTCTATCGAGGCGGAAAAATTAATTAAGCAATACGGTTTAAACACCATAAAAGAACAAAAAAGACACCCTTTCATTATTTTTTTATCTAAATTCTGGAATCCGGTTTCGTGGATGCTCGAATTTACGTTTATTATTGAATTAATTCTTAGAAAAAACATAGAAGCATATATCATTATAGGATTAATTTTCTTTAATGCCGCAATATCTTTTAAACAAGAAAATAAAGCGGAAAAAGCTCTTGAGTTACTAAAAAAACAGCTTAAAATTATTACCAGAGTTCTCAGGGACGACAAATGGATTAAACTGCCTGCCGAAGAATTAGTTCCCGGAGATATAATTCATATAAGGATGGGCGATTTAGTCCCCGCAGATACCGAAATTATTTCCGGAAGCGTATTAGTGGATCAGTCTGCTTTAACGGGGGAATCCCAGCCTGTTGACAGGAGTGAAGGCAGCTCGGTATATTCCGGTTCGGTAATAAAACGAGGCGAGGCTACTTGTAAGGTTACGGCAACCGGGACGGCAAGTTATTTCGGAAAAACCGCAGAATTAATAAAATCGGCAAAAATTAAGGGACATCTCGAGGAATTAATTCTCAAAATAGTCCGCTATTTCATTATGATAGACGGTATCCTCGTTGCTTTAATACTTGCATATGCTTTAATAAACAAAATGAATTTTGCCGAAATGCTGCCGTTCGCATTAATTCTTTTAGTGGCTTCGATACCCGTGGCGCTTCCGGTTACGTTTACGCTTGCTACGGCATTGGCTTCGATGCGGCTTGCGAATAGAGGCATTCTCGTTACTCATCTTTCCGCTATAGAAGATATTGCTTCTATGGAAGAATTATGTTCGGATAAAACGGGAACGTTAACCGAAAATATCCTTGCGCTTACGGCTTTTAAATCATTTAAACCGTTCGGCGTAGAGGAATTATTTGCATATGCGACTGCGGCTTCGGACGAATCCACGCAGGACCCAATAGATATGTCTATAATTTCATATGTTAAATCTAATAAAATAAATCTGCCGGAAATAGGAAAAGTAATAAGATTTATACCGTTTGACCCTCAAACAAAAAGAGCGGAAGCGATAATCGAAAAATTCGAAGGAAACGAAAAATTACAAATTGGCGTAATTAAAGGCTCTCCTATAGTAGTATCTCAAAATTTGGATGAAACTGATGCCGAAAAGGTTTCTAAAGAATCGGAAAAGTTTGAAGCTACAGGCTATAGAGTTATTGCCGTAATGATAGAAGACAAAAAAACCGGAAAATTTATTCCCGTAGGTATTTTAGGGCTATCCGACCCGCCGAGGAAAGATTCCAAAAAATTACTCGACGAACTTAAAAATTTAGGTATAAGGGTGAGAATGGTAACCGGAGATACGGAACTCACGGCAAAAACCATGGCGGGTTTAATCGGACTCGGGGAAACCGTATGCACCCGTGAAAATTTTAAAAATCCTGCGGGATGCGACGTTTTCGCGGGGGTCTTTCCCGAAGACAAGTTTCATCTCGTGCAGGGACTCCAAAAACTAAAAAAAATTACCGGCATGACGGGCGACGGGGTAAACGACGCCCCAGCGCTTAAGCAGGCGGAAGTCGGAATAGCGGTAGCCAACGCTACCGATGTTGCAAAAGCTGCCGCAAGCTTAATCTTAACCGAACCGGGATTGTCGAATATAGTAGATGCCGTAAAATACGGCAGAATAGTTTATAGAAGAATGCTCACATATACGCTAAACAAGATTTCTAAAACTTTTCAAGTAGCCCTGTTCCTGAGCTTGGGTTTAATTTTTTTCGGCAAATTCGTTACCACTCCTAAATTAATTCTTATATTAATTTTTGCAAACGATTTCGTTACTATGTCTATTGCAAAAGACAATGCCGTATATTCGAATAAACCCGATAAATGGAATATCAAGCTTATAGTTTCTGCCTCTCTTTTAATTGCCGGAGCTTGGCTTATCTATTCTTTCGTCGTATATTGCATAGGCTATTACGTTATTAACTTAACTTTGCCGCAGGTTCAGACCCTTGCGTTTCTGTCTTTGGTATTCAGCGCGCAGGCTACCGTATATTTGGTAAGGGAGCAAAGACATTTTTATAAATCTAAGCCGGGCAATTATTTAATGCTTGCAAGCGCTTTGGATTTAATAATAATTATCTTAATGGCATATTTTGGGATACTGATGCAAAAAATTCCTTTTGCGGACATAGCGGTTCTGTTTGTCGCTACTTTTATTTATATGATACTGCTGGATTTTATAAAAGCGCCCGTAATGAAAAAGTTAGCGTAAAAAAGATTTTAAAATTTTAAAGTTAAAGCGTAATTCAAATATTTTATGAATTCTTCTTTTGTAGGAGGGGTTTTAACTCCCGTGTTAAAAATTTTCCTCTTCTTTTCATACCATTTGCCGAAATTTTCTTCCGAAATATCTTTTACCTCTATTAATAATCCTTCCAATATAATATTCAAATTTTTTTCGGATGCGTTTTGTTCGTCGATATTCATATGTATATTTTATTTTATTTTATTTTAAAATTTTTACCTCCAGTTCGTCCTCGAAAACTCCGGAAGATCCTCAAAATCTCCTCTTACGGCATATCCCTCGTTTATGTTGTATATCTCAAATTCGCTGTCGATAACAAAAGAATATATATTTCCGTTTAAAAATTCGTCTTTATATTTATAGCATTTTAAACCCTGTCTTATAATAGCCGACAATATACCGCTGCCTGCAATATCGCCGAGAAGAATCGCTCCTACGAGAACTTCGCCGTCGAACACAAGTTTTCTGTAAATATTTTCGTCTTGAAAAATAAAAACCTTTTGAGACTCGTTTGATGGATTCGTCAAACCTATAGTTACTATAGGCAGCCCGTAAATTTCAACGGAATTTAAACCCATTCCGCCGGGATATTCCCTGTAAACGCCTGCCATATTAGTCCCTGCGACCCGCCCTTCTTCGCATGCCATAGGCACTATCGCAATAATATTCGGGCGCTTATTTATAACGTCGTAAACTACGACGGCGTCCCCTCCGGCATACACGTCTTTGACGCTCGTCATCATAGTTTTATCGACTATAATACCCCTGTCTATTTTTATTCCGCTTCCTTCGAGAAACCCGACGTTAGGTCTTACGCCCACGCCGACGACGACTATGTCGGCGGGAAGCAATTTCCCGCTTTTTAATATCACGCTCGTCGGATTGCCGGCTTCGTCTAAGTTAATTTTCGTGACGGTTTCGCCGGTAGCCGTGTCTATGCCGTTTTCGTTTAGTTTTTTGGAAGTTATATTTCCGGATATTTCGTCAAGGGCAAGACCCAAAACACGAGGTAGTAATTCTACTATCGTAACGTGAAGACCTAATGCTCTCAATCCTTCGGAAGCCTTTAGTCCTATGAGTCCGCCGCCTACGACTATGCCTTCTTTGTTTTTTGCAAGTTTAGCGGCTTTTTCCATCTTTTTGGCATCGTCAAATTTAGTAAAAGTCCCCATCATAGGCGAGTCTGGATTAAATCCTTCGGTAGGAGGCACAAACGGCGTTCCGCCCGGACCGATAAAAAGCTTGTCGTAATCCAATTTAGTCTCGTCTTCGAGAACGACTTGCTTTGAGACGGTATCTACCGAGACGGCTTTTTTTCCAAGAATAACTTTAAAATTATTCTTTTCATAGTAATCGTCTTCTTTATACCATATGGTTTCATCGGTAGTTTTTCCTTCGAGGTAATATGATATTAAAGGTCTTGCATAAGCCCTGTAATTTTCATCGGATACAATAACGACGTCTCCCGACTTGTCGAATCGTCTTATCGCGTCTGCGCAGGACAAACCCGCATATGAATTTCCTATAATAACGTACTTCATAATCTAATCCCCTTTTTTTACCGCTTAGTAACGGATTTTATATATGGACCGTAAATTTTTTTTGCAACCATAAGCCTTCTTTCATATGAGTAGTTCTTAATTCCTATTCTTTTCAGCGCCCCTTTTTTGCAAGCTTCTACGCATTTGGGGGTATCTTCGTCTATACAGCCGTCGCACTTAGACGCAAAATGGTCTTTGCCAATTCTTTCGATGGCGCCGAATGGGCAGGACATAACGCACATCCAGCATCCTACGCATTTTTTATAATTTGTTACCGTCCAGCCGGATTCTAGGTCTTTATATCTTGCGCCGGGCATACACGCATCGACGCATGGAGCTTCTTCGCAGTTATGGCATATTACCGGAAAAAACTTGCCGGCTTTTTCCTTTATATTAATTCTTGCGCCGGTATATTTTGAACCGTATTTTCTGCCCATATGGATTTCGCATGCCTTAATACATGCGGCAAATCCTTCGCTTTTGCATCCATCGCACTTAGAAGGATAAAGCATTATTTCTATCTGATTTTTCTTTAAGTCTTCTTTTAAATTAGTAAGTTTATTTTTATCCATAACAACCTCTTGTTTATTTATTGTTTTATTCGCAGCGTTTCGAAAGGATCCGGTAAAAGATTTAAGATTTTATCCCCCATAAAATTTAATCGATTATTGCGATACATTATGCCGTCTTTTTTAAAATATTCAAAAGATTTTTTAAGGTATATAAAATTTCCTGTTTTAGCATAAACCCACCACCAATATAATCCATTTGCAAGTATGCCGTAAGGTTTACCCGACGGATTTTTTAAATCGAAAAATCTATTCGCCTTTCTTATTTTAACACTTTTTGACCTGCCTTCATCGGATATTTTTTTATTGCGGCCGTATCTCTCTAAATCTTTTTTTGAATTTATGTTTATAAAGAATTCCGCCCTTAAATCAGTGTTATTTTTTATCATATCAAAAATATTATAATAATAAACCGAGGATAAAAGCCGTGAAATATTTACCGAATCCGTAAATAAAAAATGCTCTTTCAAATTTAAGGCATAATTATTAAGAATCTCTAAAATAAACCCGGTCTCTTTTATTTTATAGCATGCCAATAGTGGTTCTACGGTAGAATCAGGCCATAGGGGAACGACGGCGTTAACTTTTTCCAATTCCAGCTTTTTTATCAGTTCCCTTGCCGCGTCAAAATTAAAAAAAGGCGCGTCGCACTCCATAACTATCGCCGATTTTCCTTTTAATATTTTGAGAGAGCTGTAAATTCCCTTTAACGGTCCCTTGAAGCCGCAATTTTTATCATCTGCAATTATCTGCGGCATCAATCTTCTTTTGCCTGCTTTTTCTCTTTTTTTAATAATGTTTTCGACATAGTCTAAGTAGTTTTTTATCTTCTCCTCTTCCCTAACGCAGATTACGATATCGCCGCTTATTTCCATTGCGGCATTCAACGCCCTTTCTATAAAGGATTTTCCTTGGAAATTAAAAAAAGATTTATCCTCTCCAAATCTCTTAGACTCCCCGCCTGCAAGTATAATACTGCTTATCGTATTCATTATTATTTTAAGTCCATTCTGATTTTTCCTCTCTGACCATGCCCTTCGCTTAAAGTAACCTCAAAATATTTTAATGGATTAAACATTTCTTTGTTTTTTAAATCTAAAGCAAGTTCATTTGCAAAATAAACGGTTAAATCTTCTATATTGAGAGAAGGACTTTTTATTTTAAAAATATCGGCCTTTGGTATGAGATAAAGTTTATTGTTTATCTCTATTCTGTAATGCAAATCTTCTACCGTAACCTTCTGAACGCTTTCGGGATAATCCGCTACCAAAATTTTATCTTCAAACGTGGAGCATATTCTTTTAACGACGGCTTTTAAGTTATACAAATGAACTATTCTTCTCTTGTCGTCGAACTCTCCGTCAACCAGCACATCGACGTAATGAAAATGCGGGTGTATCCGCGAACAGTCGCCCCTGCCAGGCACTATATGCATACATTCAAAAGTTAAACCGGCTTCTTTGCCTATAAGCTCAACAATCATAATAATCTTTAACCTCTTAAGTTATTCGTAAAGAAAATTTTTAAGGACGCCGTTCGGCAAAAGTCTTAAGCCTCCGCATCTTTCGCCGGAAGATTCGCCGACATCGTTCACGTTCTTACAAAGAGTGATTTTAGACCCCTTTATTTTAAAAAACTGCCTGTCGTTTGATGCGCCCGCCTTAAATTCCAAACCGCCTTTTTGTAAAGTTTTATAGGGTTCCGAATAATATTTTGAATAAAAAGGCTTAACCGTTTTATTGGACATCTCTATAAACTGCAAATCAAATCCATTTTCCACGCAATAATTTATCATATTTTGCAAACATTTTTTGCTCGTATTTAAACTGTTTAATAAAAGATTATTTATTTCAACGATATACCCGTTTCTTTTCAGCATATTAAGCCCCGCAATAACCTCTCCAAGCAAATTTTTGCCCGTTATATATTTATAAACGGCGGGGTCTAAAGTATCGAGGCTGACCGATACTTTGCTTATTATATTAGGACTCAAATCTTTAATTCTTTTTTTAATGAGAGTGCCGTTGGTAGTGATAAGAAGCTCCACATCGGCTATATGCTTTATTTTATATAAAAGATTTTTTAAATCTTCATACAGCAGCGGTTCTCCTCCGGTAATTTTTACTTTTTTAAGACCAAATTCCTTTAATAAATATATGGTGTTAATTATGTCCCCGGTTTGAATGACTGAAGGCATTTTTTTAGATATTCCTTCATTATGGCAGTAAAAACAGCGCTCGTTGCATTTGCTTATTAAAGACACCCTTAAAGACGGAACTCTAAATTCAAATCTTCCACGGTTAAATTCGTATTCTTTATCGTTAAACATTTTGAATAGATATGGCTTCATTAAAAACTTTTATTATTTTATTATTTATAAAATTTCGTAATCGTTTAACGTCACCGATATAACGCTTCCTGTCTCTAAAACGGTTATTTCCTCTTCCATAACAAAACTGCCGTCCGCCTGTATCATAGGACTCAAAGACCTTGCGGCGGACGGGGGCTTGGGCGCAGGTATTACAGATGCCGATAGAAAACCGTTTTCTTTTGCCAGCTTTACTTGAAAATATTTCCTCACGCCTTTTTCTTTTGAAACGCTATATTTTAAAACTGCCTGAACGGAAGGGTATCTTTTATATATGTTTTTGGCATTCGTCATTTTCTGTATAGTCGGTCTAACAAAAAGATCGAAAGTTATCAGAACGGAATACGGCCATCCCGCCAGTGCAAAAATCGGAGTTCCTGCGTTTAAAACCCCGAATGAAGTAGGTTTCCCCGGAACGAGCTTTACTCCGTGAAACAATAATCTGCCGATTTTTTCGACTGCCGAAGGAATTAAATCGTAAAAATTGGTAATTTCTTTATTTTCTAAAACTAAAAAGCTGGCGCCGGTTCCGCCCGTCGAAATTAACAGGTCGTATTTATTGGAATCGTCCGCCGTTTTTAAAATTTCGACCAATTTTTCCAACTTATCCTCGACTACCCCTACAACCTCGGGAACTCCCCCTGCATCTTTTATTAAAGATTTAAGCACGGTCGTATTTATATCGTAAATTTTACCGGGGGCCAGTTCCTCTCCGGGTGAGGCTAATTCGTTTCCACCGGATAATATTCCTATTACCGGCTTTTTATATACGGGCACCGAACTTAAACCGATACCGGATAAAGCCGCAATATCGCAGAATCTTATCCTATGTCCCTTACGCAGTAATATTTCGCCATTTTTAATGTCGTCTCCTATGGGGGAAATATAAGAGCCTTTTTCAATCGTTTTTTTATAAATCATTTGCCCACCGGAATATTCTTCGGCATCTTCTATTAATACGACGGCGTCGGCATTTGGAGGGATAGGCGCTCCGGTAGTTACAAAAGCGGCTTCTCCGGAGTCCAAAGGCGCAATATCTTTTGAATATCCGGCGGTAATTTGGCTTTTAACTTTAAATGTTTCTATTTTTCTTTCGGAAAAGTCGGAAAACATTAAAGCGAATCCGTCAACGGCTGACCTTCTAAACGGAGGAATGTCGGTATCAGGTATTATATCTTCCGATACAATCCTCCCGAGACTGTCCTCTGCCGGTATATTTTCGGAGGCGGTTATCTTTTTAATATTTGCTTCGGCTGTATTTAATAATCTCCCGGCAGTTTTATCACGCATATTTTAATTTATAAAAATACGGCTTCAGATTTAAACCTGAAGCCGTATTTTGGTTTAAAAATTAGAAG
>DAHWHJ010000020.1:0-6506 GCA_027335745.1 bacterium | reverse complement strand
CTCCCGGAATAGTAATTCTTTCGCCTACTTTAAGCATAGAATAATTATTAAGCCCGTTGTATCTTTCGATAGTTTGAAGCGGCACGCCGTATTTAGAAGCTATTCCGAGAAGCGTATCGCCCGGTTCGACGGTATAAAGAGTATTATTCTTAGGTCTGGAATAAGTCGTATAGACGATGCGGGGTTCTTTAGCGGCATACTTTTTAACGTATTTGAAATTTTTTATAAACCTGTTATAATCTTTTGCCGGTATATTCAGCATAAATCCGGGATCGTCGGGAGGCGTAGCATTTCTTAATAGTTCGGGATTCATTTTGTGGAGCCTGTATTCGGAAATACCTATACATTTTGCTAAATCATATAAACTGGCTGAATACGGAACATTCACCTGTTTAAATTTAATCGGTTTTTTATAATTTATATTGTGAAATCCAAAATTTTCCGGGTCTTTCGCAATTATTGCGGCGGCTATGATTTTCGGAACATATCTCCTTGTTTGTCCGGGTAAAAGATAGGGTCTGTTTTGAGATATCGTCCAGAAATTACCTCCGGGATATACCGATAAAGCCCTCTCTATAGTCAATTCGCCGGAGTTATAAGCGGCTGCGGCAAGGTACCACGAACCGAACTTATTAAATAGGTCTTTTAAATATTCGCCTGCCGCATATGTCGATTCCACAGGATTTCTTCTTTCGTCGACCCACCAATTTATCGTTAAGCCGAATATTCTTCCCGTCGAAGGTATAAACTGCCACATGCCGCTTGCTCCGGCATAAGAATATGCCGTAGGAGAGAAGCCGCTTTCAATCATTGCAAGATAAGCCAGATCGTTAGGCAGTCCTAATTTCTTAAAGACCTTTTTAATCATAGGAATATATCTTTCCGATCTCGAAAGTGCATATTTAAAAAACTTTCTTCCGGAAGTTTGATAAAAATGTATATAATGTATTATTTCTTTGTTTATAATCATCGGGAATATATGGGACAAGTTTTTTTGATAATTATTAAAATCCCCTTTTTTTGCTAAAAGTCCGGAATCAGTGAGGTTGGAAGAATTAGTGTTGGTTTGCGTAGAGGCGGTTTGAGTTTTGACAGTCGGCGCAGCCGCATTTTGCAAATCGGATGATTTTTTTTTATTAGTATTAGTATTGATATTGTTGTTGGAAACTATAGGGGAAGATGATATTACCGTTACTTGAGCAGAACCGTCGTTGTCCGGTTTTTTCTTTTTATTGTATGAAGTTTTGAATTTTATCTTTACGAAATTTGTATTTCCATTTAGGTTCGAAGCATAACAATTGGAAATAAAAAAAATTGTAAATATTGCAGTAAAAAAAATATACGACAGGCTTATTTTTCTCATCGTTTATTGTTATCCGCTTTTTCCGCTAACATTAAATATATGCTCAAATTTGAATTGTAAAATATTAAACTATTGATGATTATAATGCCTATAAGTATAAATGTCAAATTTATCACCTTCAATAAAGGAAATTTATAAAAATTTTTATAAATTCTTGACAATTTTCCTTAAATTTGGTTAAGTATTAAATGGTTTGGAATTGACATTTAATATTTTTATTTTGTAAATTTATATAATTTAATTTAAGTAAGAAGAAGGGGTTAAAAATGCAGAAAAAATATTTATTGGCGCCGGGACCTACTCCTGTACCGGAACGTGCTTTAGCCGATATGGCGCTTCCTATCGTTCATCACCGCGCTCCGGAATATTCGGTTATACTTCAGGAAGTAAGGGATAATCTGAAATACCTTTTTCAGACCAAGCAGGAAGTTTTGATATTCACGTCAAGCGGAACCGGAGCAATGGAAGGCTGCGTGTCTAATCTTCTTTCGGCGGGAGACCATGCTCTTGCGGTCAGAGGGGGGAAATTCGGAGAAAGATGGTTCGATATTTGCAAGGCATATTCAGTTAACGTGAAAGCGATAGACGTAGAGTGGGGGCATACCGTTTCTCCTAAATCCATCGAAGATGCGTTAAACGAAGACCCCGAAATAAAGGCGGTTTACATACAGGCATCCGAAACATCCACGGGCGTTTATCATCCGGTAAAAGAAATTGCCGATATAATCAAAAAAAGACCGAATACTATTCTTGTGGTAGATGCGATTACGGCTCTTGGAGTAGTGGACGTTCCTCAGGACGCATGGGGCATAGACGTCGTCGTGACGGGTTCTCAAAAAGCGCTTATGTTACCGCCCGGACTCGCGTTTGCTTCTTTAAGCGATAAAGCATGGGAATTTGTAGAGAAATCTACGCTGCCCAAATATTATTTTAATTTTAAAAAAGAGAAAAAATCTCTTGAAAAAAATCAGAATGCCTATACTCCTAACGTTCAACTTATAGTCGGTTTAAGAGAAGTCTTGAGGGAAATTAAAGAAGAAGGTCTGGAAAAAGTTTTCAAAAGGCACGCAAGTCTTGCAAATGCGACAAGGCTAGCCGTACAGGCAATTGGGTTAAAGCTTTATACGGTCGATGAACCTTCCAACGCTCTTACGGCTGTTTGGGCTCCTGAAGGAATAGATGCAGGTAAAATAACAAAACTTATAAGGGAAAAATATGGTATTACAATAGCAGGCGGTCAAGATGCGGTTAAGGGCAAGATATTCAGAATAGCACATCTCGGCTACGCCGGATGTTTTGACGTTATAATCGCTATTTCTGCATTAGAGGCGGTATTAAAAGAACTCGGTTATAAATTCGAAACGGGCAGCGGACTTAAGGCAGCGCAAAAAGCTCTTTTCGGAGAATAATTTTTGTAAATTAATTATTTATTATTAATATAATACGGGAGATACAAGATGTTTAAGGTTATCGTCAGCGATAAACTTTCTAAAGAAGGGATAGACATATTAAACAAGACCGGCAAAATTCAGGTAGATGTTAAGACGGGTCTTAAACCGGAAGAGCTTAAGCAAATAATTCACGAATATGACGGTATAGTTATTAGAAGCGCTACTAAACTTACCCAAGACATTATAGCCGCCGCAAAAAATCTTAAGGTCATAGGAAGGGCAGGCAGCGGTTTAGACAACGTGGATAAGGCGGCAGCAACCGCCGCAGGCATCGTCGTTATGAATACGCCGGGTGGAAATACGGTAACAACGGCGGAACTTACTTTTGCTATGCTATTGGCTATGTCAAGGCATATACCGCAGTCCTTTCTTTCTATTAAAGAAGGTAAATGGGAAAAAAGCAAATTTCAGGGTACGGAAGTTTACGGCAAGACTCTCGGTATTATAGGAATGGGTAATATAGGACAGGTGCTTTATAGCAGGGCAAAGTGTTTCGGAATGAATCCATTAGGATACGACCCTCTTTTATCTAAAGAAAAAGCTAAAGAATTGGAAATAAATCTTGTAAGTTTAGACGAGATATATGCGAAATCCGATTATATAAGCGTCCACACGCCTTTAGTAAAAGAAACGAAAGGAATGATAAATAAAGAAACTATATCTAAAATGAAAGACGGAGTTAAGCTGCTCAATATAGCAAGGGGAGGGATAATCAATGAAGCCGATCTATACGAAGCGCTTAAATCAGGCAAGGTTTCGGCATGCGCGCTTGACGTATTCGAGATAGAGCCGCCTGCCAACAATCCGCTTTTAACTTTAGACAATCTTATTGCTACTCCGCATCTCGGAGCTTCCACGGAAGAAGCTCAAACTAATGTTGCCGTTGCTATATGTAATCAGATTGTGGACTATCTTATTAACGGAACGATAAAAAATGCAGTAAACGTTCCTTCCGTAACAAAAGAAGAAGTCGAAATTATAGGTCCCTATCTTAATTTAGGCGAAAAGATTGGGAAACTGCTTGGAAATATCATAACCGGCGGAATTACAAATATTAAAATAGATTATAACGGCGCGGTTTCCGCCCATAATACCGGCGCTATAACCCCTAATATAGTTAAGGGTATTCTTTATCCGCTGTTAGGAGAGGATATAAATTACGTGAATGCAAACGAAGTAGCAAAAAAAAGAGGCATATCCGTTGTAGAATCTAAATCCGATCAGGCATTCGACTACACAAGTTCTATATCTATTACTGCAACAACCGATGTTAAAACTTTCAGCATATCAGGGGCAATATTCGGCAAAAAAAATCCATGGATAGTTAAAATAGATGATTATTCTATAGAGGCTATTCCCGAAGGGCACATATTAGTCATATTCAATCTTGATAGACCCGGCGTTATAGCATCGATAGGAAAGGTTCTCGGCAAGAATAAAATCAACATTGCAAGAATGCATCTTGGAAGGCATTTAGATAAAGCTATCTCAATATTACAATTAGATTCGGCTGTCAACAGCGCCGTTATTAATGAATTAAAAGCCGAGTCAAATATAACCGAAGCTAAATATTTAGAATTATAGTGAATAGGAAAAAATCGATAATTTCTTCTCAGCCGCCTCAGGGAACAAGAGATTTTCTTCCCGGAGAAACAGAGTTAATAGATGGAACCGCTGATATATTGCTGGAAGAATTTTCAAAATGGGGATTCAACAAGGTTATAACCCCCAGCATAGATTTTTTAGACGTATTTTTAATGAGTTCGGAAGCTGCCGAACTATTTAAGGTTGCCGATATAAGCACAGGGGAAATGCTGTCGTTTAGAAGCGACTTTACGCCCCAAATAGGCAGGCTTAGTTCTGCATTAAAAAATTCTATCGTCTTGCCGTATAAGTTTTCTTATAGCGGTCCTGTCCTGAGAAATTTCAATCCGGTTCTCGGCAAGCCCAGAGAAATATGGCAAGTCGGAGCGGAATTAGTCGGACCGGAATGTCCCGAAAGTGATGCCGAGCTTATAATTATGGGCATCGAATCGCTTAAGCGTCTTAATATAAAAGATTTTAGCGTGGATATAGGGAATGTCGAATTTTTCAGAGGAATAGTTTCGGATATAGAACCGCCGTTCAAAAAAAAGATAGAAGAATTTATACTGAGAAAGGATTCTTCCGGCTTGCATAGTTTTCTCGAGAGCATATCTTTGCCTGCCGACAAGAAAGAAGCAATAAACCAGCTTCCTTTTATATTCGGGGAAAAATCGGTTATTAAAAAAGCATGGAAAATGGCTTGCAACGAAACTTCTCAAAATGCTTTAGAAAATTTAGAACGCGTTGTTTCTTATATAAAGTCGTATAAACTTGAAAAATACATCACTATCGATTTAGGTGAAATAAGGGGATTAAACTATTATACCGGAACTATTTTTGAATGCTTTGCGCCTCATGTAGGTTACGAAATTTTCGGAGGAGGCAGATATAATAATTTAATAGGTATGTTCGGAGATAATTGCGCAGGAGCAGGATTTGCAGTGAATTTAGATATTCTATGCAAATATGCCGGATCCACGGCTTACGATTATAACGAGAAAGACTATCTTGTTTTCAATAAGTCTATGGATAAAAAATCTGAAGCCGGGCTTATTATATTTTTGAGAAAAAAAGGCTGTGCCGCAGAATCCAATTTTATGAATTACGGATATTTAGATGCCGTAAAATATATGAAAGAAAATAATATCAAAAATATTATATATATCGATGAAAAAAAAATCTTATTAAAAAATATTTATACCGATAAAGAAAAAATTTTTAAAAGCATTTCCGATATTAAAAAATACTTAGAAAATAATTAATTTAAATCTAAATAAAATATTTATGAGAAAAAAAAATATTATTGTAGTCGGTCTTCAATGGGGAGATGAAGGAAAAGGGAAAATAGTAGATTTGTTGGCAAAAAATGCCGACATCGTAGCCCGGTATCAGGGAGGAAATAATGCGGGGCATACCGTCGTTAGCGGAGATTTAAGCCTTGTATTTAGACTTGTCCCCTCAGGAATATTAAACGAGGAAAAAATTTGCATTCTGGGTAACGGAGTCGTTATAGATCCCGTGGTTCTGTTTCAAGAACTTGAAGATTTAAAAGCTATAGGGATAAATATCAAAGACAGGTTTTTTATTTCATACAAGTCTCACATTATAATGCCGTATCATAAAAGATTAGATATAGCGAGAGAAAGGTTGAGAGGCGCAGGTATGATTGGAACCACGGGAAGAGGAATAGGTCCCACATATGAAGACAAGGTGGCGAGACTCGGTATCCGCGCAATAGATTTGCTTAACAAGGATCTACTGTATAAAAAAATTGTTTTAAGCCTTAAAGAAAAGAACTATCTTTTTAAAAACGTTCTAGGCGAAGATATATTTAACCCTGATGATTTAATAGGAGAATATTTGGATTATGGAGCTAAAATCAAGGAATTTTTAATAGATACTTCAATATTTGTCAACGAACGACTTGATAAAGGTTTTAACGTTATGCTTGAAGGGGCGCAGGGGACTTTTCTCGACGTCGATCACGGCACATATCCTTATGTTACGTCATCCAACACTATTGGCGGATCTGCTCTTTCCGGTATCGGTTTAGGTCCTACGAAAATAGACGAAGTAA
Organism: bacterium; assembly: GCA_027335745.1. GTDB lineage: Bacteria > SZUA-79 > SZUA-79 > Acidulodesulfobacterales > Acidulodesulfobacteraceae > Acidulodesulfobacterium_A. Next base: position 31 of record DAHWHJ010000020.1, on the reverse strand, counting down.
TAGGCATTACAAAGGCTTATACTACAAGGGT
>DAHWHJ010000045.1:0-7807 GCA_027335745.1 bacterium | reverse complement strand
TTTACCGAGGCAGGAGCAAATATTCAGCGAAACATACAGACCGCACGACAGAATAAGAGCCGTCCTGTCTAATATTAAAATGGAAAAAGGCGGACCAAAACTTATTCTTTCCCGCGCCTCCGACGAGTTTTTAATTAAACTTTTCGAGATAGAGGTTCCGGAAATATACGATGGAGCCGTTAAGATAGTAAGAGTTGCCAGAGCGCCGGGATTTAGGTCTAAAATTGCCGTTGCGACAACCAATAAAGATATAGACCCCGTCGGCGCCTGCGTGGGTATGAGGGGAATCAGGATTCAGAGCATAACTAACGAACTTAGAGGCGAAAAAATTGATATTATACCTTATTCGGATAATCCCTCAAAATTTGTCGTAAGCGCTTTAAGTTCCGTCGAAGTCTCTAATATTTCAGTCAATGAGGACTTAAAATCGATTACCGTTATAGTTCCGGACGATCAGCTTGCGCTTGCAATAGGCAAACAGGGCCAAAACGTGAGACTTGCCTCAAAAATTACCGGTTACAAAATAGACATTTTGAGCGAATCTAAAATCGGCGCAAAAGATAAAAACGCATATAAAGAACTTATGGATATACCCGGAGTTGGAGATATAACGGCAAAGCTTTTGCATCAGAGCGGTTATGTTGCTATAAACGATATAGTTAATGCAGACGCGGAAAAGTTAGCCAAAGATATTTCGGTGGATGTAAAAAAAGCCGAGAAAATTATTAATTCGGCCGGCGTATATTTAGAAAAAGTAAAATCCGATATAGAACTTAAAGAAAAAATAGAAAAAGACGTTATCTAAACGAATGATAATTTTTGGAAAAAGGGAAAAAAATGGAAGAAAGAAGGGTTTCTAAGGGAGTTATAAGGAGAAGGGCAAGCAAGACGGAGCCGGAAGAAACCAAAGAAATACCGGTTGGAACGGCGCCGGAAAATATATCCTTAGCAGAGAAACGGGAAGGCGTCGAAAAGCCGTTAGAGTCCGTTGAAGTTTTAACCGACGTTAAAAATATTTTACGTGCGCATCCCGCCGTTCCAATAATTGCGGAAGAAAAATCCTCTAAAGAAAAAGAAAAAGTTATTAAGTTAAAAAAAGGCGGCAAAAAAGAAGAGGTTCAAAAACCGGATGTTCTTAGCGTAATAAAAACCTTAGATACCCTGAATACTCTGAAAGTTAAAAGTTTAGCCGAGGAAGGGGGCGAAGCCGTCCTTCATAAAAAACCGGTCAAAAAGGATGAAACAAAAAAAGGTCCTCAAGCTAAATTTTCTAAAAACGAAAAATTTATAGATACGTCGGAAGAAGGGGAATCATTTGTATTTAGAAAGCACAAAAGAAAATTCGGAAGCAAGTTTCATAAGCAGCCCAAGCGTGTTCAACAGGTAGTGCCGGAAAAAAAGGCGTCTAAGAAAGTAATTAAAATAAGCAGCGGCATAACCGTAAACGAATTATCCCAGTCTCTTGGAGTCAAGGCGTCGGAAGTTATAAAAAAATTAATGGACGTCGACATAATCGCTACTATGAATCACATAATAGATATAGATACGGCTTCCCTTATTGCTTCGGAGTACGGATATACCGTCGAAAACGTCAGTTTTAACGAAGCTATAGCGCTTGAAGAATCCGTAGATGCCGAAGAATCGCTTTTACCAAGGGCGCCTGTAGTCACGGTTATGGGACACGTCGATCACGGCAAGACTTCACTGCTCGATGCTATAAGGAAAACGAACGTTACGTCTAATGAAGCCGGCGGAATAACGCAGCACATAGGCGCATACAGCGTTAAAATAGACGATTCTATGATTACTTTTCTCGATACTCCGGGGCATGAAGCATTTACGGAAATGAGGGCGAGAGGGGCAGGTATAACCGATATAGTAGTTCTTGTAGTTGCGGCGGACGACGGAGTCATGCCTCAGACAATCGAAGCGATTAACCATGCTAAAGCCGCTGATGTTCCTATTATAGTCGCGATAAATAAAATAGACAAACCCGGCGCAAACCCCGCTAAAATTAAAAACAGTCTTTTGGAATACGGCTTAGTTTCCGAGGAGCTGGGTGGAACGACTCTTTATGCAGAGGTTTCGGCAAAAACGGGCGTCGGAATAAAAGAACTTCTCGAACTTATTATACTTCAATCCGAAATATTAGAATTAAAGGCAAATCCGAATAAGCCTGCAAGAGGAACCGTTATCGAAGCAAAGCTCGATAAGGGGAGGGGTCCGGTAGCTACGGTTTTAATCCAGAGCGGCACTTTAAAAGTGAACGACAGCGCGGTATGCGGATTGTATTACGTTAAAGTCAGGGCGATGCTTGATTATAAGGGAAATAAGATTGAAACCGCCGGTCCGTCCACTCCGGTCGAAATATTTGGACTAGAAGGCGTTGCGTCTCCCGGAGACAATTTTATAGCGCTTAAGGATGAGAAAGAAGCAAAAAGAATAAGCACGGAAAGACAGTTGAAGCATAGAGAAGTAGAGTTAGGTTCCAATGCAAGACTTACATTGGAAGGATTGTACGAGAAGATTAAAACCGGCGACGTAAAAGAGCTTAGATTAATCGTTAAAACCGATGTTTACGGATCGATGGAGGCATTAATACAATCATTTAAAAAACTTTCCAATCCTAAGGTAAAAGTCAATATAATACACGGCGGGGCATCTGCTATTACCGAAAGCGACGTTATGCTTGCAAAAGCGACTAATTCCATAATTATAGCTTTTAACGTCCGACCGGAGTCCAAGGCTTCGGCATTAAGTGAAACGGAAGGAATAGAAATCCGCTACTACAGCATTATTTACGATGCGGTAAAAGATATAAAAGATGCGATGGAGGGCTTGCTTGCTCCGATAGAAAAAGAAAAAATAACAGGTAAAGCGGAAGTAAGGAGCGTCTTTAACGTTCCAAAGTCCGGAGCGGTTGCCGGGTCCTTCGTATTAAGCGGATTTATCAAAAGATCGTCGAACGTAAGACTTTTAAGGGATAATGTAGTTATATACACGGGGCATATAGATTCGTTGAAAAGATTCAAAGAAGACGCAAAAGAAGTTCAGGCAAATTTTGAATGCGGTATTCTCCTTGAAAATTTTAACGATATAAAAGTCGGGGACATTATAGAAGCTTACGATATAGAATATATTAAACAGACCATGGAATCTTCTGCGGAATTTTCGGCAGGCAATGCGTAACGTTATCATATAAAGAAGGGGTACAGGTAAATTGATAGAAAGAAACAAAAGGGTAGCCGAATTAATCGCAAGAGAGGTTTCTTTGTGTTTAGAATTTGAAGTAAACGACGCCAGATTGAAAAATGTTACTATTATAAGCGCTGAAATTTCCAAGGACTTGAAATTCTGTAAAATATTTTTTAGCGTTTTGGGGGCTGAAAAGGAAATAAAAAAAGCGTTAAGCGGTTTTGAAAGTTCTAAAAATTTTATAAAAAAAATTGTTTTTTCCAAGGTTCTTTTGAGAGTCGTGCCGGAAATTAGGTTTGAATATTACGGCGGATTGCAAAAAGCTTTTGATATCAATACAATTATAAACGAATATAATTCGACAAAACAACAAGCAGATAAAAAATAAATAATTAAATAATAATCCAATTATCCTTTATATGATATCGATAAAGAAAGAATACTCCGACTCAGATTTAAAAAATTTAAATAATACTACCCGCGATATATTTAAAATTATAGAAACGTCTAAAAAAGTTCTTATAGCGACGCATGAAAATCCGGAAGGCGATGCCATAAGTTCGGCTATAGCAACCGGCATTTTTCTGGAGGCGTTAGATAAAGACGTTTACTTATACGATAAAGACCAAATACCGAGTAATTTAAAATTTTTACCAAAGGTCGATAAATTTTTAAACGAGTTCCCGAAAGAGCCTATAGATTTGCTTATAGTCGTCGATTGCGGGGAATTTTCACGCATCGGGGCTAATTACGAAGAACTTTCCGGCATAAACAGAATAATTAATATAGACCATCATTTTACAAATACCTTTTTCGGACATTCTAATCTCGTATTGCCCGATGCAAGTTCTACGGGCGAGGTTCTTTTCTATCTTTTTTTGGCATATGGAGCCTATGCGAATAATATTGCATATTCTCCTTACGATAATTTTCTCGGAGATAAATTGGGCGAACCTCTTCCCTGCGGCACAGAAGAAAGAAAAAAAATATTATCGTTTATAAACGACGACATTGCCTTATCTTTATATACGTCTATTTTGACCGATACCGGTTCCTTTCATTATTCATCGGCAAATAAAAGGTCTTTTTATATATGTTCCGTTTTAAACGAATATAATTTAGACCCCGCCAAAATAGCCACGGAACTTTATGAAACAAAACCTGCCGAGATGTATTTTCTGCTCGGTAAAAGTCTAAATACGCTTGAATTTTCTTCTAACGGAAAGGTCGCCTCTATGGTCGGAACTAAGAAAATGATCGAAGATGTCTTAAAAGAAGGAGATGGGAATAGGATTAACGGCTTATATGAAAATTTCGTAAATTATCCGAGATCTATCCAGGGGGTCGAGGTAGCGATATTTTTCAGGGAAACAGGCTTAAACCAGTACAGAATAAATTTCAGATCCAAAAGTTATGCAAACGTCGCATATGTTGCGGAGAAGTTTGCCGGAGGCGGACATAAATTTGCCGCAGGATGCAAAGTAAACGGCGATATAAACGAAATTAAGAATGAAGTGTATAAATATTGCAGTGAAATAATATAAATTATGAAGACAAATAAAAATAACGCGGTAAGCGGAATTTTAGTAATAGACAAACCGAAAGATATGACTTCTTTTAAAGTAGATTGCATTATAAAGAAAGAACTTAACTGCTCTAAGGTAGGTCATGCCGGAACCCTCGATCCCTTTGCGACGGGAGTATTGCCTATTCTTTTAAATAAGGCTACAAAACTTCAGGACAGTTTAGTCAATCTTCCAAAATCTTACGAGGGGACTCTTAAATTAGGCGTAAGCACCGATACGCTCGATATAACCGGATGCCAAAACGGAGAAAGAAGCATTTCCGATTTGGAAATAGAAAGCATAATAAGTTATTTGAATAATTTAAAGGGCGATTTTATACAAAAAATACCTGCTTTCAGCGCCAGAAAACATAAAGGGGTCCCTTTGTATAAATATGCAAGAAAAAATATAGATGTAGTTTTAGAGAATCCTACATCTGTAGTTAAAATTTATAATTTTGAAGTAAACTCGCACAGAAACCCTTTTATAGATTTTAGATGCACCGTTTCAAAGGGAACATACGTAAGGGCAATCGCACAGGATATAATGGATAAATTTGACATTCCGGCTCATCTTTACGGACTTAAAAGGACAAGTGCGGGCGGCTTTGATATTTCGGAAGCGCTGCCGCTGGAATCGCTTGAAAAAGGTTCCGATTTTATAATAGAGAATTTGAAACATATTAACTAATAAATAATAAACTAACTAACTAAAACATATCCTTAAGGGGGTTTAATTAAATGCCTATTTCAAAAGAAGAAAAAACTGCAATAATCGAGAAATTCAAGACCCATAGCAATGATTCCGGCTCGGTGGAGGTGCAGGTTTCACTGCTTACATACCGGATTAATTTACTGTCGGAACATTTTAAAAAATTTGCCAAAGACCATCATTCAAGAAGAGGTCTTTTAAAAATGGTTTCAAAAAGAAGACATCTTTTGGACTACTTAAAAAGCAAGGATGAAGCAAGATATAAATCGTTAATAGAAGCCCTTGAACTTCGTAAATAAAACGATAGATTATTTTTTTAAAGCAAGTTAATCAGATTTAATAGGAGACAGAATGATAAGCAATACTTTTATGTTTGACGGTAAGAAAATAACGATCGAAACCGGCAGGCTTGCAAAACAAGCCTCGGGAAGCGCATTAGTTACGATAGGAGGCACAAAGGTTCTCGTTACGACGTGTTTGAATAAAAAAATAAAGGAAGGGACGGATTTTTTACCTCTTACCGTGAATTATGTCGAAAAATATTATTCGGCAGGAAAAATACCCGGCGGTTTTTTTAAAAGAGAAGCAAGACCGACCGAAAAAGAGGTTTTGACCTCTAGATTTTTAGACAGACCGATAAGACCTCTTTTTCCGGATAATTATTTTTTTGATACCCAAATAATAGCCACCGTCATTTCCATGGATAACGAAAACGACCCGGATATGGCGGCAATGTTAGGCGTTTCATTTTCTTTAATGGTGTCCGAAGCCCCTTTTAACGGTCCCACCGCAGGCGTAAGGATTGCAAGGGTAAACGGTAATTTTATTGCAAATCCCACTTATAAAGAGCTTGAAGCCAGTGACACCTTTCTTATAGTTGCCGGTTCAAAAGATGCCATAACGATGGTGGAAGGAAGCTTTAACGAATTAGACGAAGAAGAACTCATTTCGGCGATAGAATTCGGACACAATAAAATCGTTGAATTAACCGAATTTCAAAATACGATCTTATCTGGAATGACCGTTAATAAAGCCGTGATAGAAGAAATTAAACTGCCGGAAGGATTATATGAAAGAATAAAAGAACTTTCCTACGAAGATTTGTCTAATGCCCTCAAAATTTCCGCAAAGCTTGAAAGAAACGAAAGAGTGGAAAGCTTAAATGCAAAAATTATCGAACTGTTGAACGAATCCTATCCGGGGCAGGAAGCCGCAATCGCTCATATTTTGGAATCTATTCAGAAAGATATATTGAGAACTAATATAATTAACGAAAGCTTAAGAATTGACGGAAGAGGGCTTAAAGACATCAGGCCGATCAGCTGTTCCGTCGGCGAACTTCCTATGGCTCACGGAAGCGCGGTATTTACCAGAGGCGAAACTCAGGCTCTCGTCGCGGCTACTCTCGGAACTAAGTTCGACGAACAGATAATAGATGCGCCGGAGAAAGAATCGTCCAAAAGATTTATGCTGCATTACAATTTTCCTCCTTTTTCCGTTGGAGAGGTTGCCCCTTTAAGGTCCCCCGGCAGGAGAGAAATAGGACACGGGTCGCTTGGCGAAAAGGCTCTTAGATATGTAATTCCGTCTGCAGAAGAATTTCCTTATACTATAAGATTAGTATCGGAGATACTGGAATCTAACGGTTCGTCATCGCAGGCGACCATTTGCGGAGGTTCTTTATCTTTAATGGATGCTGGAGTTCCTATAAAGGCTCCGGTTGCAGGAATTGCAATGGGACTTATAAAAGAAGGAGATAAAGTCGCGATACTTTCCGATATTCTGGGAGACGAAGACCATTTAGGAGATATGGATTTTAAAGTAGCCGGAACTGCTAAGGGCGTAACCGCTCTACAGATGGATATTAAAATTTCCGGTGTTACCAAAGAGATTCTAAGGAATGCTCTTTCGCAGGCAAAAGAAGGAAGAATACATATACTTAATATAATGCTTCAGTCGATAACGGAACCAAGAAAAGAAATGGCAAAAAATGCCCCTAGAATCGTTACGATAATGGTTAAACCGGAAAAAGTCAGGGAAGTTATCGGTTCCGGCGGTAAGGTTATTAAGGGAATAATAGAAAAAACCGGAGCAAAGGTAGATATAGAAGATTCCGGAAAAGTAACCATTTCTTCTTCAAACGGGGAATCTTTAAAACTTGCCACAGCTATGATAAACGACATAACTCAGGAAGCTGAAATAGGCAAGATTTATTTTGGGAAGGTTAGAAAAATAATGGATTTTGGGGCTTTCGTAGAGATATTTCCCGGAACTGACGGACTCGTTCATATCTCTCAGCTTGATTCCAAGAGAGTAGAAAAAGTTTCCGACGTTTT
>DAHWHJ010000098.1:0-3690 GCA_027335745.1 bacterium | reverse complement strand
AGGAAATAAAAATATACATAATTTATAAATGTTTAAAAGTAAAGTCTATAGGAAAGTAAAGAGCGCCGTCCCTTAAAAAATTTACGCATGCCGGTTTATCGGTGATATGCCCTATTTTTTTTATTTTGACCGTAGAGGTTTTTGAAAGCTTTAGCAGTTCTTTTTCTTTATATTTTTCCGCCGTCCATAAAAGCTCGTAATCTTCGCCGAACGAAACCGCTTTGTCGATATAATCTTTGATATCTAAAACCTTGCATATATATTTTAATTCTTCGTTTATGGGTATTTCATCGATATTTATTTCGCATCCGCATCCATGGCCTATAACGTTGTAAATATCCTTAATAAGTCCGTCGCTGATGTCCGTTAACGAATTAGCTAGTTTCTTTTCCGATAATTTCCTGCCCAAATTTATCCTCGGTTTGGGCAGTTTATATCTATTTATGAAATTCTCTATAAGCTTTTTATCCTCGGGCTTGAGGTTTGGATAGTTTTTGAATATATAATTTTTATTGTCGTTAAGATAAAATGCCATCCATGAATTTCCAAGTTCTCCGGAGATATATACTTGATTATCCTTTTTAGAATTAAATCTCTTAACGACGTTTTTATCTTTATAGTCGCCTATTATGGTTGCGGATATAGAAAATTCGGAAGATTTTGATATATTTCCGCCTATAAGCGAAACCCTGTATTTTTTTGCGGCGGCTATAATTCCCAATAATGCCTGCTTGATATTGTCTTCGTTTACATAAGAAGGTATAAAAAAAGACAGAAGGAACAATCTCGGAATTCCGCCCATAGCAGCAATGTCGCTTAAATTTACAAGTAAAGATTTTTGCCCTATTTCATAAAAATCATATAAATCAAAGTTGAAGTGGACATTTTCGGTTATGCTGTCCGAACTCACGAGCATGCGGTTTTTATCTTTGATAATAGCGCAATCGTCGCCGATTGATTTAATAACCAACGATTTATTGAACTTTTGGGTTTCTATACTTAGCCGTTCTATCTCTTTTATTAAAACCGTTTCATTTAACTTTTCTTTTTTTATCACCCTTATTTTTATTAACCGGATTAGTTTTATTAGAACCTGCGCCTATATCGGATATACCGATTATCGCATGCTTTATGACTTCATCCATATGTCTGACCGGTATAAATTTCAAGTTTTTCTTAACTAACGGAGAAATATCTTCAAGATCTTTTTTGTTTCTTTCCGGTATCAGAACAGTTTTTATTCCGGCTCTTAAAGCGGCTAACGATTTTTCTTTTAACCCGCCGATAGGCAGGACGTTGCCCCTCAGAGTTATTTCGCCGGTCATAGCGATATCCTTTCTAACTGGCTTTTTTAACACCGCTGAAATCAGGGACGTCGCCATAGTGATTCCGGCAGAAGGTCCGTCTTTCGGTATAGCGCCTTCCGGTATATGAATATGAATATCGTTTTTTTCAAACGTATCGGCTTCAATTCCGAGTTCGTCGGCTTTAGAGCGGGCATAGCTGACTGCGGCATGGGCGGATTCTTTCATAACGTCTCCGAGCTGACCGGTAAGCGAAACCGCCCCTTTGCCTTTAACGAGAATTGTTTCTATGTATAGAACCTCTCCTCCGACCGGCGTCCAGGCAAGACCGGTAGCAACGCCTATTTCATCTTTCTGTCTTTCTTCCTCGGGAAGTATTTTTATAGTTCCGAGGTATTTATGTATATTTTTATCGGTTACGATATATTTCTTGATTTTGTTTTCGGCTATAAGTCTTGCGACTTTTCTGCATACCGTCCCTATTTCCCGTTCCAGATTTCTTAAGCCGGCCTCCCGAGTATAACCCGCAATAATGGTTTTTACCGCACTCGGCTTAAATTCGATATAATCTTTTTTTAATCCGTTTTCCTTAATCTGTCTTGGTATAAGATATTTTTCGGTTATTTTTTCTTTTTCCTCGAGAGTATATCCGGATAAATTTATAATTTCCATTCTGTCTCTTAAAGGAGAAGGTATGGTGTCGGCAACGTTAGCGGTTGCCACGAACATAACATTCGACAAATCGAACGGAACATTTAAGTAATGGTCCGAAAAAGAAAAATTCTGTTCCGGATCCAGCACTTCTAAGAGGGCGGAAGAAGGATCGCCTCTAAAATCGGTCCCTACTTTATCGATTTCGTCTATCATAAAAACCGGATTATTGGTTCCCGCCTGTTTTATTCCCTGAATGACCCTTCCCGGAAGCGCTCCGACGTATGTTCTTCTGTGTCCCCTGATTTCTGCTTCGTCATGAACGCCGCCAAGAGAAACCCTGATGAATTTTCTATTCATAGCTTTTGCGATAGATTTGCCGAGAGAAGTTTTTCCGACTCCGGGAGGTCCGATGAAACATAGTATGGGACCTTTCATTTTTTTGTTTAATTTTCTGACGCTTAAGTATTCAAGTATTCTCTCTTTGATTTTTTCAAGGTCGTAGTGGTCTTCGTCCAGAATCTTTTTTGCGGTTTCTATATCGAGGTTATCTTTTGTCTTTTTTGACCAAGGTATATCGGCAAGCCATTCTAAATAAGTTCTTATCGTGGATGCTTCCGCGGCATCCTGATGCATAGATTCAAGTCTCGATAATTGTTTTTCGGCTTCTTTCAGGACTTCCGGAGGCATTTTTGCCGCCGTTATTTTTTCCCTTAATTCGGCTATTTCCTGAGATTTTTCATCAGTTTCTCCAAGTTCCTGCTTAATCTGTCTCAGCTGTTCCCTTAAAAAATAATCCCTCTGAGTTTTTGTCATTTCTTCTTTTGCCTGAGATTGGATTTTAGCCTGCATAGAAAGGATTTCTATTTCTCTTGCAAGTATGTCGTTTACTCTTTTAAGCCTTTCCATCTGATCGGTCTCTTCAAGTATTTTCTGCGATTCGTCTATTTTTAAGCCCAAGTTGGATGCCACTATATCCGCAAGTCTCCCCGGATTAGTGATATTTTCCAGTATGATTAATATATCCTGAGATGGAAGTCTGCCGAGAGATACGTATTTTTCAAGCTGTTCTTTTACGTTTCTTATAAGAGCGTCAATCGCGGGAGTAATTTCCGTAACGTTTTCATCTTTGATTTTGGAAACTTTTACAAGATAAAACGGCTTTATTTGAACAAATGTTTCTATTTTAGCTTTTAATAAACCCTGCACTAGTATCTTAACCCGTCCGTCCGGAAGTTTCAGCATTTTCATAATCATTGCGACTACGCCGACGTCATAGATATCGTTTTGCGAAGGTTCTTCGACTATTATGTCTTTTTGGGCGGATAAAAGGATTAACCTGTCTTTGGACAGGGCTTCGTCGACGGCTTTAATAGAAGCCTCTCTGCCCACGAAAAGCGGAATTATCATAAAAGGGAAAAGGACAAGGTCTCTTATAGGCAGAAGCGGGATGACCTCGGGTAGTTGAATTTCTTCGGGCAAATCCTGCTGTTCTATGCTTTCCCCCTTTCCTATAACAATTTCGTTAAGATTATTGCTGTTCATAATGGCGTTTCTGTTCATATTTTATTCCCCTGTTATGCTGTAATGTGTATATGATATATATATAATATATCTAATATATATTATACTATAATTGTAGCTATAATTGCTCGATAAATTTTAATCCTTAATTTTGCAGTAGAAATTATGAAACATATTACAAAGTTATACCATTTCTGGATTCCCGCCTACG
>DAHWHJ010000080.1:0-3587 GCA_027335745.1 bacterium | reverse complement strand
GATGATATATAGAACTTTGCCCAAAAGCCCCCATTGTATCTATCGCCACAAGTTCTGGAATTTTTATATCTTTTTTTATAATTGTAGTTTTGCCGTTATATTTTTCCTTAAATACTCGTCTTACTTCATTAGATTGGGCAATAGATGCAATTAGTTTGGCGCCTAAAAGCAAATTATAAGGATATACAGCTCCTAAAACATAAGCTGTCATGAAATTATATAATCTGTCGTATTTAGTTTGCTTATCCCACCCTATATAATTATCTCTAATATTAAGTCCGATAACGGGATCGCATAAACCGAATATACCTATAACTTTATTGTTATATTTATCAAAAACAATAAAATTTATTCGGCGGCCATATCCTTGCGTAACAGGAACGCTCCAATAGGACTGAGCGGTCTTGAAAATATTTTTATGTTCATCGGAATTAACTACTATCAGTTCTGGTTCTATATTATTAATATCTATTTCAGACAAATCATTAGCAAAATAATTTATGACCGATGCAACAGGTTTTGGGTTTTTAAGCAACGCAAGGCTTTTCATATAAGTCCTGGCATCTGATTTTAAAGATATATTCCAGTCTTTATCAACGGATATAAAATACTTTGATAATATCTTTTTAATTTTAGCTTTGGTTTTTTTTGTATCCACAATATCGTAAAAGAAATTAATGTTAATTTCAATATATTAATATTATAACATATATTGATATGTTGTTGTCAATAGAAATAGAAGTAATAATTTAAAATCTCTTGAATTACTTATATTTTTATTGATATTATAGATAAGATTATAGATAAGCAAAGACCGTAGTTGCAGAAAAAGCGATAAATGCAAATAGGGATATTCTTAATATGCGTTTCATAATATTAAACCCCCTTAATCTCATAATACTCGTTATTTATTATTCTCACATAATACTAAACATCAAAATCCCCCATAGCGTCCGGCTTTTCCCATTCCCGCTTTTCTTCGTTTGCCGGAGATTGTTCTTGTCCGCCGGATATATCTTTATCCGCCGGATTCTGGGCGGCATCGACGTCAACCGTCTTGCCGTCTGTTAAGGGCGGCTTTAAGATAAGACCGTCCTGTCCGGCATCGTTTATTTTTAAATTTCTTGTAAATGTTTTTATATCTTTATCCTCTGCCCTTCGGCCCATATTTATATCCGGAGTCCTTAATCCGACAAACGGAACGGCCGTATTATTGCCGTTTAAAAAATCGTTGAGTTCCTTACTGCCATAGAAATGGAGCATTATGACGGATTTAAAAAAGTATGCCCTGGCGGGACTGTTGCTAAATTTTTCCCTGAAAAATTTAACTATCTCCGGCTTGGAAAGCTTCACCCTGACCGTATGTTTTTTCCCGCGCTTACGCAAAACCTTAAAATCGGTTACGATATCATCCCCGCCGTTGATAAGCGTGGCGATATCGTCGTCCTTAATTTTATCGAAATATTTTTCGAATATCCGCCTTAACTGAAAGGACTTTTCAAATTTCGTTTCGGAGCATCTTTGAATAAAATATTTATGAATTTTTGCGTCCCTAAACGTCATGCTGATTGTAATGCTGTCTTTGATAATAGGTTTTTCGGGCATAAAACACCTCTTTTTGTTATCTACTATGGTATATTTTTGTTGAAAATTATAAATGATAAAATCCTCTTGCGTTGGAAAATTCCGGATTTTCCATAAATACCGCAAGGTCGGGATATTTTTTATATATATCGTTTTTTACGTAATAGGCGCCGCCTCCGCCGATAATTAATTTATCGGACGAACCGAACCTCCTGTCGTAGTCGGTCTGGACGCGCAACAGTATGCCGTCGATATAGTCCAGCATTATGGCGTTTACTTTATCCGATACGTCGATTTTCTTGCCGTAATGCTTGAATGTTTTATTTGTAAGTATTTGTAATAGTTCTATTTGCGTCCTGTCGTCGATACCGTAGGTATTAATCAGATAGTCCTCAAGCTTGCGGCTCGCCTTGGAAATTCCTAATTGGGTATATTGTTTATGCCCCGCCTTAGTAGCCCCATAGTTTTCGAACGCGACGACGAGAACGGTATTGAATCCGATGTCGAGAACGAAACCGGAACCGTCGTCTTTGACGGTAACGCCCGCCTGTTCTATATAATCGCTTAATATCCCTATGCCCTGCGGATATACGGGATATAAAAGCGAACCGTCTTTTTTGACTTTTTCGTAAAACCGGTATTGCCGGTCGTTTATAATAAAAGACTTTGCCGTCTGCCATAACCTTTCCTTATTGTCCTTATAATATTCTATCGGCAACCCTAAAGCTATTTCGAGTATGTTTCCCGCTCCCTTGGATTCCGCTATCTCGACCGCTTTTGCGATAAAAAGCGGCGCATAGTCGATTAAGAAATCTATTTCAAACGAATACATAACGTCCGTCCCGTTTTTAGCCTCGTCCCCTACAAGATAATCCCGCCCTTCGTAAGTAAACGTCTTTTCCCTGCCGTAGCCTAAATCCACGCTCGGCTTGGTATATCCCGATATCAATGTCGGAAATTTAAAACTTATGCCGTCCGTAACGACTTTGACGCTTGAAAAGCCTATATCGATAGCAAGTTTCATAAAAATACCTCCCTATTATTTTATTTGTGGGCAAACCTATCCGCCGCTTCGCTATAACTTTGCCCGGCAAACAGTTTTATAAACCATGCGCCCAGGACGGCAAGTTTCGTCCCGATACGAGCATAAGCTTCACGGCGGTTTCTGGCTCCCTTGCACATTTTTTTACCTCCAGGCGCTTTTGACTTCGCCGTTTTTTTCTTTATCCCTACAGGTTTTAACTCCCCCGCCGGGAAGTCCCCGTTCGTTAGAGCGGAGATGTAAGGCGGAAATATTATTATTGTTATTATTTACGCCGCTTTCCTTTCCGTTATCCAATTATTATTCCTCCTTATGTGCTTTATGTTATTGACAGATACCTGCTTATACGGTTTGCCGTCCGGCTTTATATAATTGCCGTCTATATCCTGAACATAACAGGCATTACCCGTAAACCCCGTTATATAGCCCTTTTTATTCCCGACTTTCACTTTGTCCCATAAGGCATATTTTCTGCCGTGGACGGTAATTTCCTTGGTGTTCTTTTTATTTCTTATAGAATCAGTATTAGGTTTATTCCTGCCCTTTCTTGCGGTAGCCTCATGCATGGAGCGTTTCTTTTTTCTGACCTGCTTAATAACGGTTATTTCGTTAATATCCTTTTTTATATCCGTTATACCGGTTATAGCTATAGCGTCGTTGTAATGCGTTTTGGGTAAATTCAACCTTTCCCTGTTAATTTTCGTAATATAGCCGTAAGTGAAAGAAACCTTATCTCCGTAGGTTTCTTTTAGCATATCCTTAAGCCTCAACCTTAAAGAATTGAAATGGGCGCACTCCGTCAATCTCTTAATCGAAGTCTTTTTTATTTTCAGGTTTTTTCTATGCAGCTCTTTATGGCAGCTTTCATGCGTTAACGCAAGATTGGACGGCCTGTTTGTCCCGCCCTGGCTTCTATGTTTTATATGGTGAACGTGCCACTTGTCCGCCTTATCATAGCCTT
>DAHWHJ010000065.1:0-10311 GCA_027335745.1 bacterium | reverse complement strand
CGAAGCGCCTATATCTATAATCCTTTTTGCTTTAACGTCCAGATTAAAACCGGTTAACGCCCCTTTAAGTTTTAGTCCGCCCCGGGATACGTAAGGATTTGTTTCTTTTATTTCTATAGCGCTGTTCGGATCTACGGGAGTTCCGGGTTTTGTGCATACAAAACCGTTCACGGAAACCATACCCTCCATTATTAACGACGATGCTTTCGTTCTCGTTAAATTGAATGCCGAAGACGTATTAGAAAGAAGAATATCTAACCTTATTTTTATTTTTTTCACCGTTTATAACAAAAAATTCATTAACGGAATCCGATAATTTTTCTTTAGAGAATCCCAAAATACTAAGAAGTTCGTTTCGTGAGCCGTGTTCGACATAATTATTTCCCAGAGATATGATTTTATATTCCAAGCCGGCTAAACGCGTATTCCCGCTTAAAAGAGTCAGGAGTTTTGCTCCAAAACCCGAAAATTCGACGTTTTCTTCGACCGTCATAATCTTTTTTGCGGTTTTTATTTTTGCAATTAATTCTTGAGAAATAGGGGATATAAATCTTGCGTCTATAAGGCCTATTTTTTGCTTTTCTTCCACGGCGTCAGCATTTATTTCCGTCAGTATATCTTTTAATATTTCGGTATGGGGAGCGCCGATGCTTATTACGAAATTTTGGGGCGAGTCTATAAGGATTTCAAATTCCCCTTCGTTTATAACGGAAACGGTTTTTTCTTCGGGAAGAATGAAATGCGGAATTTCTACTTTTGGATATCTTATCGCAACGGGTTTGTCGTAAGAAACCGAACTTTTAATCATCCGGATAAGTTCATATTCGTTGCGCGGAGACATAAAAATCAGATTAGGTATAAAATTTAAAAACGATATATCGAATATTCCCTGGTGCGTAGCGCCGTCTTCTCCCGCAATACCTGCCCTGTCTATGCAAAATACGACGGGAAGGTTCTGAAGGCATATGTCGTGAATTATCTGATCTAATGAGCGCTGAAGAAAAGTAGAATATATGAAAACAAAAGGTTTTAATCCGTTAGCCGCCGCCCCCGCCGCAAACGTCGCCGCATGTTCTTCGGCTATTCCGACGTCGAAGAATCTCTCCGGAAATACTTTTGAAAATTTGGAAAGTCCGGTTCCGTCGGGCATTGCCGCAGTAACGGCTATTATTTTAGCGTTATTTTCGGCCATATTTATAAGAAAGTTTGATGCCGTTTCACCGTAAGAGATGTTGCCCGATTTTTTTAAGGTCAATCCGGTTTTTTTGTCGAAAGCGGAAATCCCGTGAAAAATAGAGGGATTTTTTTCTGACGGTTCGTATCCTTTCCCTTTTTTAGTAATAATATGCAAAAGAATAGGTTTTTTTATTTTCTTTATGTTTTCAAAAGAGTCTAAAAGATACGGTATATTGTGTCCATCTATGGGACCGATATATGTAAAACCGAGTTCTTCAAATATAATGCCCGGTCCAATGAGATTTTTGAAAAATTCCTCGAACTTAGAAACAAACCTTGCCATTTGATTGCCGAATAAAGGTATAGAGTTAAGCATTTTTTCAGCTTCTATCCTGAGTCCCTGATAAAAATTTCCGCTCATTATTTTATTAAGATAGTTGGAAATAGCCCCGACGTTTTTAGATATAGACATTTCATTATCGTTTAATATAACTATAATGTCCTTTTTTAGAGAGCCCGCATTATTTAAGCCCTCAAGCGCCAGACCGTTGGATATCGATGCGTCTCCTATTACGGCAATAATCCTGCCGCCTACGCCCTCATCCGCGCCTTTTAAATCTTTTGCGACGCACATACCGAGAGCCGCAGAGATAGATGTTCCGGCGTGTCCCGTCCCAAAATAATCGTATCTGCTCTCGGAGACAGCCGGAAAGCCGGATATTCCTCCTAATTTCCTGAGGGTATTGAATTTTTCTTTTCTTCCTGTAAGAATTTTATACGGGTAAGACTGATGTCCGACATCCCATATTATTTTATCGGTATTTTCTATATCGAAAGATTTTAAAATTGCTATGGTAAGTTCGACGACGCCGAGACTGGAAGCGATATGTCCGCCGTTTTTTGAACAGACTGATATTATTTCATCCCTCAGCTCGTCCGCAAGCATATCCATTTCTTCAGGGCGCAATGTTTTAACGTCGTTGGGATTATTTATTTTATCTAATATCATTATTTATTATTTATGTTTATTTTTTTAATTTATTCTGTCCGTAAGATAATTTATTAATTCTATGAACATGCCCGTTTCGGCCCCTGTTTTTTCTAAGTGCGCCATTGCTTTTTTATTATATTCGTTAATTAATCCGCGGGTCTTTTCTATACCTATATTTTCTGCCGTTGTAGGTTTATTATTCGTTTTGTCTATTCCCGCCGATTTTCCTAAAATTTCTTTATTCCCGATAATGCCCAGAACATCGTCAACCGCTTGAAAAGCCAGTCCGATATAGCCGCCGAACTTTTTAAATTCAGATATAACGCGTTCGTCTTTGTCCGATAATATTGCCCCTACGGCACAAGCCGAAGCGATAAGGCTCGCAGTTTTTTTTTCGTTTATATATTCGATTTTTTCTAACTCTAGAGATTCGCCGAAAGAGTTGACGTCGTGAAACTGCCCTTCTACAAGCCCGCCGGCTCCGGAAGCGCAGGAAAGTTCTCTTACCGCTTCTAAAATTTTTACCGGGTCGAATTCCCGAATGTAATCTTTATCCGAAAGGATGACGAAAGCCTCGGCAAGTAGAGCGTCTCCCGCAAGTATTGCCGTGGCTTCTCCAAAAACTATATGACTTGTGGGTTTCCCTCTTCTCAAACTGTCGTTGTCCATAGAAGGAAGGTCGTCGTGTATTAAAGAATAGGAGTGTATAAGTTCTATGGAAGAAGCGAAAGGGAGGAGCTTTTTTTTATCCGGAAAACCCAAACTTTCTGCGGCAAGCATAAGCATTATAGGCCTTATTCTTTTGCCCGGCATAGTCAGGGTGTAGAGCATAGCGTCCGCAAGAGAAAATTTATTGTGCGGAAATTTTTTATCGTAGCCCTTTTTAATAAAATGATCATTTATGAAGCCGTCGATTAACTGTTTGCCGGATTCTATATACAGCGCTAAATCATTCATATATTTATATATTTAGAGACTCGGCGCTAAAAAAATGTTCGCCGTCCCCGTCTTTTTTTGCGCTCAATTCTTCGACTTTTTTTTCGGCGGAGTCTAATTTTTTAAGGAGGTAATCCGAATATTTTATTCCTTCTTCATAAAGCATTATAGATTCGTCGAGTCCTAAGTCCCCTTTTTCAAGGCTTAAAACATTTTCTTCTAATTTTTTTAGGGCTTCCTCAAATGTCAAGTCGTTTAAATTTATTTCTTTTGCGTCCATATGATAATTATAAAATAAACCGAAAAAATTATCAACATAGACATTATGTAAAAAACATATTGAAAAAAATATTTTTATTTTATATTATTAAATTAATATTAACTTTTTAAATAAGAAAAATGCGGGGAGGTAAAGACGATGGCGAGTTTAAATTCTATTTTGACGCTTAAAGATATTTTTTATGTGTTAGTAGTATTGGGTGCATTGGTAATGTTTATGAATATGATTATTGCGGCATCTCTAAAAAATAGGATACCCGGCGGATTTGTAGGCAGATGGCTTACGATAATGTGGGTTTTCATGTTTTTTTTCTTTTTGGCGGAGACGGGCGCATTTTTCTTTATTTCTTCCCTTAACAATATAAATTTATCTTATTTTCTCATAGGAGCGGTTTTGTTCTTCGGTTCTATATTCGTAGCCGTCGTCAATCGGTTTATATTTCATTTAATCAGGGAACTGGAAATTCATAAATAAAAACATAATAAAAATAGGGTCATTATCATGGATGTAAAAGGAAATATAACAAATTTAGAACTTTTTGACGTCCTAAAATTTTTAGAAATTTCAAAGAAAACAGGAGTATTGAATCTGCGGTTCGAAAATTTTGCGGCAAAACTTTTTATAAAAGACGGAATGTTGTATTTTCTTTCCATTTCCGATAATAATATCCTCGAAAAATTAGTGGTTAAACTACTTGACATGGGCAAGCAGGATTATCTGCAGATGCTCGAAAAATACAGGACGTATTATAAGACTACCGCCGGCTTCGATATATATTTTTTTAAATCGGAAGCAATATCTAAATCGAAAGAGCATGAATTTACTTCAAGCTATATATCCGAAACCCTGAATTATATACTTTTTTTAACAAACGGAGAATTTGCCTTCGACGAAAAACCTTTGCCCGACGTTATTAATTTTGCAACTCCTATGAATTTATCGCCTATTTTGGCGGACTGTAAGAAAAGACGCGACGAACTTGCCGTGATGACAAAAGTTATACCGTCAAAAAATTATATCCCAGTAGTAATTACAAACAGAAGCGGCAACTTAAGACCGCTGTCCCTTACTCCTTCGATATGGAACGTTCTTTCTTTAGTGGACGGCAAGAGGAACGTCAACCAGATACTTTCTTTGACCGTAGAGAACGATTTTTTCGTTTTAAAAACCCTTTATAATTTGTTGCAAAGCGGCTATATTAAACTTGGCCCTCCTCATAGCGAATCGTTAAAGGGCGCAGATTTGATCAATTCCGTTAAAAAGATATTAAAGGAACAGTTGGGCAATAAAGCCGATAAAGTGCCCGTCGATTTTAATATTCTAGGCAAAGGCGACAAGCAGTCTCTAACGAAAGCCGTTCAAGATATAGAAAGATACGTCTATATGTTTATCGACGATAAAAAAGCCGCTAAAATAGACTATCTGCTAAAACAACTGCTGATGGGCTCTTAATATGAAAGAACGAAAGGATGCGCGCTCTTTTGACCCTCCTTATTTAGCCGGTATTTTCGGTTATAATATAAAATATTCCCTTTCTCCCCTACTGCATAGCTCTATGAATAAACTCCATGACGCAAACTTATGCTACGGCAGGTTCGACGTTCCTCCGGAAAAATTTGCTTCTGCGTTTAACGGCTTTAAGGCTTTAGGCATGAAAGGCGCAAACATTACGCGGCCTTATAAAACGGAAGTTTTGAAATATATCGGTTCTTTAAGTAAAGAGGCTGAAACCGTCGGGGCGGTGAACACGGTAAATTTGGAAGAAGACGGCGGTTATCGGGGATATAACACGGACATAGCCGGTTTTATTAAAGCCGTAAATTATGAGTTTAAAGAAAATTTAAACGGCAAGAGCGTGGTTCTTCTCGGGGCGGGGGGCGCTTCCAGAGCGGCGCTTTATGCTTTAATCCGAGAGGGCGCTAAAAATATTTTAATAATTAACCGCAGCGCCGATAATGCGGCTAAACTTAAAAAAGAAGCCGACTTATGGAAAATATCCCTAAAATCTTATGCGGAGATTTTATATTCCAATTTTAATCCCGGCACGGTTTCAAAAAGCCTTTTGTCGAAAAATTGGGATTTTATCGTCAATACCGTAACGCCGTCGGACGAAAGCGGCAGGCTTATTAATAATCTATTTGGAAATTTTCGGGATAAATTCTTTTTTTTCGATATTTCTTATTCTTCCGGTTTTTTAAACATTCTGGAGGAAAAATCGTTGAAACACGCGAACGGGCTTTCTATGCTGCTGTTTCAGGCTATAGAAAGTTTTTATATCTGGACGGGAAAAAGATCCGATTTTGATATTATTAAAGAAACTTTAAGCGGTATATTTTAAAAATTTCTTATTATATGATAAAATTAAGTAGGCAATATTTATGAACATTTAAAAATAACTATTATAAGATATAAGGAATTTGGATGAATAACGACTTCCTATCGGCGGCTAATTTTACTAATGAAAAATTAGGCGACATATTATTAAAGCACGGCGTCGCAAAAAAGGACGACATATCAAACGCCTTGCTGATACAGGAAAGAATAAGGTCGGGAATAGCTAAAGGCGAAAAGCTCAAAGACGTTAAACTCGGCGAAATTCTGTTAAAAAACGGCATAATAAGCGCCTCTGAATTAAATACGGCTCTCGAGGAACAGAAGCGCGCCGGAGGGAGCATAGGAAGACAGCTTACGAAATTAGGTTTCATTAAAGATTCGGATCTGGTTTCTTTTCTTTCTAAAGAGTTTGGAGCCGCAACGGTAAACCTTCTCGAAGGCGATATTCCGGAAAGCGTAATAAAACTTATTCCTCCCGATTTGGCCGTTAAGCTTCAGGTGGTTCCTTTTAAAAGGCAGGGAAATACGATGTATCTTGCCGTATCGGATCCCACGAGAGTCGAGGCGTTAGACGATATAAAATTTTTAACGGGGCTGAATATTGAACTCGTCGTTACTTCGGAAAACGAGATAGCTTCGGCATTATCCAAATATTACAACGCATCCAGTATTCTTACCGAAAATAAAGACTATCTCAATTCTATAGCTATCGAGGAAACCAACGAAGAAGTCGATATATCGGAACTTCAAAGGTCTTCCTCCGAACAGCCTATTATAAAATTCGTTAATAAAGTCCTTCTCGACGCGGTTAAAATGAGCGCAAGCGATATTCATATAGAGCCTTATGAATCTATCGTTAGAGTAAGATACCGCATGGACGGGAAATTAATAGAACAGATGAAAATACCGGGACAATTAAAAAATCCTATAATTTCAAGATTAAAAATAATGTCCCAGATGGATATAGCCGAAAGAAGACTGCCTCAGGACGGGCGTATTAAGGCAAGAATGGATAACAAAGAAGTCGATATGAGGGTATCGTGTCTTCCGACGCTTTTCGGCGAGAAAATAGTTATAAGGGTGCTGGATAAATCCAATCTTCAGCTCGATATGAGAAAATTAGGATTTTCGGACGATCAATTGAAAGATTTTAAAACGGCTATTCACAGACCCTACGGAATGATTCTCGTAACGGGACCGACCGGTTCCGGCAAAACGACTACTTTATACAGCGCGCTTTCCGAAGTAAACAAACCGGACGTAAACATTTCGACGGCTGAAGATCCGGTCGAATATAATATTCAGGGAATAAATCAGGTCCTCGTCAACGAAGAAATAGGTCTGACGTTTGCTTCCGCCCTAAGGTCGTTTCTAAGGCAGGATCCGGATATTATAATGGTCGGAGAAATAAGGGACTTGGAAACTGCAGAAATTGCAATAAAGGCGGCGCTTACCGGACATCTGGTTCTTTCTACTATACATACTAATAATGCGTCATCCACCATATCAAGGCTCATTAATATGAAAGTAGAGCCTTTTCTCGTAGCTTCAAGTTTAAATTTAGTTATCGCGCAAAGACTTATAAGAAAATTATGTTCGGAATGTAAAGAGCCTTATCATGCCGATGTTAACGTTCTGGCTAAATCGGGATTTACTAACGCCGAAATTGCAGGAAAGCGTTTTTATAAAGCAAAGGGCTGTCCGGTATGCAATAAGACGGGTTATAAAGGAAGAATCGCGATATACGAAGCGCTTAACGTCGGAGACGAAGTTAAAAACAAAATTTACGAGAATGCCAACGAATTTGAAATACAAAAGGTTGCGGTGAGCCTTGGAATGAAGCCGTTAAAAGAATCCGCGAAAGAGAAGTTCTTAGACGGAATTACTTCGTTGGAAGAAATTATTCAATATTTAGACGAAAAAGCCGAAAATATTTAAATTTGACATAAGATTTTAAAGGAGCCGTATATGCCGTCAGTCGCCGATTTATTAAAAACAACCGTTGATCAGAGTGCTTCGGATCTTCATATAGCTGCCGGAACGCCGCCTCAAATTAGACTTAGGGGATCCCTTGTTCCGTTGAATTTTCCGGTTCTTTCTCCTTCCGATACGCAAGGACTTTGTTATAGCGTTATTACGGATTTGCAGAAAAAAAAGTTTGAAGAAACGCACGAACTGGATTTTTCTTTCAGTCAGAAAGGCGTTTCAAGGTTCAGAGGCAATTTATATTACGACAGGGGCGCGGTCGCAGGGGCGTTTAGAGTTATACCGCATGAGATTCCTTCTATCGATTTACTGGGGCTTCCTCCTATGATAAGGGAAATTATAAAATCGCCCCGCGGATTAGTGCTTGTTACCGGACCCACGGGTTCCGGTAAAACGACTACTCTTGCTTCGATGATAGACGAGATAAACCAGACCAGACACGAACATATAATTACTATCGAAGATCCGATAGAGTATGTTTTTCCGCACAAAGGATGTCTTGTCAACCAGAGGGAGATAGGGCAGGATTCAAGCAGCTTTTCGGAGGCGTTAAGACATATATTAAGAGAAGACCCCGACGTAGTTCTCGTAGGCGAAATAAGAGATATGGAAACTATGGAAGCCGCCCTTACTATTGCCGAAACCGGACATCTAACTTTCGGAACCCTTCATACAAATTCAGCCGTTCAAACTATAAGCAGAGTCATAGATATATTTCCTCCTAATCAACAGCCGGAGGTAAGATCCTCGCTTTCCTTATCTCTTGTAGCGGTTCTGTCTCAGACGCTTATTCCAAGGATAGACGCTGCCGGCAGAGTGATGGCGGCGGAATTAATGATACCTAACGCCGCTATCAGAAATTTAATAAGAGAAAATAAAATCCATCAGATTTATTCACAACTTCAACTTGGACAGGAAAAGTACGGAATGCAGACGCTCAATCAAGCGTTGGCGTCGCTCGTAAACAAAAAAATAATAAGCGAAGAAGATGCATATAACAGGTCGTCCGACATAGAAGAATTAAAGCAGGCTATTAGTTCCGGCGTTATGTCGAAAGGCGGATTAGCCAATAATGCCGGAGCTTCCATGTCAAATAAAACGGGACAAAATTCTATGGATGGAGATAGGCCTTTTTCCGGAATAGATTTCGGCAACTTATAAATCGGAGGCATTCAGATGGCTGTTTATCAATGGAAAGGAAAAAAACATACGGGCGAATATTTAAAAGGCGAAATTACCGCCGAAAGTTATGAACAGGTCATAGACGAGATAAGGAGGATGGACGTTTATCCTATAAATGTGAAGAAAAAAAGCGAATTTTTCACGTTAAGCCTTAAAGGAACTAAAGAAATAAGTCCTAATACGAAAATAAGCGATAATAATCTCATAGTGTTTACCAGACAATTTTCTTCCTTGATAGAATCCGGAGTGCCTATACTTCAAGGCTTGTCCATAATGATTGAACAGCAGAAAAATAAAGAGTTAAAAGGCATTTTGACAAAGATAAGAGAAGGAATAGAGAGCGGAGCGTCTTTATCGGACAGCCTCAGAAAATTTCCTAAAGTTTTCAACGACTTATATGTCAATCTTGTCGAATCCGGCGAGAAAGGCGGAGTTTTAGACAGGGTTTTTAAAAGGCTTTCCGTATATTTCGAGAAGATATTAAAACTCAAAAGGAAGATTAAAGGAGCAATGATATATCCAATAGTAGTTTTGAGCGTTGCAATCGGAGTTATCATTATTCTTATGACCTTCGTTATTCCGGTATTTGCAAACCTGTTTTCAAGCGTAGGGGCAAAACTGCCCGCTCTCACCCGGGACGTCATAGGCTTTTCGGATTTTATGAGGGCATATATACTGTATATAATAATTGCTTTAGGAGTACTTATATTTGCTCTTAAGGCTTATCATAAAAGAGAAAGCGGAAGAAGAAATATTGATAGAATCGTACTTAAAATACCGGTTATAGGAATACTGCTTAAAAAGGTCGCAATAGCAAGATTTGCAAGAACTCTTTCTACTATGGTAGAGAGCGGAGTGCCGATATTAGCGGGACTTGCCATTGTTTCTAAAACCAGCGGCAATAAAATTATAGAAGAATCTTTAATGCAGACGAAAGAAGACGTCTCTTCCGGTTCGCCTTTAAGCGCCGCTTTAAATAAAACCAAACTTTTTCCTCCTCTCGTTATACAGATGGTTATGGTCGGAGAAAAAACCGGAAATCTCGATGCCATGCTTGCTAAAGTCGCAGACTATTACGACGAAGAAGTCGATAATGCCGTTAATAATCTGACGCAGATGCTGGAGCCGGCATTAATAATATTTCTGGGGATAGTCGTAGGGACCCTCGTCGTAGCAATGTACCTGCCGATATTCAATCTCGGAAAAGCTATTAAAGGATGAGCGAAGGTAATAGAATCGGTTACAAAATACTGGATTCCCGCCTTCGCGGGAATGACACCCGTGATGAAGAACGATAATAAAGCGGTTACTAAAGATATATATAATAAGATAAGATTTACTATAATTTTCAGAATTCTTGCCTTTTCCTTAATCATTCTCGCTTATATCCTGATTAATTTTAAAGATATAATACGCTACTCCGTCT